>NZ_BAAAYX010000002.1:741794-853277 GCF_039536605.1 Microlunatus aurantiacus
GCGGCGCTCTGGTGTCAGGCGACATCATCGGGTGATCGAGACGAATCTCCCGACGTCGTCGTCGACCACCCTGAGTGCGCCGGTGGACCCGAGGCGGCGGGCCACGGACCCACCGGCGCTGATCGGGGTCAGGAGGTGGCGCTTCCCTTGACCGTGTCGGCCGAGTCGCGGACCTGACCCTGGACGTCGTCCTTGGCCGAGACGCCCTCGTCCTTGACGTTCGAGACGGCCTCGGTGGCCGCGTCCTTGACCGACGCGGCGGCCGCCTGGGCAGGCTCCCGCAGCCGCTCGGCCACCTCACCCGCGGCCTCGCTGACCTTCTCCTTGAGCGGAGCGGCCTTCTCCTGGAGGCGGCTCGCCGCCTCCTGCTCCCGCTCGCTGCTCGGGATGGCCGAGGAGATCAGGTAGCCGACGCCGAAGGCGATCAGACCAGCCGCGAGCGGGTTCCCCCGCGTCTTGCGCTTGGCCTGCGCCGGTGCGTCGGCCACGGTGTCGAGGGCTCCGGCCGCTCGGTCCTGGACGGCGCCCACCTTGTCCTGGACGGCGTCGCGCCGGTCGCCCAGGGTGCCTGCGTCGTAGGGGTCGTCCGGAGCGCCCATGAGGTGCTCACGCACTCCACGAGCCGCGCTCTTGACCTTGTCGGCCTGGCGGTGCGCGATGTTCTTCGGGTTGGCCGTGTCGGTCAGGGTGTCCACGTTGTTGCTCAGCTCGGCGCGGGTCCGCTCGATCTCAGCCCGCAGCACCTCGGGATCGTTCTGGCTCATCGGTTCTCCTCCTCATGGCCCTTGAGGGCCGGCGGGACTTTGCCCAGGGTTTCGGCCGTGGTCGGAAGACCACGGACACGCTTCAGCTCGGCCTTGCCGGCCGTGAACAGGATCAGGGCGATGATCGCCCAGACCGCGGCGACCACCAGGGCCGACCACTGGTTCTCGATGTACTGCCCCAGGCCCCACCAGGCGCTCACCGAGATGAACACCAGCAGCAGGAGACCTGCCACGCCGGCGCCGACGAACAGGCCGAGGCCCTTGCCCGCCTGGGTGCCGGACTGGCGCAGCTCCGCCTTGGCCAGGGCCACCTCCTGCTGCAGCAGCGTGGAGATGTTGGCGGTGATGTCACCGAGCACGGAGCCCAGGCTGCGACCGTCCTCGGCCGCCAGCGGCGAACGGGGAGCGGCGTAGCCCTCGCGGGCCGCCGCGGCCACGGAGTCGGCGCGATCCGGATGCGGTGTGGTGGTCATCGGGTCAGATCACCGTTCGGGTCGTCGAGCGAGCCGGCCGGGCCCACGTAGCCGGGGCCGGCCGGGGGACGGTCGTACGGGTCGGCCGGAGCGGTGGTCTCCAGGGAGCCGCCGTAGACCCCGGTCGAGACCGGTGCCGACACCGGGTCGGCGACGGGCCGGGTGACCGGGGTGGTGACGTAGCTGCTCCGGAGCTGGTCGGAGTGCCCCGTACGGCTGTCGTCCTTGGAGTCCAGGCTCGTGCGGGTGGCGACCGCGCTCCGGGTGAGCCGCCCCGCCACCACGCCGGCGAGTCCGCAGAGTGCCAGGAACGCCACCGGGTGCTGGCGGCCGTAGGTCCGGACCGAGTCCAGCACGTCGGCCGGCTCGCGGTCCTGCAGCCAGTGCGCGACCTCGCCGCCCCGGCGGGAGGCCTCGTGGGCCAGGTCGGTCAGCGGTCCCGACTCCTCGCTCGCCGACGCCATGCTGCCGAGCTCTCTCGCCAGACCGTGCAGCGCCTCGGCGATCATGCCCTGCGAGGTCGACACCTGCTGACTCGCCTCGGTGCGCACCGTGTCGAACAGCGACGCGGCCTGCTGCTTGGTCTCGGCCGCCACGTTCGCGACCTCCTCCTTGGCCGTCTGGGCCACCTGCTTGCCGGAGTCGACCGCCGTGCCGGCGACCTGCTTCGCCTCGCTCTTGGCGGTGTCGGTCTTCGAGTCCGACGAGGACGAACCAGGTCCGCCGATGCCGCCAGCGGTCGTCCCGCCGAGGCCTGTCGATCTGTCGTCGAAGGACCCGCCCGCGAAGGTGGGCTCGCTCGAGAAGCTCTCGTCGGCGTACGACGAGCTCGTCCCGGTCACCGCCGGGTCGTCGGGCACGGAGGCACCCTGTGTCGTGGTCAGGTCCTGCTGGGTGGTGGGCAGGTCGGGCTCACCGGGCCCGGGGCCGTCGAAGGGGCCCGGTTGGCTCGGATCGTGGCCCAGAGGGGACTGAGTCATCGGCTTCTCCTTCTGCTGAGAACTGCGGCGCAGCTCTGTCGATGTGGTGCTGCTCACTGGTAACCCGTTACGGCGAAGGTAAACATCGGCACCCACGGATCTTCGGGTTCTGCTCGATCGCACGGCCGCCTCCGGCCGTGGTGAGGAGTCGCGAACGCGCCCGACCGGGGTGGATCTGGAGCATGATCGGACTGGAGGTGGAGATGATGGACGTGGACCCGCGGGACGGTCGCGACGAGACCGAGAACGAACGGATGGATCGCAACTGGAACGACATCCTGCAAGAGCTCCGGGTGACGCAGACCGGCACCCAGATCCTCAGCGGATTCCTCCTCACCCTGGCGTTCCAGCCGCGGTTCGCGTCCCTCGACACCTTCCAGCGGGGGGTCTACGTCGGGCTGGTGATCCTGGCCGGGGTGACCATCGTCCTCGGTCTCACCCCGGTGAACCTCCACCGCTCACTCTTCCGACTCCACCTGAAGGTCTCGGTGGTGACGGTGGGTCACTACGCCCTGCGGCTGCAGCTGGCCGGGGTCGCGCTGATCGTGGTGGGAACGGTGCTGTTCGTCCTGGACGTGGCCGTCGGTCGGACGGTCGGGGTGATCTCGGCTGCTGCGCTTATGGTCCTCATCGTGCTGGCCGCCGCGGTGCCGGTCCTGATTCGGCGGCTGGGGGCGGGTGGGGAGCGTCGACGGTGACCCGCCGGACGAGGGTGCCCGCGGGTCGGCACGGATGGCCCGAGCGGACGGCGCCGGTGAGGTCGTCGACGACCCGGCGGGCGACGTCACGCAGCTTGATGTTGCTGTTCTGCGAGATCCGAGCGAGGTAGTCGAAGGCTGCGTGTTCGTCGATGCCGTACCGCTGCATCGTGATGCCGACGGCCTGACCGATGGTCTGCCGGTGCTGGAGGGCGGTGGTGAGGTCGGAGGTGGTCCTGACCTTGTCCAGGGCGAGAGCTGCGTGGACGACGAACACCTCAGCCGCGTGTCGGGTTCCCTCGTCGAAGGCGAAGGGTGAGCTCGCGTACAGGTTGAGTCCACCCACACCCGAGCGGTCTCGGTAGATCTCGATGCCGAGCTGGGACAGGACGCCCTGCCCGACAGCTCGCCGGGCGAAGCGCGGCCACCGCCCCTCCACCCGCATGTCGGCGACCGCCACCGCGCCGCCCTGGCGCATGGCGTCGAGACACGGTCCCTCGTTCAGCTCGTACTGGGCACGGTCCAGCTCGTCGACCACGGGCCCCGTGGACGCGAGCGTATGGACACCGGAGCGATCGGCGACCGAGACCCCGGCGAACTCGGTGCCGGGAACTGCGCGCACCGCTACGTGGACCAGGCGGTTCAAGACCTCGGACGTGGTGGTCGGAGCGTGCATCTCGCGCGCGGCGGCGGCCATCACGTCCGCGAGTCGAGCATCGTCGGATGTCACGGGACCCGCCTCTCTGCGCGACACGCGGAACGGGCTCAGGCTACTGCTGCAGCCGCGTCGGCGCTGGGTCGTCGGGGAAGGCGCTGACGCGGGGAGGTCGCCGTCGAGGAGCACCCGGGTCGGCCGGCGCTCGCACGACCGGGTGGCCGGATTCGGCTGTGCGAGGTTCCGGACCGGCCGGCCCTGGTCAGTCGATCGACCCGGACCGTCTCTCGCCCGCGGTTTGGCCGGCGGAGCTTCGGGTACGGACGACACGGAGCTGCGGCCGCAGACTCCGTTCGTGACCCGGCGCGTCCGGGGCCTGACCGTGGAGACGACATGAAGCGACGATGGGGGGTGGCGGCCGGAGCAGTGGCCGCCCTCGTGATGGTGGCCGGCTGCGGCGGCGGGGCCGATCCCGACAGCCAGTCCGAGGACCAGCCGCAGTTCACCACCAACCCGAGCGGGGAGCTGAACGCGTGGGGGTTCGACAACGCCGATGACGTGGGTCAGGCCCGCCTCGACCACGCCGCGTCCACGCTCGCGGACGTGACGGTGAAGCTCGACGCCACCGGCTTCGACGCCCAGAAGCTCACCACCCGCCTGGCCAGCGGTGACGTCCCGGACGTGGTCCAGATGGACCGTCAGTTCGTCGCGACGTACGCCGCGCAGGACCTGATCCTGCCGGTGGACGCGTGCTTCAGCGCGTGGGGGATGGACCCGGCGACGCAGTTCTACCCGTCGGTGACCGCTGACGTCACCTACGACGGCAAGCTCTGGGCCGCGCCTCAGTTCTTCCAGCCCGCCGCGATCATGCTCAATCAGCGGGCGTTGAAGGCCGCGGGGGTCGACGCCGCGCAGATCGACACGTCCAAGCCCGACGAGCTGGTGGCCACGACGAAGAAGCTCTACCGCGAAGACGGCGGCAAGCCAACCCGGTTGGGCTTCGATCCGGTGGCGACCGGACAGGCACCGTTGTGGGTGCTGGGTTCCGGCGGGCGCCTCGTCGACGACCAGGGAAAGCCGGCGCTCGACGACCCGGCCAACGTCAAGGCCCTCGCCTTCCTCAAGCAGCTGACCGACGCCCAGGGGGGCTTCGCCAAGGTGAAGAGCTTCTCGGACTCGTTCGACTTCTTCGGCAAGGGCAACCAGTTCGTCAAGGACCAGGTGGCGGCCCAGGTCGACGCCCAGTGGTACGTCAACGTGCTGAGCCCGTACGCCGAGCAGGTCGAGCTCGGGGCGACGCCCTTCAAGGACCAGGACGGCCAGCCGTTCGCCGTCAGCGGTGGCTCGTCGTTCGTCATCCCGGCCAAGGCGAAGAACCCTGACGCCGCATGCGCCTGGATGGTCAACCTGGTCACCGAGGACGCCTGGATGGCTGCCGGGGATGCCCGCGCCGCGACGCTGAAGAAGGAGGGCGGGGTGAACGCGGGGCTGTTCACCGGGTCGCCCGCCGCCGATCAGGCGATCAAGGCGAAGTTCGTCAAGCCGACCGGCAACGCCGGCATCGACGCGACCATCCAGACCTACTACGACGTGGTGGCCGCCGGGAAGTCGCTGGGGACCTCGCCGGCGGGGCAGACGATCCAGAGCGAGCTGAACAACGCGGTCAGCTCGGCGCTGCTCGGCCAGAAGTCGCCCGAGCAGGCGCTGGCCGATGCGCAGGCGGCCTCGACGCGGGCGTACGACAAGATCGTCGGCTGAGCGCGGCGAGCGCCCAAGGGGGCCCGGTTCTCCTCGGGGGACCGGGCCTTCCTGCGCCTGCGGCCGGGCGGCGACTCCCGGACGTGGCAGCTGCACCCGCCAGCCGTCTGTGCACCCTCAGCAGCGGGTGCGGCTGCGGCGAGAGGGTGCAGCCCGGCGGAGGGGGTGCAGCCGGGCGGAGGGGGTGCAGCCGACGTCGACCGCTAGCCTTTCCGCCCCTGGGTGGCCACGCCCTCGACGAAGTAGCGCTGGCCGAAGGCGAACATCACCAGCATCGGCAGCGTGACGAGCAGGGCCGCCACCATCACGTACTGGTAGTCGCCCTGGCCGCCGGCCGTCGGGCTGTACTTCGTCATCGCGTACGAGATCCCGAGCGGCACCGTGAAGCCCTCGACGGAGCCCGCGTTCAGGTAGATCAGCGCCGCCTGCAGGCTGTTCCAGCTGGCCTGGAACTCGAACAGGAAGATGATCACCAGGGACGGGACCGACAGCGGCAGAGCGATCCGGCGGAACATGCCGACATAGCTGGCCCCGTCCACCCGGGCCGCCTCGAACAGCTCGCGGGGCAGACCGAGGAAGAACTGTCGCTGCAGGAAGATGTAGAACGCCGAGCCGAACAGGTTGGCTCCGAACAGCGGGACCCAGGTCCCGACCAGCCCGAGATTCAGCCAGATCAGGTACTGCGGCACCATCGTCACCGCGCCCGGCAGCATCATCGTGGCCAGCACCAGCCCGAAGAGGACCTTGCGGCCGGGGAAGCGGAAGTAGGCGAAACCGAAGGCGACGAGCGCGCTGGAGAGCACCACCAGGGTCGCCGCCAGCAGGGCGATCGCGAGGCTGTTGGCCGCCCAGCTGAGCAGCGGCAGCTGGTCCCAGACCTCGATGTAGTTCTGTGGGGTGAACGTCTCGGGGATCAGGCGGTTGTCGAAGACCTCACCGCGCGGCTTGAAGCTGGCCGCCAGCAACCACACCAGGGGATACAGGAAAAGCAACGAGAAGCCGATCAGCAGCGCGCCGATGATCACCGAGCCGACGGTGCGGGGCCAGCGTCGGGAGGTGCGGGGCTTCCGGGGCCGGTCGCCCGCGACCCGCTCGACGGTCCCGGGCTCGACGACAGAGCCCAGGCCGGCGGCCTGGGCGGCCGCGGATGAGCTGGCGGTGGACACGTCACCGACCCCCTTCGTAGTAGACGAACCGGTTGCCGACCCGCATCTGCACGACGCTGATGGCCATGATGATCACGAACAGCAACCAGGCCATGGCCGAGGCGAAACCGAAGTCGAACTCACGGAACGCCTGGAGGTAGAGGTAGACGCCGTAGAACAGCGAGGCCTCCGGCGACGCGTTGCTCTGGTCCCGCCAGAACAGCAGATAGGCCTGGTCGAAGACCTGCAGGGCCGCGATGGTCAGCACGATGACGTTGAAGAACACCGCGCTGCTGATCATCGGCAGGGTCACGTGGCGGAAGCGCCGCCACGGTCCGGCGCCGTCGAGGGAGGCGACCTCGTAGAGCTCCTGCGGCACGTTCTTCAGGGCGGCCAGGAAGATCACCATGGTGCCGCTCACCCCCCACAGCGTCATCAGCACGATCGACGGCTTGACCCACGCGGGGTCGACCAGCCACTGCGGTCCCTCGATCCCGAACACGCCGAGGAAGCTGTTCACCGCACCGGTGTTGCCGTTGAGCAGCAGCAGGAAGATCGAGGCGGTGGCGACCGCCGGGGTCATCTTGGGCAGGTAGTAGATGGTGCGGAAGAGACCGGCTCCGCGACCCACCTGGTTCAGCAGCAGCGCCAGACACAGGGCGAAGACGATCTCCAGCGGCACCGCCATCACCGCGTAGAACAGGGTGTTCTTGAGCGAGATCGCGACCTTGGGATCGGCGAACAGGTTCGCGTAGTTGTCGAGGCCGGCCGGGCGGATCCGGTTGCGGGCCAGGTTGTAGGTGCTGAAGGAGATCACCAGGCTGTAGATCATCGCGCCCAGGGTGAAGACGCAGAAGCCGACGATCCAGGGGGAGATGAACAGCAGGCCGGCGATCGCCTCGCGCCGCGACGCCGTCAGGCGCCGCGGTCGTCGGGCACCCGGTCCCGGGTCGGCGGGTCGACCCCGGACGGGTTCTGTCGCGGTGGAGCTGCCGGCCTGGGCCATCCACACCCTCCTGATCGAACGGAGCTCGTGGTCACCGGCGCGAGGGCGCGACGACACGAGGGTCGGGTCACCGACCGTCGACCGTGTACCCCGAGCCGCGGAGATCAAACAGGCGATCGGAGGGTGGGCCGGTGCCCGCTACGCGCGGTCGGATCGACCGGACCACGCGTCCCGCAGCCGGTCGACCAGCCCGACGCCCGGACCGACGACGAAGTGGAAGAGGGCGTTGTTGGGCGCCAGCGGGTGCGGGCGGGTCGGCGCCACGTTCTTGGCCGCCTCGACCTTCGCGGCCAGGCCGACCAGCTCGCGGTGCGGGATGTGGTCCCGCAGCTGCGGGAACTGCTCGCTCTCCTCGTCGTCGACGTGGTCGCGCAGCACCGCCTCCAGCTCGTCCAGAACCCGGTCGAACTCCGCGTCGTCGGCCGCCTCCCAGTCCTTCATCAGCTTCTCCAGCTGCTGGTGCTCGGCGACGTCGTGGTCCACCGCCGCGTCCCCGTCGGGCAGGTGCCGGCGCATCGCCGGGTAGACGAACATCTCCTCGGCGACCGAGTGCCGGACCAGCTCACCGATCACCACGTCGGCCAGCTCCCGGCGTCGCTCGGGCGAGGTGGACGTCCTGATCTCGGTCAACAGACCCAGCACCTCGTGGTGGTCGGTGGTCAGCAGGTCGATGACGTCGGAGTCACGGGTGGGTTCGGTCACTGTCAGCTCCTGGGATGGCGCATCCCAGCGCCGGGCCGACGCCGGTGGCTCCGTACCCCGGACCGGGGGCCTGAAACGCGGACCGGGGCCCGGAACGCGGACCGGGGGCCTGAAACCGGACCCGGGGGCGCGGACCGACTCGCGCCGCCGCCTCAGGTCTGGGTGACCGGGCTGATGACCAGCTCGTCGATGCGGACGTGCGGGGGTGAGTCGAGCACGAACCGGACCGCGCGACCCACGTCCTCCGGACTCAGCATCACCTCGCGTGCGGCCGCTCCGGGCACCACGGGACGGAGCCGGAGGAAGTCGGTGTTCACGTCACCCGGGCAGAGGTGGCAGGCGCGGACGCCGGAGCCGGCCTCCTGGGCGTTGATCGTCTGGCACAGCGCCGCCAGCGCCGACTTGCTCGCGCTGTAGGCGACTCCGGCGTACGGCGTGAACCGCCAGGCCGAGTACGAGGAGACGACCACGACCTGACCACCGCTGCGGGACCGCAGGTCCGGCAGCACCTCGTGCACGAGCCGAGCCACCGCGGTGAGGTTGGTGGCGACGACGTCTTCGAGCTCCGTCATCGACTGGTCGGCCCAGGTCCGCTTCGGCGTGTTCAGCCCGGCCGCGAGGACCAGGCCGTCGACCCCGCCGAAGTCGGTGCGGATGGTCCGGGCGGCGTCGGCCACCGCCGTCGGTTCGCGCGCGTCCAGGGGCAGCACCAACGCCTCTCCGCCGGCCCGCTCCACCAGGGCAGCGGTCTCGGCCAGCGGCTCGGGTCGGCGGCCGCTGAGCGCCACCCGGCGACCGGGGGCCGCCGCGACAGCGGCGGCGCGGCCCATCCCGCTGCCCGCGCCGGTGACCCAGAGCACCCTGCCGGCGGCGGCCGGCTCCGACCGTTCGCCGGTCACGCGTCGAGGCCGGCGATCTCGTAGCCCCGCTGGGGGAGCTGGGTGGCGAGCTTCCCGCCGCTCACGTCGACCAGGGTGCCGGTGATGTAGCGGGACGCGTCGCTGGCCAGGAAGCAGATCAGGTCGGCGACCTCCTCGGCCTCGCCCCAGCGCCGCAGGGTGAGGGTGTCCAGCAGCCGTCCCTGCGCCTGCGGGTCCATCTCGGCGAACGTGTTGATGCCGCTCGGGATCATCCCCGGCGCGTACGCGTTCGCGGTGATGTTCCACGGTCCGAGCTCGCCGGCCAGGGTGCGGGTCAGCTGCACCACGGCCGCCTTGGAGGCTGCGTACGCGGCACTGCCGATACTCGGCACGATGGCGGCGAACGAGGCGGCGTTGATGATGCGCCCCGAGCGCTGGCTCTTCATGACCGGGGCGACGGCGCGGCACATCCGGAAGACACCGCCGACGTTGACGTCGAAGCAGCGGTCCCAGGTCGCGTCGTCGATCTCGGAGACGAGACCCTCGCCCATCACGCCGGCGTTGTTGATCAGCACGTCGATCCGGCCGTGCTCGGTGACCACCTCCGTGATCACGCTGGTCACCGAGGCCGTGTCGGACACGTCGCAGGCGTACGCTCCGCCGCTCAGTCCCGCCTGCTCGCGCGCATCCTCGAACCAGGTCAGCGCCTCGGTGCTGACGTCGAGGGCGACCACCCGGGAACGCTCCCGGAGAAAGGCTTCCGCGATGGTGCGGCCGATGCCGCGGCCGGCGCCGGTGATGACGACGACCCTGTCGGTGAGCTCGAGCAGCATGATCAGAGTCTGTCAGGTCAGCTGCACTCGACGGCGGCCCGCTGGACCGGGAGGGCCGCCAGATAGCGCCGCAGGAACGCGTCGAAGCCGGCGACGTCGCCGGCCTGCGGTCGCTCGGTGACCAGGTCGGCGTCGGCGAAGACCACCTCGGACAGGTAGTCGATGAGGCTCTGCTCCGGGGTCCGCCGGGCCAGGAAGGCGGCCAGCACCGCGATGCCCCAGGCCCCGCCCTCGGAGGCGGTGTCGCCGACCGACACCGGGGTGTCGAGAGCGGCGGCCAGGTACTTCTGGGCGACGCCCTTGGTCGTGAACAGCCCGCCGTGCGCGTACATCAGGTCCAGCCCCACCGCCTCGTCCTCGGTCAGCACGTCCATCCCGATCCGCAGGGTGGCCAGCGCCGCGAAGAGCTGGGTGCGCATGAACGTGGCCAGGTCGAAGGTGCTGTCGGGGGTGCGCAGGAACAGTGGCCGACCCTCCTCGAGCCCGGTGATCGGCTCCCCGGACAGGTAGTTGTAGGCCAGCAGCCCGCCGCCGTCGGGTTCACCCCACAGGCTGGCGCGGAACAGCGTCTCGAAGACCAACGAGGTGTCCGCATCGGCGCCGATCGCCCGGGCGAACTCGACGAACAGCCCGACCCACGCGTTCAGCTCGCTCGCGCCGTTGTTGCAGTGCACCATCGCGACCGGGTCGCCGGCCGGGGTGGTCACCAGGTCGAGCTCGTGGTGCACCCGGGACAGGGGGTGCTCGAGCACCACCATGGCGAAGATGCTGGTGCCGGCGCTGACGTTGCCCGTCCGCGGAGCCACGGAGTTGGTGGCGACCATGCCCGTCCCGGCGTCCCCTTCCGGCGGGCACAGCGGGGGACCGGCCCGCAGCACCCCGGTCGGGTCGAGGAGCCGGGCCCCCGACTCGGTCAGCTCCCCGGCCGGGTCGCCCGCCGCCTTGATCGTGGGCAGCAGGTCGGCCACCCGCCACGGCAGCTCGCGATCGGCGACCAGGTCGTCGAAGGTGGCGATCATCGCCGCGTCGAAGCCGCGGGTGTCGGGATCGATCGGGAACATGCCGCTGGCGTCCCCCACCCCGAGCACCCGCTCACCGGTCAGCTGCTCGTGCACCCACCCCGCGAGGGTGGTCAGGTGGGCGACGGAGCCCACGTGCTCCTCGTCGTCCAGCACCGCCTGGTAGAGGTGGGCGATGCTCCAGCGGTGGGGGATGTTGAACGCGAACGCCTCGCTGAGCGCCTCCACCGCGGGACCGGTGCTGGTGTTGCGCCAGGTCCGGAAGGGCGTGAGCAGCTCACCGTCGGCATCGAGCGCGAGATAGCCGTGCATCATCGCCGAGACCCCGATCGCGCCCACCGTCTCCAGCGTGACGCCGTGCTGCTCGGCGACGTCCGCGGCCAGTGCGGCGTACGCCGCCCGGATCCCGGTGCGCACCGTCTCCAGCGAGTAGGTCCAGCGCCGGTCCACGAACTGGTTCTCCCAGGCGTGCCCGCCGGTGGCCAGCGGGGCGTGGTCGGCTCCGATCAGGACGGCCTTGATCCTGGTCGAGCCGAGCTCGAGACCGAGCGCGGTGCGGCCCTCGGTGATCGCCTGCCGGATGCTCGCGGCGTCGCTCATCTTGTGCTGGCCCTCCTCGTCGATGGTCTGGTTAACGTTCTCACACGTGCCGTCGGCGGGCCACGTCCAGGCCCGACGCCCGCGCGGGTCCGGGCTCACCGACCCGCGCCTACGGTGGGGGTGACGTCCACGACGAAAGGCTTCACCCATGGCTCTGGCCGACATCCCCATCACCACCCTCGCCGGTGAGGACACCACCTTCGGCGCCCTGACCGAGGGGCGGGTGGCCCTGGTGGTCAACGTCGCCTCCCGCTGTGGGCTCAGTCCGCAGTACGAGCAGCTGGAGTCGCTGCAGCAGGCGTACGGCGACCGGGGGTTCGTCGTGCTCGGCTTCCCCAGCAACCAGTTCCTCCAGGAGCTCGGCTCGGAGTCCGACATCGCCGAGTACTGCTCCCTGACCTGGGGGGTCACCTTCCCGATGTCGGAGAGGGTGCGGGTCAACGGCAAGAAGGCGCACCCCCTGTTCGCCGAGCTCAAGCAGACCCCCGACGCCGACGGCAAGGCCGGCCGGATCAGCTGGAACTTCGAGAAGTTCCTGGTCAGCCCGAGCGGCGAGGTCAAGCGGTTCCGCCCGCGCACCGAGCCCCAGGATCCTGTGGTCGTGGGCGCCATCGAGCAGTGGCTTCCTCAGCAGTAAGCCTTTTCTGAGCGGTGTGGTGCCGGGTCGCCGTTCGCGCAATCGGTTACGCTGACCGTCGACGGACAGGGTCGTTCGGCTCCTCGGGGGGGTCACGTCGTCACCGTGTGGACACACTCGAAGGAGCCGAACCGGATGGATCGCCGTCATTTCATCACCACCGTGGGGGTGGCTTCGGCCGCCGTCGCCGCCAGTGCCGTGCTCGAGGAGAACTGGGCCCACGCCGAACCGCGACGGGACCCGGGCAAACGTCCGCCGGCGGTGGTCGACGAGCGTTTCCTGGACGTGCTGACGGCGGTCAACGATCGTCAGGTGCCGACCACGCTGGCCGGCTACGCGGCGCAGATCGACACGCTCGCCAGCCCCCGGGCCCTGGCCCAGAGTGCGATGCGACTGGTGAGCGCGTACGTGAACCCGCGCGGTGCGAACCACCACGCCGCGAGCCTGCTCGGGCCGATCAACGCCCTCCTGGGTGCGCTCGCCGAACGCCAGAACCCCAGCGGGCTCTACGACGTCGGCAACCTGGACAGCCCGCCCGACACCTCGTTCGTGATCAGTGATCTGGGTCTGAGCTACGTGCTCCTGGCTGACGACGACCAGTCGGAGACGACCGCGATCCGCGCCCGGTACGCCGCGATCATGCGGAAGTCCGGCACCGCCCTGGCCGAGGGAGGCGTCCACACCCCGAACCACCGCTGGGAGATCTGCAAGGCGCTCGCGCATCTGCAGCACCTGTGGCCGAGCCGCCTGCTGAAGGCCCGGATCAACGACTGGCTGGGGGAGGGCATCGACATCGACAGCGAGGGCGAGTACAGCGAGCGCAGCCCCAACTACGCCTCCGAGGTCACCAACAAGTCCCTCCTCACGATCGCCCGCTATGCCGACAAGCCCCGGCTGCGCGACGATGTCCGCCGCAACCTGCAGCTGACCCTCTACCGGATCCAGCCGAACGGCGAGGTGGAGACCGTCCAGTCCCGGCGGCAGGACCAGACCGGGGTCCAGCACGTCTGGAAGTACCTGACCCACTACCGCGAGCTGGCCATCCGGGATCGCAACGGCCAGTTCGCCGCGGTGGCCACGCAGATCATCGACCGGGTCGCCGCGGACCTGCCCGGTTTCGCCACCACCGGCTACTCGGTCGGGGAGTTCCTGGCCGAGGCGCTGGCGTACCCCGACATCACCGCCGCGCTGCCGACCTCGACACCGGTGCCCACCTCCTACACCAAGGTGAGCACGGGGTCCCAGCTGGTCACCCTGCGCCGCGGCTCCACCACGGCCACGATCTTCGGCGGCACGGACTGGCACGACAGGCGGGTCGACTCCGAGGGTCGGACGACGAGCATCCGGGAGATCGCCTCCGGTCTGTCCACCAACCCGACGTTCTTCAGGCTGCGCACGGGTGCGGCCATCCTGGACTCCGTCCGGCTGTCCC
Organism: Microlunatus aurantiacus; assembly: GCF_039536605.1. Taxonomy (NCBI): domain Bacteria; kingdom Bacillati; phylum Actinomycetota; class Actinomycetes; order Propionibacteriales; family Propionibacteriaceae; genus Microlunatus; species Microlunatus aurantiacus. Next base: position 755,357 of record NZ_BAAAYX010000002.1, read on the forward strand.
CGCGCTTCTTCAGCACCGGCCACTTCCGCAGCGACGGGGTGACCGGCACGCGTGGGGGCTGGCGGCTGGAGGACGAGGTGGCGGTTGCCTACCACCTGCCGCTGCCGCAACGGCGCCGCCGCTCGGACGGCGCCTACGTGCTCGGGTCGGAGGGACGGTTCTACTCGAAGATGGACTTCCCGCACCGGCCGAAGGACGAGAAGGTGCTGGCGACGACCATCACGATCACCGAGGTCGGCACCGGCGGCTTCGACCTCGCCTTCGATCTCGACGGACCACCCACCTCGCTGACCATCGAGCTCTGCTTCCGGGCGGGTGGCACCCTCTCCGGCGTCGTGCCGGCGACCGGTGCCGACAACTTCCAGCTCGTGGAGGGGGAGGGCAGCTACACCGTCGGAGGCGACACGATCACGTTCGGTCCGGGCACCGGTAGCGGGATCCGCCAACCGATCGCGATGGATGCCGGCGAGAAGTACACCTACCTCGGCGGCAACCTGACTCCGGCCGGGCAGCGCGTGTACCTGACGGGTCTGGTGCCGTTCCGCTCCACGCTGCAGCTGCGCTGACCGACCTCAGGAGGTCGACCGGGCTGGGTGTGTTCGAGGCGGCACCCGGCCCGACACGGACACCGTCGCGACACTGTTCTCCATCCCGCTGTTCCTGCAGACGAGCGCGATCACCACCGTCACGCAGCCAGGGACCGCGCGGCGCGGGATCCACCCCGGGTCGGAGAGCTCAGCCGTCGCGACGGTAGAGCTCGCGCAGCACGCTCGCCAGCGTGGCCCCGCCGAGCGCGGTCTCGGGCTCGGGCAGCTGGCGGAGGACGACATCGGGGTCCGCGCTGAGCACCGGCGGTCGGGCCGGCAACGGGGGCGGGGGCTGCCAGAACCGCTCGTCGCGATCCCCGGGCCAGGTCAGATCGGCCACGGCGGCCCAGGTGCCGCCGATCGGGACCACCACCGAGGAGCTCGTGGCCGCGGTGCCAGGGTCCTCGGTGTCGTCGCCGGACCGGAGCAGTCGCAGCCTGGCCAGCAGCGCGTCGCGCTCGCGTCCGCGCCAGCGCAGGATCAGGAACGGGTCGGTGTCGAACGCCTCGGCCAGCAGGTAGGAGGTGGCCGGCCGCCAGGTGCTTGCACGGCACACCCCAGTCGGGGCAGCTGCACGTCTGCTGCAGCTCGCGGGCGGCGGCCGGGAACAGGGGCGACCCGGCGTCGGCGAACACCTGCTCGAGCTCCGGCGGCACCTCGCCGGCCAGCAGCTTCGCGCACGGCAGCGCCTGCTCGGACAGCGCGACCTCCACCCGCTCCCAGTCAGCCTCCTCCAGCGGGGCGAAAGCGATCGTCACCTCGTACGGCTGCGGCCGGGATCCCTGCACCCGCGCCCGCACCTCACCGACGCCGATGTCGATGGAGATCACCTGTCCCTTGCGGGCGTACGCCTTGCCGCGGGCCAGGCGGCCGCCCACGGCGAACGACTCGAGCACGTCCAGGAAGCGTCGGGACCACCACGAGGTCCCGATGTCGCCCCGGGTACTCCGCGCCTTCAGACCGTCCTCGACAGCCCGTGGGCGCGAGGTCGGGAACCAGTCGCTCACTCGACCACCGCCCCCGCCTCGAGGCGCAGCAGATCAGCCAGGTCGTCGGTCGACAGCTCGGTCAGCCAGGACTCGCCGGTGCCGACGATCCTGGCGGCCAGACCGCGCTTGCTGTTGATCATGGCCGCGATCTTCTCCTCCACGGTCCCGGCGCTGACCAGCTTGCGGACCTGGACGGCGCGTCGCTGCCCGATCCGGAACGCCCGGTCGGTGGCCTGGTCCTCGACGGCCGGGTTCCACCAGCGGTCGACGTGCACGACGTGGTTGGCCGCGGTCAGGGTCAGCCCGGTGCCGCCGGCCCTCAACGACAGCACGAACAGCGGCGGCGCCCAGGCCCCCTCGGACTGGAAGCGGGCCACCATCGCCTCGCGGGCCGACTTGGTCACGCCGCCGTGCAGGTAGAGGACCTCCCGACCGAACCGACCGGCCAGGTGGCTGCGCAGCAGCGCCCCGAACTCCGCGTACTGCGTGAACAGCAGCGCCCGCTCACCGGCCTCCAGCACCTCGGCCACGATCTCGTCCAGCCGTTCCAGCTTGCCGGAGCGACCCGGCAGGGGACTGCCGTCGCGCAGGAAGTGCGCCGGGTGGTTGCAGACCTGCTTGAGCTTGGTCATCGTCGCCAGCACCAGCCCGCGTCGTTCGATGCCGTCGGACGCGTCGATCTTGGCCAGCATGTCGTCCACGACGGCCTGGTAGAGCGAGGCCTGCTCGGCCGTCAGGTTGGTCAGCACCTCCATCTCCAGCTTCTCCGGCAGCTCGGTGATGATCGACCGGTCGGTCTTCAGCCGGCGCAGCACGAACGGTCCCGTGAACCGGCGGAGTCGGGCCGCGGCCTCGTCGTCACCGTGACGCTCGATCGGCTCGGCGTACCGCTTCTTGAAGGTGGCGGCACTGCCCAGCAGCCCCGGGTTGGCGAACTCCAGGATGGACCACAGGTCCGCGAGCCGGTTCTCCACCGGGGTGCCGGTGACCGCGATCCGCACCCGGGCCGGGATCGACCGGATGGCGGTGGCCTGTCGGGTGGCCGCGTTCTTGATCGCCTGGGCCTCGTCGACGACCACCCGCGCCCAGTCGATCCGGCGCAGGGCGGCAGCGTCGCGGGCGGCGATGGCGTAGGTCGTGATCACGAGGTCGGTGGCCGCGACCGCCGCCGCGAAGGCGTCGCCGCGGGCCCGCTCCGCTCCGTGGTGGACGTGCACCCGCAGCGTCGGGGTGAAGCGCTCCGCCTCGCGCTGCCAGTTGCCGACCAGCGACATCGGGCAGATGAGCAGGGTCGGACCGACGGCGCTGCGGCCGTCACCCTCGGTGGCGGACGCGCCCGCGCTCCCCGCCAGCCAGGCCAGCAGCTGGACCGTCTTGCCCAGACCCATGTCGTCGGCCAGCACACCGCCGATCCCGACCCGTCCGAGGAAGTCCAGCCAGGACAGGCCGCGGAGCTGGTACGGCCGCAACGTCCCCTGGAAGTCCGCCGGTGCGGAGCCGGCCTCCAGCCGCTCCGGCGCCTGCCCCGCCAGCAGGTCGCCGAGCCACCCCTCGGCCGCGACCGCGGTCACCGGGAGCTCCCCGTCCTCCGTGTCCAGCCCGAGTCCGAGCCGGACCAGCTCGGCCACGCTGAGCTCGCCGCGCCGACCGGCCATCCGCAGGGCCGCCTCCCAGCGCCGGGGGTCGAGCTCGACCCACTGCCCGCGCAGGCGCACCAGCGGCGACTTCAGCTCGGCGAGGGCGCTGAGCTCGTCGACGGTCAGGGTGTCGTCGCCGATCGCCACGTCGTAGCGGAAGTCCGCGATGGCGCCGAGCCCCACTCGACCCGCGGTGCCCACCGCCCCCGGCTGGGCGCGGGGGGTGGCGGTCACCTTCAGCCCGACCCGCGCCGCCGGTCTCGACCACCAGCCGGGCAGCTGGACCCCGAACCCGGCTGTGGCCAGGGTGGGTGCGGCGTCCCGCAGGAAACCGTGCGCCCCCTGGGCGTCGAGAGCAAGTGCCTCCGGCCGCGCAGTCCGCAGTGCGCCGTCCAGAGCCGGGTAGAGGCGGGCCGCCTTGCCCAGCTCGGCCAGGAAGGTCTCCTGCGGCTCGCTGACGGTGCGGCCGAGTCCCGGCAGGGCCCCGGCGGCCCGCCAGACGTCCTCGGCCTCGGCGACCAGGCTCTGCTCGTCGCTGGTCTGCAGACCGAAGCGGAGCTGCCACCGGTCGTCGTCGGTGTCGGGTGGTGGCTCGTTGAGTCGGAAGAACGCCCGGACGGGTCCGGCCAGGGCGTCCCGCTGCCAGCGCTCCAGGGACGCAGCGAGCTCGGTGACGGCGCCCTCGTCGGCGACGAACGGCCGGGCGGGACCGGTCAGAGCGGCCCACCACGCCCGGGTGGTCGCGGTGCCGCGTCGGCCCAGGGTGGGTCGGCGCGACCCGACCGCGGCCCGCACGGCGCCGTCGACCAGGTCGTCCACGGCGGTCGACCAGAGGGGGAGGGGGTCCTGGTCCACGGTGGCGGCGAGCAGCGAGGGCGGGAGGGCGGCGGCCAGGGCCCGCGCCCACGCGGTGTCCGGTCCGGTGAGCACCGGGCGCCAGACGGCGTACGGTCCCTCGACCCGCACGGTCGGCAGGAACCGACCCCGGCCCACCAGGTCGTCGGCGAACGCGAGCAGGTCGAGCAGATGCTGAACGGAGGCGCCGCACGTGACGGCGACCGGATCCAGCTGCGACAGCACCGCGTGGGCCCGCTCGGGCCCGATGACCAGGGCAGGTACGCGCCAACGGCCCGGTCGGACCGCACCGCGCGACGGCGGGTCGTCGTCGCGGACGAGCTCGGGCGAGGGCAGGGGCGCGGCTCCCCGGGTGGGCAGCCGCAGCTCGACCGCGTCCGGTGCCCCGACGGCTGACGTCACCCCCAGCAGGGCGAGCAGAGCTGGCTGGTCGACGGCGTACGGGTGGGGTGAGCTCCCGGTCGGCCGGCCCCGCCGCCCGGGGGTGAGAGTCGTGGCCGAGTCCTCGGCCCACAGGGCCAGCGCGGGCGAGGGCGCGTGGACGTCGATCCACCAGGACGCGTGCACCACCTGCATCCCGACCCACCTCCTCCGCCGTGCCGCTGCTGCCGCCGGTCCTGCCGATCCTGCCGGTCCTGCCGGTCCTGCCGCTCGGGCGAGTATGCCGCGCCCCGCCGACGGGGTCGGTTGACCCGGCCGGGATGGGCGGGTTGACTGCCGATACGGGTCATCGACGACGGGAGCAGCGTGGACAAGGTGGTCGACTCCGCCGCGGAGGCTGTCGCCGACATCGCGCCGGGTTCGTCGCTGGCCGTCGGTGGGTTCGGACTCTGCGGCATCCCCTCGACCCTCATCGACGCCGTCTTCCAGGCGGGCACCGACCGGCTGGAGGTCATCTCCAACAACGCCGGGGTGGACGACTGGGGCCTCGGACTGCTGCTCGGCGCGGGCCGACTGCGACGCGTGGTGGCCAGCTACGTCGGCGAGAACAAGGAGTTCGCCCGGCAGTACCTGTCCGGCGAGCTGGAGGTCGAGCTCACGCCACAGGGGACCCTGGCCGAGCGGATGCGCGCAGGCGGCTCCGGCATCCCCGCCTTCTTCACCGCCAGCGGGGTCGGCACCCAGGTCGCGGAGGGGGGACTGCCGTGGCGGTACGCCGCCGACGGCTCGATCGCGATCGCCTCCCCGGCCAAGCAGACCCAGACCTTCGAGACCCCCGAGGGGGCGAAGGAGTTCGTGCTCGAGCGGGCGATCATCGCCGACTTCGGTCTCGTGCGGGCCTGGCGAGGGGACCGGCACGGCAACCTGGTGTTCCGCGACTCCGCCCGCAACTTCAACCCGCTGGCCGCCATGTGCGGTCGGATCACGGTGGCCGAGGTGGAGGAGCTGGTGGAGCCCGGTGCCCTCGATCCGAACCAGGTGCACACCCCCGGGGTCTTCGTGCACCGGGTGGTCGCCCTGACGCCGGCGCAGGTGTCGGACAAGCGGATCGAGAGACGGACGGTCCGGCCGCGCTCCGGGGTGGCGCGATGAGCTGGACGCGGGAGCAGATGGCCGCGCGGGCGGCGGCCGAGCTCGTCGACGGCGACTACGTCAACCTCGGCATCGGGTTGCCGACGCTGGTGCCCAACTTCGTGCCCGACGACGTCGAGCTGGTGCTCCAGTCGGAGAACGGCATCCTCGGGGTCGGGCCGTACCCGTACGAGGGTGAGGAGGACGCCGACCTGATCAACGCCGGCAAGGAGACCGTCACCGTCCGGCGCGGGGCGTCGTTCTTCGACTCGGCGCTGTCCTTCGGGATGATCAGGGGCGGCAAGATCGACGCCGCCATCCTCGGCGCCATGCAGGTCTCCCGCGTCGGCGACATCGCGAACTGGATGATCCCCGGCAAGATGATCAAGGGCATGGGCGGCGCGATGGACCTCGTGCACGGCGCGAAGAAGGTGGTCGTGCTGATGGAGCACGTGGCCAAGGACGGGTCGTTCAAGATCGTCGAGTCGTGCTCGCTGCCGCTGACGGGTCGCGCCGTCGTGCAGCGGATCATCACCGACCTGGCGGTGATCGACATCCCGGCCGACGGCGGCCCGTTGATCATCGTCGAGCTGGCCCCCGGGGTCAGCGCGGACGAGGTCCGGAGCAAGACCGAACCCGCCCTGGTGACCGGATGACGTCGGAGCCCACCGGCGAGCGGTCGGCGCCCGCGTCGATGGTGGCGCTGGTCTCCGAGCTGCGCGAGCGACTCGCCGAGGTCCGTCGCGGCGGCACCGAAGCAGCCCGGGCCAAGCACACCGGGCGGGGCAAGCTGCTGGTCCGGGACCGGGTCGACCGGCTGCTCGACCCGGGCAGCCCCTTCCTGGAAGTGGGGGCCCTGGCGGCCTACGACCTCTACGGCGGCGAGTACGCCGTGCCGAGCGCCGGCATCGTCACCGGTGTCGGCCGGATCGAGGGCCGGCTGTGCCTGGTCGTGGCCAACGACGCCACCGTCAAGGGCGGCACCTACTACCCGCTGACGGTGAAGAAGCACCTACGGGCCCAGGAGATCGCAGCGGCCAACCGGCTGCCCTGCGTCTACCTGGTCGACTCCGGCGGGGCCTTCCTGACCCTGCAGGACGAGGTCTTCCCCGACCGTGACCACTTCGGCCGGATCTTCTTCCACCAGGCCAACCTGTCGGCCCGTGGCATCCCGCAGATCGCTGCGGTGATGGGTTCCTGCACGGCCGGAGGGGCGTACGTCCCGGCGATGTCCGACGAGTCGGTGATCGTCCGGGGGCAGGGCACGATCTTCCTGGGCGGGCCCCCGCTGGTGAAGGCCGCCACGGGGGAGGTGGTGTCGGCCGAGGAGCTCGGCGGCGGGGACGTGCACGCTCGGACCTCCGGGGTGGTCGACCACCTCGCCACCGACGACGCCCACGCGCTGGACATCGTCCGCTCGATCATCGCCACGCTGCCCGAGCCCCCGGTCGCCGGCCGGGACCAGGATCGTGATCACGCCACCGTCGAGGAGCCGCGCGAGGACCCGGCCGGCCTGCTGGACGTGGTGCCGGTGAGCTCACGAACCCCGTACGACGTCCGTGAGGTGATCCGACGGATCGTCGACGGCAGCCGGTGGCACGAGTTCAAGCGACTCTACGGCGAGACCCTGGTGTGCGCCTTCGCCTCGATCTGGGGCCATCGGGTGGGCATCGTGGCCAACAACGGCATCCTGTTCTCCGCGTCGGCGTTGAAGGGGGCGCACTTCGTCGAGCTGTGCAACCAGCGCGGCATCCCCCTGGTCTTCCTGCAGAACATCTCCGGGTTCATGGTCGGTCGCGAGTACGAGGCCGCGGGCATCGCCAAGGACGGCGCCAAGCTCGTCACCGCCGTCGCCTGCTCCGTGGTGCCCAAGCTCACCGTGGTGATCGGCGGCTCCTTCGGTGCGGGCAACTACGCCATGTGCGGACGGGCGTACGACCCCCGGTTCCTCTGGTTGTGGCCCAACGCCCGGATCTCGGTGATGGGCGGCGAGCAGGCCGCCGCGGTGCTGGCCACGGTGCGCCGCGACGGTCTGGAGGCCGCCGGCCAGTCGTGGTCCGACGTCGAGGAGCAGGCGTTCACCACGCCCATCAAGGAGCAGTACGAGCGCCAGGGCTCCCCCTACTACTCGACCGCCCGGCTGTGGGACGACGGCGTGATCGATCCGCGCGACACCCGCCGGGTGCTGGGTATGGGGCTCGAGATCGCTGCCGGGGTGGAGATCCCGGCACCCGCCTACGGTGTCTTCCGGATGTGATCATGGACGATCTGACCGCTGTGATCGGCTCCGTGCTGGTCGCCAACCGGGGCGAGATCGCCGTCCGGGTGCTGCGGACCTGCCGTCGGCTGGGGATCCGCGGTGTCGCCGTCTTCGCCGACCCCGACACCGGTGCGCCGCACGTCCGTACTGCCGACCAGGCGGTCCGCATCCCGGGCTACTTGGACGTCGACGCGGTGGTGGCCGCCGCCCGGGCCAGCGGGGCGGACGCCGTGCACCCCGGCTACGGCTTCCTCTCTGAGCGGGCCGACTTCGCCCGGGCCGTCGAGCGGGCGGGTCTGGTCTGGATCGGGCCGCCGGCGAGCGCGATGGAGCAGATGGGTCGCAAGGACGCCGCCCGGGAGGTGGCGGTGGCGGCCGGGGTGCCGGTGCTGCCGGCGTACGCGCTGGACACCCCGCCGGACCGGCTGGTGTTCCCGGTGCTGGTCAAGGCGGCTGCCGGGGGCGGGGGCAAGGGCATGCGGATCGTCCGGTCCGCGGCCGAGCTGCCCGAGGCGCTCGCGGCCGCCGGCCGGGAGGCGGCCGCCGCCTTCGGCGATGACACCCTGCTGATCGAGCGCTACGTCGAGCGCGGTCGGCACATCGAGGTGCAGATCCTGGCCGATGCCCACGGACGGGTGCTGGCTCTGCACGAGCGGGACTGCTCAGCCCAGCGTCGACACCAGAAGGTGATGGAGGAAGCCCCCGCGCCCGGCCTGCCGGCCGGCACCCGGACCGCGATCACCGACGCTGCGATCGCCCTGGCCGCGGCAGTCGGCTACGTCAACGCCGGCACCGTCGAGTTCCTGCTGGATGCCGACATCGGGGCCTTCTCCCTGCTGGAGATGAACACCCGTCTGCAGGTCGAGCACCCCGTCACCGAGGCCATCTGCGGCGACCTCGACCTGGTGGAGCAGCAGCTGCGGGTGGCGGCCGGTCAGCCGCTGACTCTCGACGTCGGCGACCTCGGCCCGCACGGGCACGCCATCGAGGCCCGGGTCTACGCGGAGGACCCGTACGGGGGCTTCCTGCCGCAGGCCGGCACCGCCGGCCTGGTCCGATGGCCCTCGGGACCGGGGATCCGGGTCGACCAGGCCCTGGACAGCGGGCAAAGCGTCACCACCGACTTCGACCCGATGCTCGGCAAGATCATCGCCGTCGGGCCGGACCGGGAGACGGCCCGGCGTCGGCTGGTGGCGGCTCTGGACGACACCGCCATCCTCGGGCTGACCACCAACGCCGGGTTCCTGCGCGAGCTGGCGAGTCATCCCCGCTACGTCGACGCCTCGATCGACGTCGCCTGGCTGGACCGGACCCCGTTGACCCGCCCGGACGGCGGCGACGCCCGCCGGGTTGCGGCCGGGGCCCTCGCCGCGCAGATCGGGGAGCGGGCCGGCGCCGGGGCCTTCCGGGCGGACGGCTGGCGTCTCGGCGCTCCGCCCGCCCCGACCATCGTGGCGCTGGCCGACCCGCACGACCCGGCGGCGGACGTGCGCGTCGAGGTGCCGCCGGATCATCGCGGGGCCGGGGCGGGCCGGACCGGGGCGGAAGCGGCCGTTTCGGACGGGGCCGTGTCGGACGGGGCGGCGGCCGTCCTGGTCGGCCCCGATGACGTCGAGGTCGCCTGGCACGGCCAGCGATTCGTGTTCTCCCGCCCGCGCCCGGACGGCGAGGACGCCGCGACCCGGGCGGACGGGCTGCTGACGGCGCCGATGCCGAGTGTCGTCGTCGACGTCCGGGTGACGGTGGGGGAGGAGGTGGCAGCCGACCAGATCCTGGCCACGGTGGAGGCGATGAAGATGGAGCTCGCGGTGCGCGCGCCCTTCGCCGGGGTGGTCAGTGCCGTGGCCGTCTCCGCCGGTCAGCGGGTCGCGTTGGGAGCTGCCCTGCTCACCGTGGAGCAGCACACAGCTGATGTCGCAGGGGCCGGGTCGTCGGTCACCGCCGATCCCGACCCGACGCGCACCCCTCAGCCATAGCGGTGGCTCTTCTCGCTGTGCCCGGCCGGCCGGGTGCAGCTGCGGCCGTTCATGGAGGTGTGACCGCACAGCTGACCCTGGTCGGTGGGCGCTGTTGCCGCCTCCGACGCCGCCTTCGGGGTCCGCTTGTGCTTCGTCGAGGTCTCGGGCTCGCGTGCCGGCGATGCAGTTCCGGCCTCGCCCGCGGCTGCCTCCCGGCGGGTCGGACCGCTGCTGTTCCGGGCGGCGTACCGGGCTTCGCGCATCGCCCTCTGGGCGTCCAGCTTGCTCACCCCCTGACCCTACGTCCCGGCGCCGACACGTCGTCGCCCGCGGTCAGAAGAGGGTCGCCTGCGCGGGCTGTGTCGCAGTCGGCGGTGGCGTCGGCAGCCGCAGCACCTGCGGTCCGGCCAGTCCGTGGCGGCGCAGCAGCGGTGCTGCTCGGCGGGCGAGATAGGAGGCGTACGACCGCAGCACGTAGCTGCCCTGACCGTAGAGCTCCTGGTACGGCTCGATCAGCGCGGGCCGGTGACGTCCCAGGAACGCCCAGAACCACTCCCGCGCGCCCGGTCGCAGATGCAGGGCGAAGACGGTGGCGCTGGTGGCGCCGGCGCTCGCGATCCGTCCCAGCAGCGCGTCGAGCTGTGCGTCGCTGTCGGTGAGCAGGGGGAGCACCGGGGCGACCAGGACCTGGCAGGGGAGTCCGGCGTCGGCGATCGCCCGGATCAGAGAGAGTCGAGCGCGCGGGCCCGGGGTCCCCGCCTCGATGACGTCGTGGAGCTCGTCGTCGAGCAGGGCCAGCGAGATCCCGATCCCGATCGGCACCCGGTCGGCCAGGGCTGTCAGCAGCGACAGGTCGCGCCGCAGGGTGGTGCCCTTGGTCAGGATGGAGAACGGGGTCCCGGAGTCCGCCAGCGCGCGGACGATCCCCGGCATCAGCCGGTAGCGACCCTCGGCCCGCTGGTAGGGATCGGTGTTGGTGCCCAGCGCCACGGGTTCGTGGCGCCAGGATGCCCGGGCCAGCTCCTGGCGCAACCGCTCGACGACGTTGATCTTGACCACGATCTGGGTGTCGAAGTCGGTGCCGGTGCCCAGCTGAAGATAGCTGTGGGTGCGCCGGGCGAAGCAGTAGGTGCAGGCGTGGCTGCAACCGCGGTACGGGTTGACGGTCCACGAGAACGGCACCGCAGCAGCGGACGGGACCTGGTTGAGCGCGGACTTGGCGAGCACCTCGTGGAACGTCAGACCGGCGAACTCGGGAGTCTGGACGGACCGCACGAGGTTAGCCACCGACGGCAGGCCGGGCAGGGGTGAGGCGGCATCGTCCACGTTCTCGAGTCGTTGGGCATCCCAGCGCATGCGTGCATTCAAACACATGAGCGATTACCTGGGCGAGTGTCCTGGCTCCGGTCGGTGACGCACGAACGCCCGGCGACCCGCGAGGGGTCACCGGGCGTCGGTGAGGTGTGGAGCTGGGAAGGCCTAACCGCCTTCGTTGAGCTCGGCCTGGCGCTCGACGTTCTGGTCGGGCGTCAGCGAGCGTGCGTCCTCACGCTTGCTCTTCAGCACGATCGGCGGCGGGGTGGAGCGCAGCCGCTTCGACTTCTTCTGGATGTAGCTGAAGTTCGCGCTGTAAGCGTTGTAGTAGCCGGTGCCGACGACCCGCAGGACCATGTCGTCGTTGTACAGCGAGCCGTTGCTGGTCAGGTTCTGCGACCCGGTCCAGACCACGCGCTGATCCACGACCTTGCCGTCGAGCTTCAAGCGGCCGTTGATGATGAGGGACTTGTGGTGGGTGTACTGCTCGCCGTAGTCGTTGCGGTTGGTGTCCCGCCAGGCGTCCTCGACCACCATCTGGCCGTAGCGCGAGGATTTCGCGAGCAGCTGGCGCATGATCGTCCGGCTCGCGCGGCCCCGGTTGAGGGTGACGTCGACCTTGCAGCCGGCGTTGTGCAGCGACCACAGCTTCTTGGCCACGTCCATCCGCGGGTTGGTGAAGCCCCACATGTTCATCCGCACCACCGTTCGACCGCCGCTGCCCAGCGTGGTCCTGCACTGCACCGTGTTGAGTACGTCCAGGTACTGGATGATCGGATACTGCTTTCCGCCCACGATGCGCCTCTGCGGGTAGATGTACAGCGTGAACGGACCGTTCGTCGTGTTCTTGTTGTTTCCGTAGAGGTGGTCCTGACGGTTTGTCGTCATGTCGTTGAAGTAGGTCATCAGCCGGTTGTAGAGGTCGGGCTTGCTTCCCTCGACGATCGTGTGCGAGTTGTTGAAGCTGTTGTAGATGTTGACTCGGTGGGGGTTGGCCGAGCTGATGATCGACACGTTCTTGGCTGCGCCCACCTGGGAGAACAAGTAGTACTTGCCGTGGATGGTGGCGTACGGGTAGTTCGACATGCAGCCACCGCGGCTGCAGGTCACCACGTAACTGCGGTTCTTCTTGCTGGTGCCCAGGGCCTTCCTCAGGCGCTTGAGCTGGGCGCCTTCGGCGCCGTTGTCTACCAGGAAGTGCACGTTGACGCCTCGCTTGTGGGCGGCGATGAGGCGGTCAGCTGTCGACTTCTGGCTGAACAGGTACATCGCCATGGTGATCGTCTGTCGTTGCTTGCAACCGGCCGCCGGGTTGCAGCCCGGGACAGCGGAGATGGTCTTGTCCAAGACCGTCTGGGCCCGACGCTCGGCGGTCTTGTTCCCCGCGGCGTTGTTGAACACCACCCCGGTCTTGGGTGTGTAGGGCGCGGCCTGCGCCGTCGGCACCAGATAGGTGCCCATCAATCCTGCGCCGCAGATCGCGACCAGCAGGGTGGTCAGCAGTCGCTTCATGGCCCCGTTCCTCACTTCACTTCTCCCCCGGGGTGCCGGTGGCGCCCCTGACCCGCGTGGTGGATGACAACAGTCCAGCGGGTGAGGCGGGTGTGTCGTCAGGTGGTGTGGCCGTCGTGCCCCCGGGACAAGCAGCCAGGGCTAAGCGTGCCACACGGAGGGTCGATTCGCGCAGGTCTTCTGGGTTTCCGGTCCGTCGCGCACAAATCTCTCGGCAAGCCTGTTCACAGGCGCGGCACAGTCGGCAAGCGCATACCCCGGCTATCTGAGGCGCAAACCGTTGTGCGGAGTTGCGGAGGCCCGCAACGATTCGACTTCCGGCCTCCCGGAGGCGTTACGCAATCGTGATCTCACACAATCGTGATCTCACCTACCCACGGGATCCATCGCCTCGACGCCAGCGACCTCGTACGTCATGGCGAAGGTGTCCTGCGTGGCCGCGCAGGTGAGCCGGGCGGCCTCGCGGCGGCGGGACCACACCTCCACCTGCCAGCGACGTCCATCCGAGGCCGAGGCTGCGACCCGCCAGCGGCCCGGCTCAGGGGTCGACCAGCCGTCGGCGCGCACGTCACCGGGACCGTACGGACCGTGCCGGCGGTGGATCTCACCGATGGCGGCCTGGGCCGGCGGGGGCCAGCGGACCGACCCCCGGAGATGGTTCGCAGCGAGCCGCCCGTCGAGGTGGCCGCGCACCACGTCGACGGCGGACCCGGCGTCGAGATCGCCGTAGTAGGTGCCGTCCGGCAGCGTCACCAGGTTCGCGGCGAAGCGGTCACCGCCGACGTGGCTGCACTCCCAGGTGGCCTCGGGCCAGTGAGCGGCGAGGGCGGCGGCCACCGGACGACCTCGGAGCGCGCAGCAGGTGTCGTGCTGACCGTGCGCGCAGACCAGCAGCAGCGGGTCCTCGGACACCGCGCCAGCCGCAGAACTCGCGCCCGCCAGGGTGTCTGCGGCGACGAGCAGGTCATCCTCCCGTCGCCAGCTGCCCCAGGTGGTCGTCCCACCGACCCGGGTGACGGCCCAGCTCCGGCGGTCGGAGGGAACCCGCCGACCCGGCCGACGGATGAGGAGCAGCCGGCTCCGGCTCGCGCGAATGGCCGCGGTCAACGCGGCCACCACCTCGGTCGACCAGCCGGCGCCGGTCAGTGCGTCGAAGCGCCACGGTCCGGGATGCTCGATCAGCAGGAAGGACGACGCGAGGGGAGCGGTGCCCACCGGAGGGTCGCGACGTTCCCGGGCAGCGTCGGCGCAGCGGAAGGTCGGCGTCGTCACCCGGCGACGGCCAGCCCGGTCAGGAGCAGACGGCGCGCCAAACCGATCCCGAGCTCGCCGGCCGTGCCACTGCCGATCTTCCACCAGTCGAGGAACGCTTCGCGCTCGGCGGCGGTCACGGTGGTCTGCCCCCCGCGGCCGGAGATCGTGAGCCCGCCGTCGGGTCGTTCGTGCAGCGTGCCGGCCAGATGAGCCCGCACCGTCACGGGGGTGTCGTCGGTGAGCTCGTCGGCGGCGCGCAGCTGACGCAGGGGGCCCACCGGTGCGGCTCGCTGGCCCGCGCGGGCCAGCGGCGCGAAGGCGGCGGCGACGGCGTCGATCTCGGTGTTCTCGAGCGCGTCGACGAGCTTCTCGCGCACCAGCTCGACCTCGGCGACCAGCGCGGTGGGGTCGGCCACGTCGACGCCGAGCGGGAGTGAGCTGCGGGCCTCCGGGTCGCCCGCCACCGTCCGCAACGCGTGCTGGATCAGCTGCTCGGCCACGCCGTAGCGGGTCCAGGTGTGCACGCCCAGCGTGAGGTGGGTGCTGACCCCGCCGAGCGCGGTCGCGGCGTGCAGGAAGCCGCGCGGGAGATAGAGCACGTCGCCCGGCCGCAGGACCGTGTCGATCAGGGGAGTCTCGGCGGCACGGCGCTCCACCGAGCGGCGCCGATCGGTCCAGGGCTGGTGCCGGAGCGGCGAAGCGTGCACCGGGGCGTGGATGACCCAGCGCTTCTCGCCGGTGACCTGCAGCACGAAGACGTCGTGCACGTCGTAGTGGTTGCTGAACCCCTGGTTCTGCGGCGGCGTCACGTAGGCGTTCGCCTGGACAGGATGGCCGAGGTCGGCGGCCAGCTGCTGGGTGAACGCGAGCACCGGGGGCCAGACGCGGTGCAGGGCCTGCAGAACCATGGTCGCCCCGTCGGCGAACAGGCGGACGAGCTGGTCGTCGCTCACCTGGTCGCCGATGGACGCACCCACGCCGCCCGGCGCGGTGAAGCTGGCATCGGCCAGCGTCGAGCCGTCGCGGGCGACCCGCAGGAACGGTGTCCGCAGCCCCCGCTCCGAGACCAGCTCGTCGACGGCATCGGCGTCGAGGAGATCGGCGAACCCGGAGCCGGTGGTGGCGGCTCCGGCCGGGGTCAGCAGGGCCTGCCGGCCCCAGTACTCCCGGGCGAACTCCTCGACGTCGATCCCGATCAGGCGCGCGAGCGCCGGGGTCTGCGGGCTAGACGCTGCCGTCTGCGCCGCCATCAGCCCCGCCGTCGGCGCCACCGTCAGCGCCACCATCGGCTCCGCCGTCGTGCTGGCCGGGGACACCGCTGGCGCCACCGTCGGCCGGGCCTTCGGCTCCGCTGTCGGCGCCGCCATCGGCTCCGCCGTCGTGCTGGCCGGGCACGCCGCCGGCGCCACCGTCGGCCGGGCCTTCGGCTCCGCTGTCGGCGCCACCGTCGGCTCCGCCGTCGTGCATGCCGGGCACGCCGTTGGCGCCGCCGTCGGCCGGACCCTCGAGCTCGTCGGTGCCCTCGCTGGGCTGCGTCGATTCAGTCATCGATCCTCCTCGTTGAGTGGGACGGCCCCGGGAACAGAGGCCGAAGATGGCGTCCCGCCGACGTCGGCTCCCACTCTGCCACGGGCCCCGGCACCCCCGGACGTGGGGGAGTGCGGGTCCTGGGGGAGTGCGGGCACCCGAAGGCGGAGGACTACCGTGCCGTGGATGAGTGCTGATGACGCGTTCGCCACCGCCACCCCCGACGTGCAGCTGCCCGACTACGACCGCTCGCGGATCGAGATCGGCATCGTGCACATCGGCGTGGGCGGCTTCCACCGGGCTCACCAGGCGCTGGCGGTCGACCGGTTGCTGCGGCAGGGGCAGGCGTACGAGTGGGGGATCTGCGGCATCGGTCTGCTGCCGGGCGACCGTCGGATGCAGCAGGTGATGGCCGCCCAGGACGGCTGCTACACCCTGGTCGAGAAGTCGCCCGACGGGTCCTGGTCGGCTCGGGTGATCGGCTCCATCGCGGCGTACCTGTTCGCCCCGGACGATCCGGAGGCGGTGCTCGAGCGCCTGGCCGACCCGGCGACCCGGATCGTGTCGCTGACGGTGACCGAGGGGGGCTACAACTTCTCGCCCACGACGGGGGCGTTCGATCTCACCAACCCGGCGGTGGCCGCCGACCTCACCGGCGAGGCGCCGCCGGCCACCACGTTCGGGTTGGTGGTGGAGGGACTGCGCCGCCGCCGCGACCGCGGCGTCGGGGCCTTCACCCTGATGTCCTGCGACAACATCCCGGGCAACGGCGAGGTGGCCCGGCGGGCCCTCACCTCCTACGCCCGCGCACTGGACCCGGGTCTGGCCGCCTGGATCGAGACCGAGGTGGCCTTCCCCAACGGGATGGTCGACCGGATCACCCCCGCCACCACCGCCGAGGACGTGGCGCAGATCGGCGAGCGGTTCGGGGTGGCTGATGCGTGGCCGGTGGTCGCCGAGCCGTTCTTCCAGTGGGTGCTGGAGGACGAGTTCGTCGCAGGTCGTCCGGCGTGGCAGGACGCGGGCGTGCAGCTGGTGCCGGAGGTGGAGCCGTACGAGCTGATGAAGCTCCGGCTGCTCAACGCGGGTCACCAGGCTGTCGCCTACCTCGGCTACCTGATGGGGTACCGCTACGTCCACGACGCCGCCCGTGACCCGGTCTTCGCCTCCTACCTGCGGCGCTACATGCGACGGGAGGGGATCCCGACACTGCCCCCGGTGCCCGGCATCGACCTGACGGCCTACACCGACACCTTGATCGAGCGGTTCGGCAACGCCGAGGTGCGGGACACCGTCGCCCGGCTCGCGGCCGAGTCGTCCGACCGCATCCCCAAGTGGCTGGTGCCGGTGATCAGGGCCAACCTCGCCTCGGGCGGGGAGATCGACGTGTCCGCCGCGATCGTGGCCGGCTGGGCCCGCTACGCCGAGGGCGTCGACGAGACCGGGCAGCCCATCACCGTGGTCGACCGGATCGCCGACGACAGGACCGCCGCCGCCAACCGTCACGGCGAGGACCCCCTCGCCTTCGTCCGCGACCCCGACCTCTTCGGCGACCTCGCGGACCAACCGCGCTTCGCCGAGGCCTATCTCCGCGCCCTCGACTCCCTCCACACCCGCGGCGCCGCCGCCACCGTCGCCGACCTCGCTGACGGGTAGGAGTCGAGCGACGACCGACGACTGTCGTAGGCCGGAGCTAGCATCCGGCCCATGTGGGTCCGGCTCCTCTCCAACGACGCCATCATCGCGATGGTCGGTCACGAGGCGTTCGCGCGCGGGATGGTGTACGCCCGCAACGGCCACGTCCAGGACGTCCGGGTCGACGCCGAGCAGCTGACCGTGAGCGGCCAGATCGTGGGCAGCGACCGGAAGCGGTATCTGGTGCTCGTCGAGCTGGTGGAGGCCGCCGACGCCACGGGCCATCGCGCCACCTGCACCTGTCCGGTGGTCCGCGACTGCAAGCACGCGGCGGCGGTCATGTTCACGGCCCGGGCGCAGCTGGCGGCCGATGCCCGTTCCGCCCGGCCGGCCTGGGAGGGCCTGGTCACCCGGCTGGTCCGTGAGGTCCCCCCGGTCCCGGTCGAGCCGGTCGAGGTCGGGTTGGAGCTCGCCGTCGACGTCGGTCGTGCGTACGGGGGGTTCCAGCCGCCGGCCCGGCTGGTGATGCGGCCGGTACGCCGGGGGCAGCGGAACCGCTGGGTCTACTCGGGGGTGTCCTGGTCCGACCTGGACTACCCCTCCGACGAGCTGTCGCCGGACGTGCAGGACCTGCTCCGGCAGTTCCGGGCCGCTGCCGGTTCGGCGGCCCGGTACGCCAGTCCGCGGTCGGCCTGGCTGACGCTGGGTGAGGTGTCGACCTCCTTCTGGGGGCTGATCGACCAGGCCGGGCGCGTGGGACTGACGCTGGTCACGGAGAAGTCGGGACCCCCGGTCCTGCTGGACGAGCGGGTGGGTGTTCGCCTGGAGCTGCGGTCGACCACGGACGGCGGTCTCACGGGCGCTGTCGCGCTGCCGAGCGAGGCGTGGGCGCCGGCCGAGCTGTTCGAGGCCACCGCGACCGGCGACCCCACCTTCGGGTTGCTCGGCGATCCCGCCCACGGGGCGTACTGGCTGGCGGCGCCCGGGGTGCCCGGCGGCCCCCGCGACATCGTGCTGGCCCGGCTGGACCGCTCCCTGCCCACCGAGCTGCGCCGACTCGTCGAGCAGCGCGCCACGCTGGACGTACCGGCGTCGGACAGGCAGCGGTTCCTCACCGACTTCCTGCCCGTGCTGCGACGTGCCGTGCCGGTGGTGACCCGAGACGAGGGTCTCGAGCTCCCGAGCGCCGCGGTGCCGCAGATCGTGCTCGCGGTCGGCTTCCGGGCCGAGCACCGGGTCCGGCTTGACTGGTCGGTGCGCTACCGCCAGGGCGACGGGTGGCGGCGGGTCGGGGTCGACGAGTCCCCGCTGCTCTCGGGTGAGCTGCGGGACGTGGTGGTCGAGCGGGAGCTGCTGGCCGGTCTCGAGCTCCCCTACGACGAGCTCCCGCAGCTGGCTGACCCGGACCGGCCCCGTCGGCCGGCGGCGCACGCCCTGCTCGGCGACGCCCACGCCGCCCGGTTCGTGCACGACGTGCTGCCCCGTCTGGTCGATCAGGGGGTGGTGGTCGAGACCACCGGTGACGTCGTCGACTACCGGCCGGCCCAGCAGGACCCGGAGGTGACGGTCTCGACCACCGCGACCGAGACCAGCGACTGGTTCGACCTGCACATCCAGGTCCGGGTCGACGGCGAGCTGGTCGGCTTCGAGGAGCTGTTCGTCGCGCTCAGCCAGGGGGCGGAGTTCCTGGTGCTGGAGACCGGCGTGTACGTCCCGTTGGACAACCCGGCCCTGGACCGGCTGCGGGAGCTGATCGAGGAGGCCCGGTCCTTGCAGGATCGCGACCGCCCGGAGGAGCTGCGGCTGAGCCGGGTGCAGACTGCCCTGTGGGACGAGCTGAGCCAGGTGGCGGTCGTGCTGGAGCAGGCCGACGCCTGGCAGGCGGCGGTGCGCGCGCTGGCGAGGCCGGACGTCGCTGATCCCGAGCCCCACCCGAGCCCGCCGGGCGGGACCCCGTGGCCCCCGGGCGGGACGGCCTCACCGCTCGACCCGGCCGCGTCGCAACCGGAGCCGGAGCGGCGTGCGGAGGCCGTGCCCGCGGGACTGCGCGCGGAGCTGCGGCCCTACCAGCGGGACGGGTTCCGCTGGCTGACCGGGCTGTGGCGCCACCGGCTGGGTGGCGTCCTGGCCGATGACATGGGACTCGGGAAGACGGTCCAGACCCTGGCCATGATCGCGGCGGCCCGTGCGGAGGAGCCCGCCGCGCCGCCGTTCCTGGTGGTTGCTCCGACGAGCGTGGTGACGACCTGGGCGACCGAGGCGGCACGGTTCACCCCTGGGCTCCGGGTGCACGCAGTGACCCGCTCGCAGGCGAAGCGGCGTCGACCTCTCGTCGAGGAGGCCACCGGTGCCGACCTCGTGGTCACGTCGTACGCCCTGCTGCGGATCGATCAGACGGCGTACGCGGAGCAGACCTGGAGCGGCCTGATCCTGGACGAGGCGCAGTTCGTCAAGAACCACCGGGCGAAGACCTACCAGGCGGCGCGGCTGGTGCCGGCGCGGATGAAGCTGGCCATCACCGGCACCCCGGTGGAGAACAGCCTGATGGACCTGTGGTCGATGCTCTCGCTCACCGCCCCCGGTCTGTTCCCCAGCGCCGAGCGGTTCACCGAGTACTACCTGCGACCGATCGAGCGGGACGGGGACGGGCTCCGACTGGCTCAGCTGCGCCGTCGGATCGCGCCGCTGGTGCTGCGCCGGACCAAGGACCTCGTCGCCGCCGAGCTCCCCCCCAAGCAGGAGCAGGTCCTCGAGGTGACCCTCCAGCCGAAGCACGCCAGGGTCTACCAGACGCATCTGCAGCGTGAGCGGCAGAAGGTGCTCGGCCTGATCGACGACCTGGACGACAACCGGTTCACCATCCTGCGCTCCCTCACCCTGCTGCGGCAGCTGGCCCTGGACCCGGTGCTGGTCGACGACCAGCACGAGGGGGTGGCCGCCAGCAAGACCGAGACCTTGGTGGAGATGCTCGGTGAGGTGGTGCAGGAAGGGCACCGGGCCCTGGTCTTCAGCCAGTTCACCGGCTACCTGCGCCGGGTTCGGGACCGGCTGACCGCCGCCGGCCTGACGACCGCGTACCTGGACGGGAGCACGGCGGACCGGCAGGCGGTGATCGACGGCTTCCGGCGGGGGGACGCAGGAGTCTTCCTGATCAGCCTGCGGGCGGGGGGTTTCGGGTTGAACCTGACCGAGGCCGACTACTGCTTCGTCCTCGATCCGTGGTGGAACCCGGCCGCGGAGCAGCAGGCTGTGGACCGGGCCCACCGGATCGGGCAGACCCGCCCGGTGATGGTCTACCGGCTCGTCGCCAAGGACACGATCGAGGAGAAGGTGATGGCGCTGAAGCAGCGCAAGAGCGCCCTCTTCGACGCCGTGCTCGGCGGTGACTCACTGGCGTCCACCGCGTTCGGAGCCGACGAGATCCGCGAGCTGCTGGGCCTGGAGAAGGCGATCCCGAGCCCGGCGACGACGGTGTCCGCTTCATGACATGGGCTATGTCCGCTTTATGCCATGGCCGATGAATGACAATCGGCTCGTTCTCTGTCGACACCCGAACGATTGGGTGGCTAACGTACTGCCGAGCCAGTGCTGACGTGCCGATCCAGGGGGAGTGGTACCGCCGGTCTCAGGCGGAGTGCGCATCGAGACGATGAGGATCCACGGGTCCTCGTGGTAGCGGTCCAGTACTCCCACCGGTTGGGGAGCCGGTGAGTATCGGGGAGTTGCGTCTGGGCCCGCCGCGCGAGCGGCGGGCCCGACCTACCTCGGGGTCGTGACCTCCTGACGCCGGAACGGATGCCTCCGTCCCCGCTGTCGGGGGCACAGGCATCCGTTCCGCGTCGGCTAGGCCGCGATGCTCCCGGCCGGGATCACCAGGCGTAGTCCTCCGGGGCCGTCTTGTGCCCCGGGAAGATCTCGTCCAGCTTGTCCAGCGTCGCCTGGTCCACCGTCAGCTCCACGGCCCGCACGGCGCCGTCGAGCTGATCGGCCGTCCGGGGGCCGATGATCGGGGCGGTGACCGCGGGACGGCTCAGCAGCCAGGCCAGACCGAGCTCGGCGGGCTCGGTGCCGAGGTCGGCCGCCAGGTCCTCGTACGCCTGGACCTGGTCACGGTGGTCCGCCAGGGTCTGCGCGGACCGACCCTCGAGACGGCGCACTCCCTCGTTCTGCTTGCGGATCACGCCACCCAGCAGACCGCCGTGCAGCGGCGACCACGGGATGATGCCGAGGCCGTAGTGCTCGGCGGCGGGAATGACCTCGAGCTCGATGGTGCGGGCCATCAGGTTGTAGAGCGACTGCTCGCTGACCAGACCGAACGAGTGGCGGCGGGCGGCTGCCTCCTGCGCCTGGGCGATGTGCCAGCCCGCGAAGTTGCTGCTGCCCGCGTAGAGGATCTTGCCCTGCGCCACGGCGACGTCGATGGCCTGCCAGATCTCGTCCCACGGGGTGGCCCGGTCGACGTGGTGGAACTGGTAGAGGTCGATGTAGTCCGTCTGCAGCCGCTTCAGGCTGGCGTCCAGAGCCCGTCGGATGTTGAGGGCGGACAGCTTGCCGTTGTTGGGCCAGGGATCCATGTCGCCGTAGACCTTGGTGGCCAGCACGGTGCGCTCTCGACGCCCGCCGCCCGAGGCGAACCAGCTGCCGACGATCTCCTCGGTACGGCCCTTGTGGTCGGGCCCGCCGTAGCCGTTGGCGGTGTCGAAGAAGTTGATGCCGACGTCGTGCGCGCTGTCCATGATCGCGTGCGAGTCGGGTTCGGTGGTCTGCGGCCCGAAGTTCATGGTGCCGAGGCAGAGACGTGAGACGGTCAGGCCGGTGCGGCCGAGGTGGGTGAACTCCATGCCTCCCTGCCTACCACCGCAGTTGAAACGGTTCGTCACCGCCCCTGGGGGTCAGCCGGTGACGTCCCGGTGCCGGGCGGACAGCTCGAGGTAGATCCGAGCGTTGATCACGACCTTGTCGCGCTCGTCGTCGGTGAGGGTCCGGCGGACCTTGCCCGGCACCCCGGCGACCAGGGATCCGGGCGGCACGACAGTGCCCTCCAGCACCACGGTGCCCGCGGCGACCAGCGAGCCGGCCCCGATCACGGCTCCGTTGAGCACCGTGGCGTTCATGCCGATCAGGCAGTCGTCCTCGATCGTGCAGCCGTGCACGACCGCTGCGTGACCGACCGACACCCCGGCACCGATCACGGTCGGGAAGCCGTAGTCGGTGTGCACCACCACGTTGTCCTGCAGGTTGCTGCCCGCTCCGAGGACGACGGTGTCCATGTCGGCGCGGACGACCGCGCCGTAGAACAGGCTGGCCCCGGCCTCGATGGTCGCGTTCCCGATCACCGCCGCCGTCGGGGCCAGCCAGGCGTCGGGGTGGATGGTCGGCACGGAGCCGTCGTAGGGCAGCACCAGCGGCCCGGTCACTGCGGGGCCCCCGTGGAGCCGGCCTCGGCGGGCCGGAGGACGGTGTCGGCCGCCCGGAGAACGGGGGCGATGGTCCGGGTCCGGGCCGACTCGTAGCCCGCCAGGATCATGCCGAGGGCCTCGATGCCCTCCTTCTCGGTGTGCAGCGGCCGGCTGGCAGTAGTCAAGGCGTCGGCGAAGTGACCGATCTCGGCGACGAAGGTGTCCACCGGCTCGTACGTGGTCGAGGTCGTCCCGCCGCCCCGGAGGTGGACGTGCAGGCTGGTGCCGTCGCTGTGCAGGGTGCCGTGCTCGGCCACCACGGAGAACCGCTCGGTGATCTCGGGTGGGTCGTAGGCCCAGCTGGTCCAGAGCGTGCCGACGGCCCCGTTCTCGAAGCGGACGATGACCTGCGCCGAGTCCTCGCCCTCGGCGAAGGTCAGCCGGTGGGTGGACAGCATCGCCACGGCCTCGACCGGCACGGAGCCGGCCAGGTGCAGCATCAGGTAGGTGGGGTGGTAGCCGGTGTCGATCAGCTCACCGCCGCCGCTGGTGGCCGCGCTCGCCCGCCAACCCATGTTCGCGGGGTCGAAGTCGTTGTGGAAGCAGTCGGTGGTGCGCACCTCGTACACGCGGCCCAGACGACCCGAGTCGAGCACCTCCTTCGCCGCGGCCACCGCGGGCAGGAACAGCTGGTTGTGGGCGCACATCAACGTCACCCCCGACGCCGCCACCGCGTGCTGCACCCGCCCGGCCTCGACCGGGCGGAGACAGAGCGGCTTCTCGCACAGGACGTGCAGACCGGCTTCGGCCGCGGCCACGACCGCGTCGGCGTGCAGGTGGTGGGGGAGGCAGATGTCGACCGCGTCGAGCTCACCCGCGGCGATCATCTCCCGGTAGTCCGCGAAGCCACGGGCGCCCAGCTCGGCGGCCCGCCGCTCGACGGTCTCCGGCACCGCATCGGCGATCGCGGTCACGGCGATGCGGTCGGCGTGGGCGGTGTAGCCCCGGATGTGGGCGGAGGCGATGCCGCCCCCGCCGATGAGTCCGACTCTGATCATGGTGCGGTGCAGCTCCTGGGAGTGGGTTCGGTGAGGAGGTCAGCCGAGACGAGACAGGGATCAGGCGTAGTCGACCGCGGTGCCGGTGCGGGCCGCCTCGTTGGCCGCCACCACCAGCCGGGTCAGCTCGACGGCCCGCTCGAGGTTGTCGGTGTCCTCGGTCTCGGTGGCGATGGCGGTCAGCCACCGGTCGTACGCGTCCGGGGCATCGGCGGGGACCGGTGCGGCGTGCCAGCTGCGACCCTTGGCGTCGCTGAGCAGCAGCTCGCCGGTGGCGTCGGAGTAGGTGAGGCTGCCCTCGGTGCCGAAGACCTCGATGGTGAACGGGTTGGCGCTGACGAAGCCGGCCTCGATCACCCCGATGGCGCCGTCGGCGTACCCGACCGTGACGACGGCGTGGTCGTCCACGTCCCGTCCGGTGAGCGAGCGATAGGTGGCCGAGACGGTCTGCGGCGTGCTGCCCAGGATCCGCTGCACCAGGTACACCGGGTGGCAGCCGAGATCGGTCAGCGCGCCGCCGATCGCGGTGGCGGGGTCGAAGAACCGTTCCGGCAACCAGCCCGCGGTGGCCCCGTCGTGGGAGAGCCGGACCCGGGCGTAGGTCAGGCGCCCGAGGGTGCCACCGTCGACGACCTCGGTGACCGCTGTCGCGTACCCGTGGTAGAGCCGGGGGAGGGAGACGACGACCTGGCGTCCGGCGGCGCGGGCGGCGGTCAGGATCTCGTCGGCTTCGGCCACCGTGGGGGCGAGCAGCTTCTCGGTGAAGACGTGCTTGCCGGCCGCGATCGCCTGGCCGATCACCTCGCGGTGGGCCACCGTCTCGGTGGTGATGGTCACCGCGTCGACGTCGGACCGGGCCAGCAGGCCGGCGAGGTCCTGGGTGAAGGGCGCGCCGGTGTCGCCGGCCAGGGCAGCACCCCGCTCGGGGTCGTCGTCCCAGACGGCGACCAGCTCGGCGTGGGGGTGCTCCAGGGTTCGGCGGGCGTAGTCGCCGGCGTGCACGTGCCAGGCGCCGACGACGGCGACACGTAGGGGGCTGGGCGTCGGGTCAGGCACGAAGTTTCCACCTCGGTGTGGGTTGGGTTACTTAGTACCACCATCCTCGCACCGTCCGATCCGAGGTGCGCGAGGCCTCCAGGGGTGCGTCTTCCCACGTGAGACGGCCTTTCGTCGAATCGCCGTGTCCGGCTCAGGCGGACCACGCCGTCCCGAAGCAGACGAACGGGCTCGGGTGGTCGACCTGGTCGGTGACCAGAGCGAGGGCCTCGGCGGCGTCCCGGCCGCGGGCCAGCTCCGCGTGGTAGCGCTGCATCACGTCGGCCGCCGCGTCGTCGTGCACCCGGGCGACCCCGGCCACCACGGCGGCCGTGCCGAGCTGCAGCAGCACGCTGGTCAGGCCCAGCGCCTCCTCGCCCGCCCGCACGGTGCTGCGGCCGACGTCGCAGGCCGACAGCACCACGTGCTCGGGGGCTCGGCCCCGCTGGTCCAGCTCGTAGGCGAAGACCGGTCCGCCGGTCAGCGACAGGGAGGAGAACATCGGGTTCTGGCCGCGATGGACGCCGTGCGCGGCCACGTGGACCAGGCGCCCGGTGCCCATCGCCTCGAGCAGGTCCGCCGAGCTCGCCGTGGCGAGGTGGACCGCGTCGGCGTACGGGGACCAGGTGCCGGCGACCGTCGCCGCCTCGGTCCGGGCG
This sequence comes from Microlunatus aurantiacus, assembly GCF_039536605.1. NCBI lineage: Bacteria > Bacillati > Actinomycetota > Actinomycetes > Propionibacteriales > Propionibacteriaceae > Microlunatus > Microlunatus aurantiacus. The sequence goes on from NZ_BAAAYX010000002.1 coordinate 780,548, forward strand.
CGGGGCAGCCCCGGGCCGGCCACGGCCGTCACCGACCACCCCTCGATGACCGCGGACCGGCCGCCGGGAGCGGGTGCCCGGGGGCGGAGGGACAGGTGGGCCCTGTACCAGCCGCTCAGCGACGGCGTGATCGACACCGGCCGCCCCGCCAGCGCCGGCAGCAGGGGCCACGGCAGCGCCAGCAGCGTGCTGGGCGGGCTGATCACGACGGGTCGGTCGCCGGTCGGCAGCGCAGGGGCCAGCAGCCGCCCGAGCTCGGCGGCACCGTGCCGGAGAGACCGGGTGACGGTCGCCGTCATCGCCGGCGGCAGACCCGCGTTGGCGAGCACGTCCAGATCGGCTGACACCCGTCGGTGCCAGCCGCGTACGGTCTCCGCGTCGCCCAGCTCGACCAGACGCAGTGGACCCTCGGCCGGCAGCAGCACCGCACCCAGCCTCCCCCGGAGCTGGGTGATGGTGACCAGGTCGACGTCGAGGTCGGCGGCCGCGGTCCGGAGATCACGGAGGCGGGCCGGCGGCTGCCAGGCACGGCTGCCGCTGGTGAGCCAGGCCCGGGAGCGGAGCTCGGTCTGCAGGTCGGCGATCGTCGGCCCGGTGTCCGCGGCCGCCGACGCCGGGTCGGTCGTCGTGGTCGCGGAGGCCGCCTCGACCTTCCGCCGGAGCTCGGCCAGCAGCTCGGCGGCGCGGTCGTCGGCGGGCGGGGTGACGGGACGGATGCGACCGGAGACCGCTCGGGACCGTTCGACGGCGGCCAGCACCGATCCCGGGCGGCCCGACCGCACCGCCAGGTCGAGGTCGTGGGTGGCGAGTCGGCGGCCGTGGACGGCACTGGCACTCTGCAGGTCGACGCCGCCGAACTGGGCCTGGTAGGCCGCGAGCTCCCGGAGCCCGTGGGCGACCTGACGCCGGGCCTGCGGCAACCGGTGGCCGCGTTCGAGGAGCTCGGCCCGGACCAGGCGGCTGTGCAGCCGGACGGCGATGGGGTCACCCTCGCCGACCGGGCCCACCCGGTGCAGCATCTCGTCCGCCGCGGACGGACGGTCCAGATCGAGCTCGAGCTCGGCGGCGAGGAGCAGGGCCGTCCTGGCCTGCCCCGCGAACCCTTCGGCGGCGAACTCGGCGGCCAACCGGGAGGCGTGTGGCAGCAGGCGGGCGGCCGGTCGACCGCCGGCCAGGTCGGCGTGCAGCAGGACCAGCTCCGCGGCCCGCCGCCAGCGGTCGTTGCCGTGCCGGCGGAAGCGGTCCCGCGCCCGGCCGGCCAGCTTCCGGGCGTCGTCGACGTGGCCGGTCAGCAGCGCCACCTCCGCCCGCGTCAGGTCCACCTCCCCGAGGTCCTGCCAGCACCGGTCCCGGCGGAACAGGTCCGCGGCCTCGGCCAGGGCCGCGTCCGCCTCCTCGGGCAGCCCGGCGGCCAGCAGCACCCGGGACCGGTCGAGGTGGGCGATGCCCTGCTGGGTCTCTCCGTCCAGCTCCATGCCCTCGTGCATCAGGCGCAGCGCCCGGGGCAGGTCGCCGGCGGTGAACTCCAGGCAGCCCAGGTTGTGCAGCGCGACGTGCTCGAACAGGCGGTACTCGAGCTGGCGCGAGAGCGAGGCGGCCCGGGACAGGTCGGCGCGGGCGCCCGGCAGGTTACCGATCTCCACGAACAGCGCACCCCGGTTCAGCAGGAGGCGCACCAGGTCACGCCCGGAGGCGTGGATGTTCTCGATGGCCGCGGCGAAGTCGAGCTCCGCCTCGGCGAGGCGGCCACCCCGGAACAGGATCAACGCGCGCTGGCTGACCAGGAACGCGGTCAGCTCCGGGTCGCCGAGGCACTCCGACCACTCGAGCGCCCGGTTCATGATCACCAACGCGGGCTCGAGCCCGTGGATCTCGACAGTCGACTTGGCCAGCGTCGCCAGCAGCCGCGAGACCGTCCGACAGCGCTCGTCCCGGCACCCGTCCACGGTGTGGTCGCCGGCGGCGTTCGTCGCCTCGAGACCACGCCGGAGGAGCTGCTCGGCGCGGGCCGCGTGGCCGCCCGCGTTCTCCTGGACGGCTCGCTGGTGCAGAGCCGTCGCCCGGATCAGCGAGGGGTCTGATCCGGCGTCAGCGACGGTAGCGTGCGGCGACATCCCCGACGACCTCCCGCAGACGCACCGCCCGCTGTCCCGCCAGGTGCCGCTGCAGGCAGAAGCCGAGGAACGCGGGGGCCGCGAACGACGTGCCGGACCACAGGGCGAAACCGGCCGGCGACACATCGGCCTCCTCGGCCGGAGCAGGGAGGTACTGCGCAGAGAAGTCGTCGGGGTCGAGGCTCTCCCGGTGCTGACCGGCCCAGCGCGTCCGTGCGCTCGGTTGGACGGAGCCGTCGAAGGTCCGCGGCGCCGTGCTCAGCACCTGGGCCCCGGGCCAGTAGGTGTCCACCCAGTCGCCCGCGTTGCTGAACAACGCCACCGAGCCGTTCGGGTTGCGAGCGCCGACGCTGACCACGTTCTCGATGGTCGTGCTGAAGGCGGCCGGGTACATCGGACGGGTCGTGGCGTCGTTGCCCGCCGACACGATCACCACGACCTCGTGGTCGGAGAGGTTCTGCAGGGCGGCGGCCAGTGACGCGGTCTTGCTCGCGTCCTCGCTCTCCAGGTAGTAGCCGAACGAGAGCGAGACCGCGGCGACCGGGCGGGCGCCGGTGACGTGGTCGATGGCGAGTCGGTCGAGCTCGTTGATCATCATCGTCTCGGAGACGAACCCGTCGGCGCCCATCACCTGGATCATCAGCAGGTCGGCGTCCGGGCAGGCCTGTCGGACGAGACCGGCGACGAAGGTGCCGTGGCCGGAGAAGTCGTCGATCACGCCCACGAGTCGGTGGTGGATGATGCCGGTCTTCTCCGGCTCGACCGCCGTCCCCGGTCGCACCTCCACGCCGTCCACCAGCCAGGGGTGCTCACCGATGCCGGTGTCCAGCAGGACCACCGTGGGCCGGTCGGCGACGTCGGGAGAGCGCAGCGGGGCCGGCCCGAGGTAGGCCACGGGTGTCCGGCCGCCGAGCCCGGCGGAGGCGTACTCGTCGACGACGCCTCCCCCCACGGTCTTCGTGCCGCCGACGGTCTTGGTCCCCCCGACGGTCTTGGTGCCGCCGACGGTCTTGGTCTGCCCCAGGATGTCTGCGTACATCAGGTGGTCCAGGCCGACCTCGGTGGGGTTGTCGATCCGTCGTGGCTCCCTGCCGCCATCAGCCCCGGCGGCGTCCGCCTGGCGGCGGTCGTCGATGAGCGAGCGGTACTCCTGGAGGAGACCCCAGGCGTCGACCACGACGGCGAAACCCGGCTCCGGGGTGAGCCGGAGCGGGGTGACCCATGGGGTCGAGCGGTCGGTCCCGGCCCCGGCCTCGAAGTTGCGGGCATTCACCTCGTCGGGTCGGGCGGCCAGGTGCTTGTCCTCCCGGAGCCAGCCGATGATGTCCGTGACCTCGGCGCCGGTCGGGTCGCCGACGACCAGCAGGCTGTCGGCGACGTAGAGGGTGGTGTCGAGACGGTCACCCTCCCGTCTGACGACGCGGGCGGGATCCAGGATCCGGGCGTTCCAGGCGACCAGGGGGTCGTACATCCCCTCATAGGGCTGTGGAGGGTCAGCACCGCCGTCCGCTGGGCTCATGGTTCCCCCTGATTGTTCCGCCGTTCGTTTCAGAGTAGGGCGTCGGCGGTCCAGCGCTCAACGACTTTGACGGGCTGCGACCCGGACAACGGGCGTACAGTCACCTCACACCGGCGGCCACCTCACACCGACAGGGGCGGCTGCTGCCCCGACGGAGAGATGGTGATGGACGAGGTCGCCGAGCTCCGAGCCGACTGCGCCCGCTGTTCCGGCTTGTGCTGCGTGGCACTGCCGTACGCGGCCTCCGCCGACTTCGCCTACGACAAGCCCTCGGGGCGGCCCTGCCGTCACCTGGAGGTGTTCTCGTGCTCCATCCACGCGCAGCTGCCCGAACGTGGGTTCGCCGGCTGCACGGTCTTCGACTGCCTCGGCGCGGGCCAGCAGGTCACCCAGCACACGTTCGGCGGGGTGACCTGGCGTGACCGCCCGGAGCAGGCGGGCGACGTGTTCGCCGCCTTCCTGATCATGAGGCAGCTGCACGAGCTCCGCTGGTACCTGCGCCAGGCCGACCGGGGTGACCAGCCTGCCGCGGTACGCGATCGGGTCCGCGCACTGGCCACCGAGACGGCGGCGCTGACCCTGCTGGGACCGGAGGAGCTGCTGCGGTGCGACGTCGCCGGCCACCGGGCCGCGGTGGACGTGGTGCTCAGCGAAGTGAGCCGACGGGTCCGGCGCAGTGCCGTGCGTGCGGTGGCCGATCTGAGCGAACGACCACGCAGCACCCGGCGCGCCGACCTGATCGGGGTCAAGCTCGCCGAGGTCGACCTGCGTGGGTGCGATCTCCGGGGAGCACTGCTGCTGGGCGCCGACCTGCGCCGTTGCGACCTGCGCGGTGCCGACCTGATCGGGGCCGATCTGCGGGCGGCCGACCTGAGCGGCGCCGACCTGTCCACCGCTCTCTACCTGACCGAGCCCCAGCTCGCGGCCGCGCGGGGGGACGACCAGACCAGGCTGCCGGCCGGGATCCGCCGTCCCGCGGGCTGGCAGCTCCGGCGCTGAGCGTCCCGGGGACTCTCCCGGTCAGTCCTCCAGTGCTCGGCCGCGCCGTTCCGGCAACCCCAGGGCTGCCACCGCTGCGACCGCGAAAGCCACGGCGAAGACCACGAAGAGCCCGGTCAGCCCCGTCGTGGATCGCAGCAGGGGCACCAGCAGGGGAGCGATGATCGACGCGATCCGACCGAAGGCCGCCGCGCTGCCGGCGCCCGTGGCCCGCAGGTCGGTCGGATAAACCTCGGGGGTGACCGCGTAGAGCGCACCCCACGCGCCGAGGTTGAAGAACGAGAGGGCCATCCCGGCGGCCAGCACCGCCGGCACGGAGTCGGCCAACCCGAACGCGACGGCGCTCAGCGCGGACCCGGCCAGGAACGTAGCCAGCGTCGGACGGCGTCCCCAGCGCTCGATCAGGATGGCGGACACGGCGTAGCCCGGCAGCTGGGCCACCGTGATGATCAAGGTGTACTCGAACGACTTGACGAGGGTGAAGCCCGACGACACCAGCAGCGACGGCAGCCAGATGAACGCGCCGTAGTAGGAGAAGTTGGTCCCGAACCAGGTCAGCCACAGTGCGAGCGTGCGGCGCCGGTAGCGCGGCGACCACAGCGTGGTCAGGCGCGGCGCCGAGCCTGGCGGCCCCGGCGGCGCCGCCGTCGGGGCCGGTGCCACGGCCTCGGCCGCCGGAGCCTCGATCCCGGCCGACGCCTCGAACCGGCGGACGGCCGACTCCGCCTCCACGTCCCGCCCCTGGCGCTCCAGGAAGCGTACGGATTCGGGCAGACCCCACCGGATCACGACGGCGTACACCGCCGGAACCATGCCGAGGACGAACGCCCAGCGCCAGCCGTCGGCCGAGGCCGGCACCACCAGGTAGCCGATCACGGCGGCGAGCAGCCAGCCGAGCGCCCAGAAGGCCTCCAGGGCGACGACGACCCGACCGCGGATCCGGGCGGGGGCGTACTCGCTGACCAGCGTGGAGGCCACCGGGAGCTCGGCACCGAGACCGAGTCCCACCAGGAAGCGCAGCACCAGCAGGAGACCGATCCCGGTGACCAGGGCTGACGCACCGGTCGCCACGCCGTAGATCAGCAGCGTCAGGGCGAACACCTGGCGGCGACCGATCCGGTCGGCGAGCAGACCACCCAGGCTGGCTCCGACAGCCATCCCGACGAAGCCGATCGAGGCGATGGCCGACAGCTCACCCGGTGAGAGCGACCACTGGGCCGCGAGAGCGGCGAGGATGAACGAGACCAGGCCGACGTCCATGGCGTCCAGCGCCCAGCCGACGCCGGACCCGGCCAGCAGGCGCCCGTGCTGCCGGGTGAACGGCAGCCGGTCCAGCCGCTGGGACCTGCTCAGTCCGACCGGCGTGGCGTTCGGGGCCAGAGACGACTCATCCACCCGGGGATTGTGGCACCCGGGTGGATGGAGGTCGGTGCTGCGGTGGGATCACGCCACCGGCGTGAGATCAGATCACTCGTGGATCGGGCGGGGGATGCTGCGGTTGGCGATCCGGTTCTCGGAGTCGATCATCCAGGCCAGCTGCTCCAGGCGCTCCAGCACGGTGTGCAGGATGTCGGCCGAGGTGGGATCCTCGCCGTCGACCTCGTCGTGGATGCGGCGGGCGGTGCCGGCCGTGGCGTACAGCGCTGCGGTGATCAGGTCGACCGTCTCGGCGGTGTCCACCTCCTCGGAGGGGACCGCGGGCAGCGAGGACTTCGCGGCCACCGTGGCCGCGCGGCCGTCGGGGGTGATGTAGATGGCGCGCATCCGCTCCGCGACCGTGTCGGAGAACTCGCGGGCCGCGTCGACGACCTCGTCCAGCACCAGGTGGGTGTCGCGGAAGTTCTTGCCGACCACGTTCCAGTGCAGCTGCTTGCCCACCAGGTGCAGGTCGATCAGGTCGACGTGGATCTGCTGCAGGTTGTCGGCGAGCTGCTGGCTGGCCCGGAACGGCGGGCGGGCCTCGTGGATGGCGGTATCGGACGGGGAGAGCGTGCTGGTCATGGTTGGTGCCTTTCCTCTGGAGATGAGCAGGAGTCTGCCAGTCAATCTGGAATCATTCCAGTAAAGGAAGGCTCCCCTCAGTCCTCCCCGGCCCGCGTCGGTCCGCCGATCGGACCGGTGAACGAACCGGCGATCGGTCCGGCAATCGGACGGGGGGAATCCTGAGGCAAACCTGAGCGGCTCTTGTGCGCCGCCCCGGGCAGCGGTGCGCCGGCCCGGACAGTCTTCCGACATCGAGTCGTGGGGGACGACTCGGCGCCGGGTCGGGGACCCGGGAGAGAAAGTAGGGACTGCTGTGCTGACTGATCCTTTCGCTTGCGTGCGAGGAGATGACGCCGGCCGTCTTGATGCAGCGGAGTCCGTGGGGACGGACGAACCGCTGCCTGCCGCGGAGCCGGTCGGGATCGTCGGGGGGCGTCCCGCACCGGCTCCAGCGGCGGCCGTCACGACCGAACCGCAGGACAGGTTCGACGCCTTCGACCCCGGGGACGGTGCCATGGACCGCTTCGTGGCCGACTACCTCGATCTGCTCGACGGGCGGCTGGACGCCATCGGCCGGTGCATGATCGACAGCGACATCGAGGGTGCCCGGGTCGCGGTGCTCAGCCTGGAGTCCAGCAGCAAGATGCTGGGGGCCACGGTGCTGGCCGGACGTCTCACCGAGCTGCGCTCCCAGCTGGACCACCTGGGTCCGACGCCCCAGCGCAACGCGCTGCTCGCGCTGGTCGAGGTTGCCGCGGAGGCCTTCCGTCGCCGGCTGCAGTCCGCCGCCCACCGCTGAGATCCGCCCCTGCGGCCCCGGGCAACGCCTTGTGCCGCCGCCGCTTCCGCTCGCGTCTCAGTCGCCCCGGTGCTCGGCCAGCCGGTAGCCCACGCCGCGGACGGTCTCGATGTAGCGCGGTGAGCCGACCGAGTCGTTGAGCTTGCGGCGCAGGTTGGCGATGTGGACCTCCACGGCCCGCCGGTCGGACTCGGAGACGTACCCACCCGGCGACTCGCCCCGGAGCTCCAGCGCGAGCGAGTCCTTGGTGATCACCCGGCGGTTACCTGCCATCAGCGCCAGCAGCAGGTCGAACTCGCTGCGGGTCAGCTCCACGGGCGCCCCGTCCAGGTCGCAGAGCCACATGTCGCCGTTGATGCGCAGACCGTTGTGGCGCAGCCAACCCCCCACACCACGTGGCTCGACTCCGGTCGGGGGCCCCGTCGCCTCTGCCGCGCCGGCAGGGCCCAGCTCGGTGAGCCAGGTGGCCCGGTAGCGGCGGAGCATCGCCTCGATCCGGGCGCGCAGCTCGCGGGGGCGGAACGGCTTGGTCAGGTAGTCGTCGGCGCCGGCGTCCAGGCCCATCAGGGTGTCGATCTCCTCGTCGCGGGCCGACAGCATGATCACGTACGTGTTGGAGAAGGCGCGGATCCGGCGGGCCACCTCGAAGCCGTCGATGCCGGGCAGGCTGACGTCCAGGGTGGTGAGGATGGGCTGGTGCTCGCGGACCGCGTTGATGCCCTCGATCCCGGTCGCCGCCGGGATGCAGGTGAAACCCGCCTCGTCCAGGATCGCTGCCAGCAGGTTGCGCACGTCGGCATCGTCCTCGATCACCACCGCGGTGCGGTCCTGGCCCGTTGCCATGGAGTTACCGTAACGGCGTCCGGTCGCGCCCCGGCGCGGTGACCGACCCCGGCCCGGCACCCCGCGGCTCACGCCCCCGACTCCTCCGGGATCTCCGCGGCACCCTCGGGCAGTGTGAAGGCGAACGTCGAGCCGCGGTCGGGGTTGTTGACGGCCCAGATGCGGCCGCCCAGGCGCTCGACGATGCTGCGGGAGATTGACAGACCGAGCCCGGTCCCACCCTTCTCGCGGGCGTCGGAGGAGTCCACCTGCTCGAAGCGCTCGAAGATGAGCTCCAGACGGTTCTCCGGGACCCCCCGGCCCTGGTCCCGCACGGTGAAGGTGACGTTGGTGCCATCGGGCGCGGCGGTGAGGTGCACCTCGCTGCCCGGGGCGGAGAACTTGATGGCGTTGCCGATCAGGTTGATCAAGGTCTGCACCACCCGGTCGGCGTCGGCCAGCACCAGACCGGAGGCCTCGTCGACCTGGACCGTGACCCCCGCCTCGCCGGCCAGCACCCGGACCTGGTCCTCGACCACCGCCAGCAGGCTCGCCACGTCGTGGCTACCGACCTGCATCGGCATCGAACCGGACTCGATCCTCTCCATGTCGAGGATCTCGTTGATCAACCGGGTCAGGCGCTCGCTGCTCTCCAGGGCGATCTCGACCATCCGGGTCGCCGCGGGGCTCAGCTCCCCGAGCGCGCCGCCGGCCAGCAGCCCGAGCGAACCCCGGATGGCCGTCAGCGGGGTCTTCAGCTCGTGGCTGACCAGGGAGACGAACTCGTTCTTCAAGCGGTCGACCTCTCGCCGGCGCGTCATGTCGCGGAAGACCACCACCACTCCGCGCACGCTGGTGGACTCGCCCGACGGGTCGGCCAGCGGGCTGGCGCTGACCTCGACCGGCACCAGGCGTCCGTCGACGGACCGGTAGGCGTCGTCGATCCCGGTGATCGCCAGCCCGTTGCGCTGGATGGTGCGCAGGTAGCAGTCCGCTGAGGGGTGGGAGTGGAACACCTCGTGGGCGTCGGCCCCGAGCAGCTCGGTCCGGCGGGCACCGAGCAGCCGGGCGCCGGCCGGGTTGAGGAAGGTCACCCGGCCCTGGTTGTCGACACCGTAGACGCCGTCGCCCACCGAGTCGATGAGCAGGTCGGTCCGCTGGGTGACCGCGGCGAGCTCGGTCGAGCGCTCGATGACGCGCTGCTCCAGACTGGCCCGCAGCCGTTCGTTGTCGGTGAGCAACAGCACCTGTCGCGCGGTGATCGCGATCAGGACGGCGCCGAGCAGGATCGCCACCGGTGCGCTGACCGCGCCGTCGGAGGTCCCCACCAGGGTGAGTGACCCCGCGACGAAGAACACGGCGAACATGAGCAGCGTGCCGGCGATGGGGGACCGCCGGCGTACGACCGCGAGCGGCGGGCTGTCCGGAGTGGGTCGTGGCCAGCGGACGGCGACGGCGAGCAGGACGTAGCCCGCCATCCAGCCCAGGTCGATCAGCGTGCCGAAGGTGAAGACGCCCTCGGACCGCCGGACCGCGGCGCTGATGTCGGCCACCGCAAACAGGGCGAAGCCGGCGGCGGCCAGGGCCAGCGACGGGAGGTGGCGGCGGTCGCTGCGCAGGAAGAGCAGCCAGGCCACGGTCACCAGCACGATGTCGATCACCGGGATCAGCACGACCGCCAGACCTTCGACCGAGGGTTGCTCGGCGAGCCGGGGGACCAGGGTCTGACCGAGGATCAGCAGCAGGGACCCGGCGAGCACCACGCCGTCCAGCGCGATCCGCAGCAAGTCGATGGGGCGCCGACGGCCCGACGGGTAGCTGGCCAACCCGACGATGACCACGATCAGGCTGGCGAGGTGCAGGGCGTCGCCCACCAGGGGCAACCGGAAGCCGCCCCGGAGCTCGGTCAGGGTGAGCCACAGGTTGCGGGCGGCCGCTCCCAGGGCGGCCCACCCGAACAGCAGCCAGGCGCGGCGTCGGCGACCGGCGCTCCGGCGGAACCGGTAGCGGCAGGAGGCGGCCAGAGCGAGCTCGCTGAGCACCAAACCCGCGCCGCCGACCGAGCGCCGCACCCCTTCCGGCAGGTCGCTCGCCAGCACCAGACCGATCAGCCCGAGGACCACGACAGCGGCGACGGCGATCGTACGGAAGGGCGGTTCCCCGTGGGCGGCGAGCAGGGCGGCGGCATCGGCGTCGCGCGCCGTGGTGGCGGCCCCGTCGTGGGGCCGGGAGGGCCCCGCCATGTCGGGTGACGCTAGCAGGCGGTGACGTGACGGCACCGGCTCACTTACGATGGCCGCTCGGGGGTGCGATGACGAAGGGGTCGGGGTGTTGTCACGCAAGGTGCTGGTCGTCGACGACGACGACGTCATCAGGGAGGTGGCGAAGCTCGCCCTGGAGGTGGTCGGCGGCTGGCAGGTCAGCACCGCCGCCAACGGGGTCGACGCCGGTCACGCCGCCGAGCTGGACCCGCCCGACGTGGTGCTGCTGGACGTGATGATGCCCGGTCTCGACGGGCCGGGCACGGCGGCGCTGCTGCAGGCGAACAGGGTCACGCGCGAGGTCCCCGTCATCTTCATGACCGCGAAGACGGCGCTCGCGGACACGGGCCTGGAGTCCGTCCCGAACGCGGTCGGGGTGATCAGCAAACCGTTCGACCCGATGGTGCTGGCCGCGGAGATCAACCGCCTCACCGGGTGGTCCGCGTGACCGACCACGGCTCCACCGGCGCTGGCTCGCGACCCGTTCCGTCCGACGACTTCGCCGCGGTCCTGTCCACGATCGCGAGCCAGGCCCGCCGGACCAATCTGGTCCGGGTCCTGGAGCTCACGGCCGCGCTCGACCGGGTGGCCGACGAACAGCTGGATCCCGCGGGCTGGGCGGCGGCGGAGCGCACCGCCCACCAGCTGGCCGGATCGGCCGGGACCTTCGGCTTCGACGGTGTCACCGTGCTCGCCCGGTCCCTGGAGCGCTTCCTGGCCGAGACCCGGACGGCCGGTGCGGCGGAGCCCGATCGCCTCGCGGCGGCGCGCCGACAGCTGGACCGGGCCGGCGAGCAGCTCGCCGCCGGTCCTGCGCCGGACTAGCTACGCCACCCGTACGTCGTGGGGGTCGGTGCTGCCGTCGCGCGCCGGTGCAGCAGCCAGGCTGCGACGACGCCACCCACCGCCCCACCCAGGTGGGCCTGCCAGGACACGCCGGCCGCACCGGGCAGCACACCCCAGATCAGACCGCCGTAGACCACCAGCACCGCCACCGCCACCGCTATCTGGGCGACGGAGCGGGACCACAGCCCGCGGGCCAGCAGGTAGGTCAGCCAGCCGAAGACGAGGCCGCTCGCGCCGACGATGATCGTGTCGGCGGGCGTCAGAGCCCACGCGGCCAGACCGCTGCCCACGATGCTGATCAGCGACGACAGGACCCACCTGGCCAGCCCGCCGAGCAGGACCAGGAAGCCGAGCACCCAGAACGGCAGGGAGTTGCTGATCAGGTGGTCCCAGCCCGCGTGCAGGAACGGCGCCGTGGCGATCCCGCCGAGACCGTCGATCTCGCGCGCGCGGATCCCGTACAGGTCGAGTCGCTCGCCACTCAGCTGGTCGACCGCCTCGAGCAGCCAAAGGACGGCCAGCAGGGCCGTCATCAGCACCACGGCGGCCCCCGGTGAGGGCCGGGTCCGACGGACGGGCGGTGCGCTCGGGTGCAGCTGGCTCATGCTTCCAGGGTGCCCGAACCGGACAAGCGCAGGTTCGGTGCTGTCACCCAGAGCACAGTCCACGAACCGATCCCGGGGTATCTCGGTCCAGGGTCGACCGCTCTTGCTGACATCGACCCGGACGGACCGGGCGTACGAGCACCGGATGTCCACCATGACGAGCACACCGCAGACCAGCGACCGGCCGGGGAACGCCGGACCGAGCACCCGCCAGGGGGACGGGGGCGTGCTGGCCGGCGCCGTGCGTGCCGGGCTGGTCACCGCACGGGAGCTGGCGGACGGGGTGGTGGAGCTGCGGGGGTCGGCTCTGCTGCTGCACGGACGCCCGATCGGGTACGCCAGGGGAGCGGCGTCGGCGGCGGGAGGGAGCGCTGCGGGGGAGCGCCGCCCCCCGAGCCACGAGCCGACCTGCCTGCGGCTGCTGGCCGAGACCGGGCTGGTGGCCGAGGTGCACGGGGACGGGACCGGGGAGGTGGTCTGGACGTCGGCGATCCCGGGGGAGTCGCTGACCGCGACCCGGGGGACGATGGCCGACCTGGCCGAGGTCTGCCAGGGATGGGGGGCGGCGATCGCGAACCTGCACGGAACCGGGTTCTCACGGGCGACCGACGGGGGGACGGCCGCACCGGAGGCGCCGCGGCCGTGGGTGCTCGACCCGGACCGGCCACCACGGACCGCCCGTCCGCCGGCGCCCGGAAGCGCCCGGGCGTACGTGCTGCGGATCCTCCGCGGGGACCGCGGGCTGCGACGGGCGGCCGCTCGTGTCGCCGACCGGTGGACCGTCGACCACTGGATCCACGGGGACCTGACGGGGGCGAGGGTCCTGGTGCGGCGGGGACCGGAGCTGCAGGTCCGCTTCGTCGACCTGCGCGAGTCCGGACGGGGCGACCAGGGGTGGGATCTGGCCGGTGCGCTGGAGACGGTGGCCGAGCTGACGGCAGGTCCCCGGGCGCCCTGGGGGAGCGCCAGCGGAGCGTGCCTGGCCGACTACCTGATGCAGGGCTACCGCCGGTCCGGCGGAGCGGCCTCGGTGGACGGGTCCACCCGCGCCCTGCGGATGGTCGCCCGGGCGTGGTCGCTGGCCGACGACGTGGACGCGCGGTCCGGTCACCCGGCCTCGCTGCACCCGGCCGCCGGTCACTGGTCCGAGGCCTCCCGGCTGACCGAGCGACTCGCGCTGGCCCGTGAGCTGGCCGCGCGGAGTGCCCGGGGCGGACTGGTCGCCGCCTGAGATCCCGGCGAGAAAACCGGCCGGAACGGCCCGGAGCCTGCGTGGGGGCGCGGATCCCGGGCGACGGTAGGGCAGATTCATCCCATGACCGACAGACCCCGGCACCGCACGAACGGACCCGCGACTGAGCGCGGACGGTACCGGATCGGGCTGATCGGCGCCGGTGGGATCGCTCACGAGCACCTACCGGCCTGGCTCTCGCTGGGCGCCGACGTGACCGTCTTCTCCGAGGCCGGAGCCGCGGCGCTGGTGGCGCGCTTCGGGGGCCGGGCCGTGGACTCGCTGGAGGAGCTGCTGACCGGCTGCGACGCCGTCGACATCGCCACCCCGACCCCGAGTCACGCCGGGCTCGCGATGGCCGCCCTGGCGGCAGGGCGCCCGGTGGTGTGCGAGAAGCCGCTGGCCCGGACGGCCGCGGAGGCCCAGCGGGTCATCGAGGCGTTCGAGGCGGCCGGGCTGCCGCTCTACCCGGGGCACGTGGTGCGCTACTTCGGTGAGTACGCGGCGATGCACGCCGCGGTCGCGGCCGGTGCGATCGGGGTGGTGGCCGTCCAGCGGTTCACCCGCACCGGGTCCGCCCCGGCGGCCGGCTGGTTCCACGACGACGCGCTCTCCGGCGGTCTGGTGCTCGACCAGAGCCTGCACGACCTCGACTTCGCCCGGTGGAACGCCGGCGAGATCGCCACGGCGTACGCGCTGGAGGCCGCCGCCGGCGGGGTGCGCAGCGTGCAGGTCGTGCTGAGCCACGTCGGCGGTGCCCTGAGCTACGTCCACGGCACCTGGGCGCGGCCGGGCACCACGTTCCGGACGACCTTCGACATCGCCGGGACCGGCGGGGTCCTCTCGCACGACTCGGCCCAGCACCCGCCGCTGAGCACCGACCTCGGCACCCGGCCACCGGCCGGCACGGGGGCGGACGGCCAGGGGCTGCTGCCCGCGATGCCGTACGAGAGCCCGTTCGCGACCGAGCTGGGGGAGTTCCTGGCGGCGTTGCGGGGTGGGCCGCCGCCGCGGGTGACGGCGCGCGACGGGCTGGCCGCCATCCGGATCGCCGAGGCCGCCCAGCGCTCCCTGGCCACCGGCCGGGCCGAGCCGGTCGACGCCGGAGGCCCGCAGCCCACGGCACAGACCGAGACCAGGGCACAGACCGAGACCAGGGCACAGACCGAGACCAGGGCACAGACCGAGACCACGGCACAGACCGAGACCACGGGGGCGGCGCGATGAGGATCGGCCTGATGTCGTTCGCGCACGTGCACGCCGTGTCGTACGCCAGGCTGCTCGCAGCCTGGCCGGGGATCGAGGTGGTGGCCACCGATCCCGACCACGGGCGGCGTCCCGGGGAGACCGGCGGCGCGGAGATGGCCGCCGAACTCGGCGTCGCCTACGTCGAGGACTACGCGGCGCTGCTGGCCACCCACCCCGACGGGGTGATCGTCTGTGCCGAGAACGTGGAGCACCGCCGGCTGGTCGAGCTGGCCGCCGCCGCCGGTGCCCATGTCCTGTGCGAGAAGCCGATCGCCACCACCCTGGACGACGCCGAGGCGATGACGACGGCCTGCGCGGACGCCGGCGTCCAGCTGATGATCGCCCATCCCGTCCGGTTCGCGCCGGCGTTCGCGGGACTGCGCGAGCTGGTGGCGGCCGGGACGCTCGGCCAGGTGGTGAGCATCGCGGGGACCAACAACGGGCGGATCCCACGCGGCGACCGGGCCTGGTTCGTGGATCCCGCCGCGGCCGGCGGCGGCGCACTCACCGACCACCTGGTCCACGTGCTCGACCTGTTGGACGCCCTGTGGCCCGACGGCCGGGTGAGCAGCGTGTACGCGGTGGCGAACCGCCTGCTGCACCCCGATGCCGCCGTCGAGACCGGGGGCCTGGCGGCCCTGCGGCTGGAGCTGACGTCGGCCTCCGGTCCGGTGCAGGTCCCCGTCGTCATCGACGCCAGCTGGTCGCGACCGGACAGCTACGCCACCTGGGGTGGGCTGACCCTGCGCCTCACCGGCACGGGCGGCATCACCGACCTGGACCCGTTCGCCCTGCGCGTCGGTGGCCACCTGGAAGCAGCGGGTAACGCGGCCTGGATCCCGTACGGTCCCGATCTCGACGCCCTGCTGCTGACCTCGTTCCTCGACGTGGTGGCCGGTCGCTCGACCGCCGCGCCGGACGGTGCGGCCGGCACCCGCGGGCTCGCGGTGGTCCTGGCTGCCTACGCGTCGGCCGCCTCCGGGCAGCCGGAGACGCTTCGCGGGTGACGACGGCGGGTCAGGTCCCGGGTCCGTCCGCGAGGCCTAGGCGCCGGTCACGCGAACCGCCAGGGAGGCGCTCCGGGTGCCCTTGGGGTGGATCCGCAGCAGCGTGCTGGAGATCCGGCGCGCGTCGTGCAGCCCGTGCGCCGGCCAGCTCGTGCCGGGGGCGAAAGCCAGGTAGCGACCTGTGCCGAACCAGGGGAACCCCTTGCTGGCCCCGGTCTCCAGGGCGTACCAGACGTGTGGCCAGAGCAGCTCGTCCCAGCTCAGCTCGACGGTCAGGTCCTGACTGGGCCGACGGACCCGGATCACGGCCTCGGTGAAGTCCGACAGGTAGGCCAGTCGGCTCTCGGGCGTGTCCTCACGGCCGACCCCGCGCAGGTTCACCAGGCCGCGCTGCCCGTACGCCCGCGGCCAGGGCATCAAGTCGTCGTAGGACGCGGACGAGGCCAGCCGCGGATCGGACCGGACTGTCGTCGAACCGGCGTGCACCACGGTGTCGGGACCGATCAGGGCACCGCCGAGGGCGATCTGCTGACCCCACATGACGTCGACGTGCTCGGCGCCCACGTTGGTCACCGTGTCGGTGATGGTGAGCTGGTCGTCCCGCAGCACGACGGTGCGGACGATCTCGAAGGGCGAGCGGACCAGGCGCCCGCTGAGGACCAGCTTCGTGCCCTCCAACCGCCAGTCCAGCCAGGTGAGCCGCGCCTCGCCGTCGAAGCCCCACTCGGCGCCGTGGGCGGTGGCGCTGTCGCCGCCGTTGGGGAAGACGGAGTGCCAGCCACCCGGAGAGCTGTCGTACATCGCCGCCTCCGCCGACCCCGGCAGGTCGACCGAGCCCCGGTGACGCAGCCCCCACGGGGTCTGCCACAGCAGCTCCAGCTCGTCTCGGCGGCGGCGCAGGGAGATGACGGTGCCGCCCAGGGCCGGCACGAGATCGACGACCAGGCCCTCCGAGGTCAGACGCAGGACCTCCCAGCCGCGGACGACGAGCACTTCGGGGTCAGGCACCCGGACAGGATAGAGCGACGGAGCGCCCTCACCCGGTGGGTCCGGCACCTTGAGCGTCAGTCAGGCACCTTGAGTGCGGTGACCGTCCGTGAGCTCTCGTCACTCATCAGCAGCGTCACGCCACCCCGCGGGATGTCGAAGGCCACCGTCCCCGTCACCTGCTGACCGGCGGACAGGGTGCCGGTCTCCAGCGCGGTCGAGGAGTCGGCCAGCACCTCGGGGTCGAACAGGTCGCCGGACCGGTCGAAGGCCTGGAAGGAGTCCGGACCGTAGAGCAGCAGCCCGCTCGAGGCGCTGATCCGCACGTTGACGGTCAGCAGCGAGCCCGGGGTGTCGATGTCGCTGCCGTCGGAGTTCCAGCCGTGGTCCACGATCTCCAGCACACCGCTGCCCGTGCTGGTGGTGAACTCGATCCTGTCCCCGGCCGGCGGGGTGGCCGTGGCGGCCGGCGGAGGGACCGGCCGAGGGGTTGCCCGGCGGACGTCCTCCCGACCGGCGACGACGCTCGCCACGACCACGATCACCGCCACCAGAGCCAGGGCCAGCACGGTGAGGACGGTCGGCCACGGGGACCCGGGCGGGCCGGCGGGCCGCCGCGGGCGTGTCGGCGGAGGGGCTCCGGGCGAGAGAAGGGGACGAGCGGGCGTACCACCGAGCGGACCGGGGCCGGTCAGCGGCGGTCCGGTGAACCCGGGTCCGCTGGGTCGGCCCATGCCGGGACCGGTCGGCTCGCTCACGCCGCCACGCTACCCCGCGACCCGGTGCCCAGGCCCTCGCGAGGCCAGGCCGGGGTCCTCGTCGTCCACAGGCCGATCACCGCCTCGAGCCCTGTCCACAGATCGCCGTCGCCCCCGGTCGGATCCGCTCCGCGTCCTTTGTGTGCAGGTATGACACGACGCGCACCTGCTCCCGCCCCGACCCCCCGTCCGACCGTCCTGCGGGTCCGCGAGCCCGGCGACATCCTCGGCATCGTCCCGTACCTGCTGGGCTTCCACCCGGTCGAGTCGCTGGTCGTCGCGTTCGTCCGCGACCGGCGGATCGCGGTGACCGCCCGGATCGACCTGGCCGCCGTGGCTGACATCGAAGGTCTGCTCGACCAGCTCGAGCAGGTGGGATCGCGGGTCGGCAGCCGCTCGTTGGTGATGATCGGCTACAGCGCCGACGACAGCGTCCGCGGCGTGATGCGGGACCTCGCCGACCAGGTTCCCTGGGACCTGCTGGACGTGCTCGCGGTGTCGGGCGGGCGCTGGTGGTCGGTGTGCTGTGAGGAGGGACGCTGCGCCGAGGGGTGCTGCACGCCCGAGGGCCGACCGTACGACGTCGGCGCGCACCCGCTCGCCGCGCAGGCGGTCCTGGCGGGCATCTCGGCCACGGCCACCCGCGAGGAGATCGCCGCGCTGACCGCTCCGCCGCCGGCCTCCGAGCGAGACCGTCTGGGCCGGGCGACGAGCGAGGTCGCCGCACGGGTGGCCGGCAGCGGTGGCCGCCGCCGCCGGCAGCTGATGAAGCGGCTCGTCGAGAGCTCGCTGCACACCGGGACCACCGACGAGGTGCAGGCGATCGAGCTGGCGGTGCTCGCCCAGGACGTCGCCGTCCGGGACGTGGCGTGGGCGCTGATGACGCGACCGCGGGCGGACGAGCACCTGCAGCTGTGGCGTCGGGTGGTCGCGGTCGCGGTCCCGCCGTACGAGGCCGCCCCGCTGGGGCTGCTGGCGATCGCCGGCTGGCTCAGCGGCAACGGTGCGCTGCTCAACTGCTGCATCGACCGGCTGGAGGAGGTCGATCCGGACTACTCCCTGCTGTGGCTGTGCCGGGACATCAGCGAGCAGGCGATCCCGCCGCGGCAGTTCGACGCCATCGCCGCGGAGCTGCGCAGCCAGGTGCACTGAGCGGGGTCGGCGCCGCTCGCCGTCCTCCTCTGGACCCGACCACCCAGCCGACCGGTCGGGCAGGTCGGCCGGGTGGAGAGGTGACAGCGCCTGGCCGGGCGGTCGACGACTCCGTTAGGTTGGCCCCCATGACAACCCGGTTCGTTGTGTGCGGCGAGACCCTGATCGACCTCATCCAGGTCGACGACCATTCCGGCGGCTTCCTCAGCTCGTCGTGGTCGGCCATGTCGGCCGGGGGCCCGATGAACAGCGCAGTGGCCCTCGGCGACCTCGGCGCGGACGTGCACTTCCTGGGCCGGCTGTCGCGGGACGCCTTCGGCGCGCAGCTGCGCGGGCACATCGAGGCGGCCGGGGTGGCGCTGGACCTGGCGACCGAGTCGTCGCAGGCCACCTCGCTGGCGGTGGTCAGCCTGGACGACGAGGGCAAGGCCAGCTACACCTTCCACTTCTCCGACACCGCCAACTTCGGCTGGCAGGAGGCGGACCTGCCGACCCTCGGGCACGGCGACTGGCTGCACATCGCCTCGCTGGCCTGCGTCGTCAGCCCGGGCAGCGACGTGCTCCTGGACTGGTCGCACGGCCTGAAGTCCGGCATCTCGTACGACATCAACGTCCGCCCCACGGTGATCACCGACCCCGAGGAGTACTGGGCGAAGGTCCGGCCCTGGCTGCGGGTGGTCGGTCAGCACAAGGGCATCCTCAAGGCCAGCGACGAGGACGTGGAGTTCCTGGCCCAGGTGGAGGCCCCCGGCAGCGACCCGGTGGACGTGCTCGCCGACTGGGTCG
This sequence comes from Microlunatus aurantiacus, assembly GCF_039536605.1. NCBI lineage: Bacteria > Bacillati > Actinomycetota > Actinomycetes > Propionibacteriales > Propionibacteriaceae > Microlunatus > Microlunatus aurantiacus. The sequence goes on from NZ_BAAAYX010000002.1 coordinate 799,665, forward strand.
CCCAGTACGGCATCGGCCTCGGCGTGGTGACCCTCGGGCCCGGTGGCGCGGTGGCGGTCGACCCCGAGGGACACCGCACCGCAGTGAAGGGCTTCCCGACCCAGGTGGTCGACACCGTGGGGGCGGGGGACACCTTCATGGCCGGTTTCCTCGACGGACACGTCGGTCGGCAGCTGGACCTGGAGTCCTCCCTGCTGCGGGGCGCCGCGGCCGCCTCGATCGTCTGCTCCCGCCGGGGCGCCCAGCCGCCGACAGCCGACGAGGTGGACGCCCTGATCCAGACCCGGGCCGCCAGCCGCGTCTGACTCCGTTGGCCTGACTCCGCGAGTCTGAGTCCAGCGGGTCTGAGTCCAGCGGGTCTGAGTCCAGCGAGTCGGGTCCTGTCGCCCCCCCGCCGGTCCCGGAGAACCCAGGGGCCCGCGCCCGCGGCGGTCCAGGTGGCCTGATCCCGCCGCGGAGTCACGCACGGTGCATCTGTGGCGGTTCGCGCGGCCGGATCTCGCCGCGGAGTCACGTACGGCGCATCCGTGCCGGTTCGCGCGACCGGATCGCGCCGTCGAGTCACGAACGGCGCGCCGGTGGCGGTTCGCGCGCCCGGATGCCGCCGCGGAGTCAGCAACGGTGCGGTGGCGGTTCGCGCGGCCGGATCTCGCCGCGGAGTCACGTACGGCGTATCCGTGCCGGTTCGCGCGACCGGATCGCGCCGCGGAGTCACGCACGGTGCACCGGTGGCGGTTCGCGCGGGGCAGGATCGCGCCGCGGAGTCACGTACGGCGCACCGGTGGCGGTTCGCGCAGCCGGATCTCGCCGCGGAGTCACGCACGGTGCACCGGTGGCGGTTCATGCGGCCGGATCTCGCCGCGGAGTCACGGACGGCGCACCGGTGCCGGTTCACGCGACCTGGTCCCGCCGCGGAGTCACGTACGGGGGCTGCGCGTCCGACCCACCCACGAGGGCCTAGGCCTGGTCGCTGGCGATCTCGTTCCCGGCGGCGGCGTCACGGAGGACGCGGACGGCCTCAGCCGTGCGCTCCGTCGAGGGGAGCGACCCGTCGGCCTCGGTCACGTAGAAGGTGCCGATCGCCTGACCGGCCAGGGTGCCGACGTGAGCCGACCGGACCGAGAGCCGTCGGTCGCTGAGACCGCGACCGTAGGCGTACAGCAACCCGCTGCGATCGCCGGTGCGGACCTCGACCACGGCGGCGGTGGCGCTGGCTCCGGGCACCACCTCGACGAACGGCGGGGCCAGGTCGGTGCGCTGCGCCGTCCGCGCCTCCCGCTTGCGCACCATCCGCAGCATCGAGGAGTCGCCGTCCTCGAGCCGGTCCAGCTCCTGCACCAGCAGGGCCTGGTCGGGGAGGTCGGAAGGGCTCTGCTTGTCGACCCGCCAGGTGTTGACCGCCACCCCGTCGACGGTGTGCAGGGCCGCGGAACGCACCGACACCGAGTGGGAAGCCAGCAGCCCGGCCGTGTCCGAGAACAGCCCGAGCCGGTCGCTGGCCGCGATCACCAGCTGCATGCCACCCGGCTTGGATTCGACCAGCACCCGCGGCCGACCGTCCAGGCGCACCGACCGGGCCAGGCCGAGATCGACCAGGTCGTTGACCGGCAGGTCCGGTGCCTCGCCGACCAGCAGCGACTCCACGCTGTCGGCGAGCGCGTTCACCAGCTGCGCCCGCCACGGCGACCAGGCGGCCGGACCGGCCGCCTTGGCGTCGGCCTCGGTCAGGTACCGCAGCATCTGCAGCGTCTCCAGCCGTCCGTCCACCGCGGCCACCAGCGCGTCGACGGTGGCCGGGTCGCCGTGGTCCCGGCGGGTGGCCAGATCGGCCAGGGTGAGGTGCTCACGGACCAGCCGCTCGACCAGCTCCGCGTCCGCGTCGGGCAGTCCGACGTCCGTGGCGATCCGCCGCGCGACCGGCGCACCGACGACCGGGTGAGCCGCTCCCGCCCCCGGGAGCTTGCCGATGTCGTGCAGCAGACAGGCGAGCAGCAGCAGGTCGGGTCGCTCGACCTGGGTCAGGTGGCGCTGCACCTCGGCCACGCACTGCACCGAGTGCCGGTCCACGGTGTGGCGGTGCACCGGGTTGTGCTGAGGTCGGGCGGAGATGCCCTGCCAGGCGGGGAACCAGCGGATGATGCAGCCGGCGAGGTCGAGCGACTCCCAGACCGGCAGCAGGGCCGAACCGCTCGACAGCAGCTCGAACAGCGGGACCCGCGCCTCCTCGGGCCACGGGGTCGGCAGCGGCGGCGCGTGCTCGCCGAGGTTGTCGGCGGTGACCGGGGACAGGACGAGCCCACGCTGAGCGGCCAGGGCGGCCGCGCGGAGGTCGAGCAGGGGAGTGGTGGGGCTGGTCAGCCGGTCCAGGCCGACCTCGCCCTGGTGCACGATCAGACCGTGGGGGGCCTGGGTGTACTCGGGTCGTCGCTCCCGCCGCACGAACGAGAGCTTGCGCCGGACCGGCAGCACCTGGCGCGCGGCCCGGCTGGTCAGGTCGACGGCGTGGCCGATCCGGCGGGCCGCCATGCTCACGGCGCGCCGGAGGTCGTCGGCGTCGGTGTAGCCGAGCCGGGTGGCCACGTCGTCGACCTCGGTGGCCAGCAGCCGGTCCATGGTGCGGCCCGAGCTGAGGTGGAGGGCGTCGCGGACGTCGAGCAACCGCTCGTACGGGTCCTTGACCCCGGAGTGCGGGCGGTCCGTCAGCCAGGTGGCGGCCAGCGCGCGCAGCATGATCATGTCCCGGAAGCCGCCGCGGGCCTCCTTGAGGTCGGGCTCCAGCAGGTAGGCGGCGTCACCGAACGACTCGTGCCGCTCCTCCAGCGCCGCCAGCAGCTCGGGGAGCCGCTTGCGAGCGTTGGCCCGCCAGGCCGACAACAGCGCGGTCCGCGCTCCGCGGACCAGCTCGTCGTCGCCCACGACGACCCGGAGATCGAGCAGGCCGACCCCCGCACTCAGCTCGCGTCCCGCCACGTCGGCGCACTCGGCCGGGGTGCGGACGGAGTGGTCCAGCCGGACCGAGCTGTCCCACAGCGGATACCACAGGCCCTCGGCCAGCGTGTTGATCCGGTCCTGGTCCTTGCCGTCGTGCAGCAGCACCAGGTCGATGTCGGACCGGGGGCCGAGCTCGCGCCGGGCCAGGCTGCCGACCGCGGCCAGCGCGACCCCGGAGGCCGGACCACCGGCGGCGGCGTACAGCTCGACCAGCGCTTCCTCGATGCGATCGGTCATCAAACGCCGACGATCCGGCCCAGAGGTGGAAGACCACGTGGACCGGATCGCGACGTTGAGGCGCTCAGAGGTCAGGTCACGCTTCAGAGCGCGTCCAGCCCGCGCTCTCCCGTACGCACGCGGACGATGTCGTCCACGGGTACGGACCAGACCTTGCCGTCACCGATGCGGCCGGTCCGTGCGCTCTTGACCAGGACGTCGATGATGTCCTTGGCATCCTCGTCGTCCACGAGCACCTCAAGCCTCACCTTCGGGACCAGGTCCACGGTGTACTCGGCACCGCGGTAGACCTCGGTGTGGCCCCGCTGACGGCCGAAGCCCTGGGCTTCGCTGACCGTCATCCCCTCGACCCCGAAGGACTCGAGGGCCGTCTTCACTTCGTCGAGCATGTGGGGCTTGATGATCGCAGTCACGAGCTTCATGCCGTCACCTCCTGGTCTGAGTTGCTGGGCTCATCCTCGTCGACGCGGTGGCTGCTGCCGAAGGTGGCTCCGCGGCCGATCGAGCCGAGCGGGTTGAGGTCGTAACCGGTCTCGGCGTGCTCGACGCTGTCGATGCCCTCGAGCTCCTCCTCGCGGCTGATCCGGAAGCCGATGGTCTTCTCCAGCAGCAGTCCGATCAGGTACGTCAGCACGAACGACACGATGAGCACGCTGAACGCACCCACGGCCTGGCGCCACAGCTGGTCGACACCGCCGCCGTAGAAGAGGCCGTCGACACCCGCGGGCGCCGCGGCCGTCGCCAGGAAGCCGATGGAGATGGTGCCCCAGAGGCCACCCACCAGGTGCACGCCGACCACGTCGAGGGAGTCGTCGTAGCCGAGCTTGTACTTCAGGCCGACGGCCAGGGCGCAGAGCACACCGGCCACGGCACCGAGGATGATCGAGCCGATCGGGCTGACCGAGTTGGCGGCCGGCGTGATGGCCACCAGACCGGCGACGACACCGGAGGCCGCACCCAAGGAGGTGGCGTGCCCGTCCCGGATCTTCTCCGTCAGCAGCCAGGCCAGCGACGCCGCGCCGGTGGCGACCAGGGTGTTGACGAAGGCCACGGCGGCGGTGTTGCCCGCCGAGACCGCGGAACCGGCGTTGAAGCCGAACCAGCCGAACCACAGCAGGCCGGCGCCGAGCATGACCAGCGTCAGGTTGTGCGGACGCATCGGGTCCTTCTTCCACCCGATCCGCTTACCCAGCACCAGGGCGAGGGCGAGACCCGCCGCACCGGCGTTGATGTGGACCGCGGTGCCGCCGGCGAAGTCGAGCGCCTTGAGGTTGTTGGCGATCCAACCGCCGACGTGGGTGACCACGTCGTTGTCGTCAGTGAGGGTGAAGTCGAACACCCAGTGGGCGATCGGGAAGTAGACCACGGTGGCCCAGATGCCGGAGAAGATCAGCCAGGTGCTGAACTTCGCGCGGTCGGCGATGGCGCCGGAGATCAGGGCCACGGTGATGATGGCGAACACGGCCTGGAAGGCGACGAAGGCCATCGCCGGGTAGGTGGCGTCGGTGTCCTCCATCAGGCCCTTGAGTCCGAGGAACTCGGTCGGGTTGCCGAGCAGGCCGAAGCCCACGTCGTTGCCGAAGGCCATCGAGTAGCCGTACAGCACCCAGAGGACGGAGATGAGGGCGAGCGCGCCGAAGCTCATCATCATCATGTTGAGGACGCTCTTGGCGCGGACCATGCCGCCGTAGAAGAGCGCCAGGCCCGGTGTCATCAGGAGCACGAGGGCCGCCGATGTCAGCATCCAGGCGGTGTCGCCTGAATTCAGTTCGAGTGGAGTCATGCTTCTTCTTTCGGTGAAGGAGACTGGACTGGGACGAAACCCCGGCACGGCTGGATCCGGTGGACGTGCGAGGTTAGGGAGCACTCTGGTCGACGCGTGTTGCGCGGAAGACGCGTCAGGTTACGAGCGCGTCACAGATGTTGCTGTCCTGTGACAGCCGAGTTTCGACGGACGCGGTACTACGGAGAGGTCGTCCTCAGCGGACCCGTCAGGTGATCCGGCTCACCCGATCGCTAGGGTCTCGAGCATGACGTGGTTGGTGACCGGCGGGGCCGGCTACATCGGCTCGCACGTGGTGCGGGCGTTCCGGGACGAGGGCATCGACTGCGTGGTGCTGGACGACCTGTCCAGCGGGCATCGCGCGTTCGTGCCCGAGGACGTCCCGTTCGTGGACGGCTCCCTGGTCGACCGCGCCGCGGTGGACGAGGCCCTGGCCGGCGGGGTCAGCGGCGTGGTGCACCTGGCCGGCTTCAAGTACGCCGGGGTCTCGGTCAGCCGCCCGCTGCACACCTACACCCAGAACGTCACCGGCACGGTGGTGCTGCTGGAGTCGATGGCGGCCCACGGGGTCGAGCGGATGGTGTTCTCCTCCAGCGCCGCGGTGTACGGGACCCCCGACACCGACCTGGTCACCGAGGACAGCCCGACCCGGCCCGAGTCCCCGTACGGGGAGTCGAAGCTGATCGGGGAGTGGCTGCTCCGCGACCAGGCCAAGGCGACCACGCTGGCCCACACGTCGCTGCGCTACTTCAACGTGGTCGGCTCGGGCACCCCGGAGCTGCGTGACACCAGCCCGCACAACCTGTTCCCGATCGTGTTCGACGCCCTGGTGGCGGGGAAGACCCCGTTCATCAACGGCGGCGACTACGCCACCCCCGACGGCACCTGCGTCCGCGACTACGTCCACGTGGCCGATCTGGCGACCTCGCACCTGGCGGCGGCCAAGGCACTCGAGGCCGGGACGGCGCTGGAGCCGGTCTACAACCTCGGGAGCGGTGACGGGCTGTCGGTGCGACAGATCATGGAGGCGGTCGCGCGGGTGACCGGCATCGAGTTCACCCCCGAGGTGAAGGACCGCCGTCCCGGCGACCCGGCCGTCATCGTCGCCGAGGGCCGCCTCGCCGCCCGGGACCTCGACTGGCAGATGCGGCACACCGTCGACGACATGGTGCGCTCCGCCTGGGAGGCGCGCGAAGCCGCGCAGTGATCGCGCCGTATTATCGGTATTGACTTATATAAGCGACCGCCAATAGAGTCAGGGTCATGGACACCACCACCGACCCGATCGCGCTCGTCCGGGCCACCGACCGTCGCGTCGTCCCGACCGAGGTCGACGGCCTCCCGGCCCGCGTCGTCACCGCACGTCGCTCCTACCGCGCCGACATCGCCGACCTGTGGGACGCGCTGACCTCCGTCGAGCGGCTGCCGCGGTGGTTCGCCCCGGTCACGGGCGACCTCGAGCGGGGAGGTCGCTACCAGGTCGAGGGGAATGCGGGCGGTGAGATCCAGAGCTGTGAGCCGCCGCACCGGTTCGCGATGACCTGGGAGTTCATGGGAGCGGTCAGCTGGTTGGCGGTCGAGCTCACCGAGGTCGCCGACGGCACCCTCCTCGAGCTGCGCCACACCCAGCACACCGACAACGACTTCTGGCGCCAGTTCGGTCCGGGGGCCACCGGGGTCGGCTGGGACCTGTCCCTGCTCGGTCTCGGTCAGCACCTCGCCGGGGCGCCGGACGTGGACCCGGCCCAGGCGGAGGCCTGGTCGCTCTCGCAGGAGGGCAAGGCGTTCTCGACCGGCTGCGCGGACGGCTGGGCGCAGGCCGACATCGAGGCCGGCGCTGATCCGGAGACCGCGCGTGAGGCGGGTGCCGCCACCGGCGCGTTCTACCGGGGCGAGTCCGGCGAACCCGGCGAGCCGGCCTGAGGATGCACGTGCTCGACGTGCTGGGCGAGCCCGTACGCCGCCGGATCCTGGAGCTGCTGGGGCCGGGCGAGGTGTCGGCCGGTGCGGTCGCGGCCGGTCTGGCCGACGAGCTCGGGCTCTCCCAACCCGCCACGTCGCAGCACCTGAAGGTGCTCCGGGAGAGCGGTCTGGTGACCGTCCGGGCGGTCGGCACGTCCCGGCTGTACCGGATCGACCGAGACCGGATGGGGGAGGCGGTGACCTGGTTCGACCAGTTCGCCGATCCGTGGCAGCAGCCGCTGGACGCGCTGGAGACCGAGCTCGTGCGCGGGCGACGAGAGCGCCGCCGGACGGCTGGTCCTGAGGCGGGCCCCGGCGAGGGATCGAGCACTCACGTCGGTTGAACCCCGTCGCGGTGGGCCGGGGGGTCCCGGTGCGGCGTCCCGGTGCGGTCGGCCGAGAAGGAGATCGGGACACGCTTCTGTGACCGGGAAGGTGCCCGAACCTCCTGCTCGAACCTCAGCCGCCGTCGACGAGTCGCTCTCGCAGCACCGGCCAGGTCGCCGCGAAGCCGGGGTGCAGATCGAGCTCGGTCACCCGCGTGGCGGGCACCCAGCGGAGCTCGGCCGACTCCTCCTGCGGGACCAGGACCACCGGGCCGACCAGGGTCGCCAGCACGGTGACGTACGCCCACCGGCCGTGGTCGTCGACCAGCTCGCCGCCGATCCGGACGTCGTCCGCGCCGATGCCGGTCTCCTCGCCCGCCTCGCGCAACGCGCCCTCGGCGGACGACTCGTGGGAGTCGCGGGCGCCACCTGGGATGCCCCAGGTGTTCCCGCTGGCTGTCCACGCCGCCCGGTGCTGCAGCAGGATCCACGGGTCGTCGCCACGTCCCAGGTCCGCGATCAGCAGCCCGGCGGCCCCGTGCCGCCCCCAGTGCCGGTGTCCGAGGTCGCAGCTCACCCAGCCGTTGCCGTCATGCTCCACGGCTCGAGTCTGCCTGGTCGGGCCAGGCCGTTACCCTCACGTCGCGCACCTCGAGATCCAATGCGGCCTCCAGGGCCCGGGCGGCGGGGGCCAGAGCGGCGTCGGCCACGGGGCGGTGCGGCGGGAGCATGGTCACGTCCAGCCGGACCCGGCGGCCCGTGCCGACAGTCGTCCAGCGACCGACGATCCTGCCCTCGCTCAGCACCATCGGCGCGCAGATGGCGTTCTTCGCGCTCCACACCCGCCCCAGCTGCGCGGCGTCGAGGAAGCGCAACCGCCCCGCCTTCGCGTAGCCGAGCAGCAGCCCGTCGAACTCCGCCAGCAGGTGCACCCCGCTCGCGGCCTCCGGTGCCCCGGTGCGGGCGGCATGCTCGTCGTCCAGGTCGAGCATCGGCCGGCCGTCCGGTCCGACGCCGGTGATCACCCGGTCGCCGAGGGCGGTCAGGGCCCGCCGCAGCGGCGTCTTGCGGATGCCGAGGTAGAAGCAGACGTCGTCGACGGTGACCGGCCCGTACGCCCGCAGGTGCCGCTCGACCATGGCCAGCACGGCCTCGTCGAAGCCGTACGCCGGGAGCTCGGGCAGGGCGCGCGCGGCGGAGCGACGCCACACGTCGGTGCGCTTGTGCCAGGCGCTGTCCGGCGGTCGGCGGAGCAGCCCGGCCTGCCCCCAGAGCAGGAAGCGCACCTGGTCGGCGCGCCCGGCGAGCTCGGGCGGTCCGGCCGCCATCAGCCCGCGGGCGTGGTCGAGCAGGTCGTCCCAGGGCCGCCAGTCGGTCGCCGCGTCCTCCACCGCGGCGAGCAGCGCCCGGACGTGATCCGGAGGCACCTTGGTCTGGGTGGCCAGGAACGCGACCCGCCCCTCCCGGGCGATCCGCTCACTCCACCCGAACTGCTCCCGGCCGCTGGTGAAGACGGTGCCTCGCAGGGTGCTGGCCTTGACCAGGTCGTGGCTCTCGAACAGGGCCACCAGATCGGCGTACGCGGCCCCGGGCAGGCGCGCCGCGATGGTCGCGAACGGGGCCCGGGGGGCCTGGGACTGGATCGGGGCGATCCGGTCGACGACGGTCAGCACCGTCTCGCGGGTGGCCGGCGCCGAGCCGTCCAAGGGAGCGGGGAACTGGCGACGCAGGGTGCCCCGGCGCAGGTCCTCCTCGCTCCACTGCCGCATGGCTGGCACCCTATGACCCATGACCCGACCCGTTCTCGACACGTTCGCGCTGACCGGCAAGAAGGCCCTGGTGACCGGAGGCAACCGGGGGATCGGGTACGCCCTGACCCAGGGGCTAGCCGAAGCCGGCGCCTCGGTGGCCTTCGCCTCCCGGAACGCCTCGGCCAACGCCGAGGCCCAGCAGCGGCTGGCCGACCTGGGTCTGCCGACCGTGGCCCTGGCCGGCGACATCACTGCCTCCGCCGACACCGTGGTGCAGCACGCCGTCGACGCCCTGGGCGGACTGGACATCGTGGTCAACAACGCGGGCATCTGCTACCACCGGCCGGCGCTGGACGTGCCCGACAGCGAGTGGGACGACGTCTTCGACCTCAACGTCAAGGCGCTCTGGCAGGTGTCCCGGGCGGCCGCCCGGCACTTCCGCACCGCCGGCGGTGGCTCCATCGTCAACATCGGCTCCATCTCCGCGCTGATCGTCAACCGGCCGCAGTGGCAACCGGCCTACAACGCCTCCAAGGCCGCGGTGCACCAGCTGACCAAGTCGCTGGCCGCGGAGTGGGCGCCGTACGACATCCGAGTCAACGCGCTCGCCCCGGGCTACGTGAAGACGGAGATGGCGCCGGTCGACCAGCCCGAGTTCAAGGCCCGCTGGATCGACGACGCCCCCCAGCAGCGGTTCGCGCTGCCGGAGGAGCTCGCCCCGGCGGTGGTGTTCCTGGCCTCGGACGCCTCGGCCTTCATGACCGGGTCAGTCCTGGTGATGGACGGCGGCTACACGGTCTACTGAGCCGCACCCGGGTCTTGAGTGGGAGTTCGTCACCGAGAACGGTGATGAACTCCCACCGAAGACGCAGCGAACGCCGAAACGACGGGATCCTGACGGACCTGCTGCGCTAGGCTGGACTCATGCATCGCCGAGTGCTCCTTACCTAGCCGCGCGACCACCAGGTCTGCGCGGCAGCCCCTCGTGCCGAGATCGGCCGCAGGGGCTTTTTCATGCCCGGCGACCCCGGGCGACCAGGAGCACGACGACCGAGGAGAGACATGACTGAGCAGAGTGCGCCGACCGTCGACGACCCGACGGAGGCTGAGCACCGCTACGACGGCGATGCGGAGCACCGGTACGACCCCGCGGCGGCGCAGCAGCGCTGGCAGGCGTTCTGGGCGGCGGACCAGACCTTCGTCCCGGCCGACGACGGCTCGGCTGAGCGGCGCTACGTGCTGGACATGTTCCCGTACCCCTCCGGCGACCTGCACATGGGCCACGCGGAGGCGTTCGTGATGGGCGACATCGTGGCCCGGCACCTGAAGCTGCAGGGCTACGACGTGCTGCACCCGATCGGCTGGGACTCCTTCGGGCTGCCCGCCGAGAACGCCGCGATCAAGAACAACACGCATCCCGCCGAGTGGACCTACGCCAACATCGAGACCCAGGCCACGTCCTTCCGGCGCTACGGTCTGAGCTTCGACTGGAGCCGGCGGCTGCACACCTCCGACCCCGAGTACTACCGCTGGACCCAGTGGCTGTTCCTGCGGTTCCGCGAGCGCGGCCTGGCCCACCGCAAGGCGTCGTACGTCAACTGGTGCCCCCACGACCAGACCGTGCTGGCGAACGAGCAGGTGGTCAACGGTGCCTGCGAGCGCTGCGGCGCCATCGTCACCAAGCGGCGACTGACCCAGTGGTACTTCAAGACCACCGAGTACGCCCAGCGCCTGCTGGACGACATGGCCGACCTGGAGGGCGGCTGGCCCGAGCGGGTGCTGGCCATGCAGCGCAACTGGATCGGTCGGTCCGAGGGCGCCTACGTGGACTTCGAGATCGACGGCCACGCCGACCCCGTGACCGTGTTCACCACCCGCCCCGACACCCTGTACGGCGCCACCTTCTTCGTGGTGGCCCCCGAGGGTGAGCTGGCCGCGCAGATCGTCGCCGACGACCGCCGTGCGGAGTTCGAGGCCTACCTGGACCAGGTGAAGCTGGCCACCGAGATCGAGCGGCAGGCCACCGACCGCCCCAAGACCGGGGTGTTCCTGGGCGTCCACGCGACCAACCCGGTCAACAACGAGCGGATCCCGGTCTACGCCGCCGACTACGTGCTGGCCGACTACGGGACCGGCGCGGTGATGGCCGTGCCGGCTCACGACCAGCGCGACCTGGACTTCGCCCGCACCTACGACCTGCCGGTGATCGAGGTCATCTCCACCGGCCAGCCGGACCCGGCCACCTCGGGTGTCGCGACGCCGGGTGACGGCACGTACGTCAACTCGGGTCCCCTGGACGGGCTGACCGACAAGGCCGCCGGGGTGTCGACGATCGTCGGCCAGCTGGAGGAGGCCGGGGTCGGCAAGGGTGCTGTCACCTTCCGGCTGCGCGACTGGCTGCTGAGCCGCCAGCGCTACTGGGGCTGTCCGATCCCGATCATCCACTGCCCGGACTGCGGTGAGGTGGCGGTGCCCGACGACCAGCTGCCGGTGACCCTGCCGGAGCTGAGCGGTGCCGCGCTGGCGCCCAAGGGCGTGTCGCCGCTGGCGAGCGCGACCGACTGGGTGAACGTCGACTGCCCCTCCTGCGGCGGCCCGGCCCAGCGGGACACCGACACGATGGACACCTTCGTCGACTCGTCCTGGTACTTTTTCCGCTACTGCTCTCCCGGCGACGTCGAGGGACCGTTCGACCCCGACGACGTCCGCCGGTGGATGCCGGTCGCGCAGTACGTCGGCGGGGTCGAGCACGCGATCCTGCACCTGCTGTACATGCGGTTCTTCACCAAGGTCCTGCACGACATGGGGCTGGTCGACTTCGACGAGCCGATGCAGCGGCTGCTGAACCAGGGCCAGGTGATCAACCAGGGCAAGTCGATGAGCAAGTCCCTGGGCAACGGCGTGGACCTGGGCGAGCAGATCGACGCGTACGGCGTCGACGCGGTTCGCCTGACGGTGGTGTTCGCCGGTCCGCCCGAGGAGGACATCGACTGGGCCGACATGTCGCCGGGCGGGTCGGCGAAGTTCCTGCAGCGGGCCCACCGCCTGGCGCACGACGTGTCCAGCGCACCCGGAGTCGATCCCGCCACCGGGGACGCGGGCCTACGGCAGACCACCCACCGGCTGCTGGCCGACATCGACGACTGCATGGCCGGGCAGCGGTTCAACGTGGTGGTCGCCCGGGTGATGGAGCTGGTGAACGCCGCCCGGAAGGTGGCCGACGCCGGTGCCGGTCCGGCGGACCCGGCCGTCCGCGAGACCGCCGAGATCGTCACGGTGGTGCTGAGCCTGATCGCCCCGTACATCGCGGAGGAGATGTGGGAGGCCCTGGGCCACGCGCCGTCCGTGGCCAAGGCGACCTGGCCGCGGTTCGACCCGGCGCTGCTGGTCACCGAGACCGTGACCTGCGTCGTCCAGGTGCAGGGCAAGGTCCGCGCCCGGCTGGAGGTGTCCCCGGACATCACCGAGGACGAGCTGCGGGACCAGGCGCTGGCCGAGGAGGCCGTGGTGCGCAGCCTGGCCGGCCGGGAGATCGCCAAGGTGATCGTGCGGGCGCCCAAGCTGGTCAGCATCGTGCCTCGCTAGTCGTCACTCGCTGTGTTGGTCGTCACTCGCTGCTCCGCTGCTCGCCGAGTGGTCCTGACTTCCCTCGGCGCGCGCAGACGGTGAAGCGCTGTCTGCGCGCTTCTCAGTCCAGACAGGACCGGGCGCTCCGCTGCGCGGCCGCTCGCGACGGGTGTCGCTCCTCGCTGGCGCTCGTCGTGACGGGCGCTGATTGAGCAAACACCGGTCCAAGAACCTGCTGACGCCCCCTTTTGCAGTCTGACGCCCCCTCTGCAGGCGGGGCGTGGGCATGCGAAAGGGGGCGTCAGCGGGTGGGGGGAGCGGTGCCGGCGAGGACGGCGCGGAGGCCGAGGTGGTCGGTGCCGGGGACCTCGAAGGTCTGGAGCGACGTGGCGGTCAGCGGCGCGTCGACCAGGACGTGGTCGATGCCGATCAGCGGCGGGAAGCGCCGGTCGGCCGGGTAGGTGCGGACGAAACCCGAGCCGGCCAGGTCCGCGGCACTGCGCCACCCGTCGGCGTACAGGTCCCGCATGGGTCCGTGGTCGTCCACGGCGTTGAAGTCGCCGGCCACGACCGTCGGGGTGTCGTCCAGCCGGGCGACGTACTGCCGCAGCTCGGTGTGCTCGGTCGACCACAGTCCCGGTCCACAGAACGGGTTGCACGGATGGACCGCGACCACCCGGAGCGGCCCGAGCTGGGGCGTGTCGACCACCGCGGACCACTGCTGGAAGGAGCTGGCCGGCAGGGCCTCGGACGACGTGATGGGGTAGCGGGAGAAGATCACCGACCCGCTGTCGAACTGCAGCGGTGCGCCGACCCCGTACGGCAGCTCCTCGCGGAACGCCGCGGGCAGGGCCTCGACCCAGCTGGGGCTGGCCTCGACGAAGGCCACGACGTCGGCGCCCCGAGCGGCTTCGGCGACGATCGCGGGATCGGCGGCGCCGGCGCGGACGTTGAGGCTGACCACGGTCAGCGGATCCGTGGCGACCGGCCGGTCGTTCGGGACCCATGCAGGTCCCTGCCAGGCGAGCGCGGCGAGCAGCCCGACCAGGACGACCAGCGTGAGCATCACCAGACTGACGCGGGCGAAAGCCGCGCTGCGCCTGGCTCGGAGCGCGGCGACGCCGAGCAGCAGCAGCGCCGGCACCCACAACACGAGCCCGTACGGGATGAACGACGCCAGCAGAGCGGGGCCGTCGTCGGTGGGCGGCACGATCCGCAGGGCCGTGGCCACGAGGGCCGGCACCAGACTCAGCAGTCCGAGACTGACCAGCCACCCCTGCCCCGCCCGGACGTGCCGGCGGGTGTCCCAGGCGTCGTCGACCGATCCCATCAGGCGCGCCGACGGGGGGCCGCCGGGTTGGTGCGCACCATCTTCAGCTCCACCGGGTGCGGGGGGTACTCGCTGTCGGACCGCTCGTCGGTGTCCCGCCACCCACGGGAGCGGTAGAAGCCGCGCGCCTGGAGGTTGTCCTCCAGCACCCACAGCGACAGCTCCCGGGTGCCGGTGGCCATCAGCTCCTCGGTCGCGTACTGCAGCAGCAGCGAGCCGTGCCCCTGGCGGGCGTACCGGGGGGAGACGGCCAGGTGGCGCAGCTGCCCGCGGCTGTCCCAGGCGACCAGCCCGACCGGCATGGCGTGTTCCTCCAGCACTCGCAGCTGCACCTGGCGGTCGCGGAGGAGTCGTCGCCAGCGCCGGCGGACCTCGGCGGTGGGGTAAGGATGCTCCGCCGCGTCGAAGACGTGACCTAGTCCGGCCTCGCTCGCGGCCCGCTCGATGGCCGTCAGCAGCTCGAGATCGGCCTGCCGCGCCCGCCGGAGGCGGATGCCGGTCTGGTCGTCCTCCAGCGGCGGATCGAACCGGTCCTGCAGGTCCTCCAGCTCGGCGACGACCCGGTCCGCTCGGGTGCTGCGCCCCTTCGTGGTGGCCGAGCGCGACTTCTGCACGCACCAGGCCTCGGTCCGCGCGACCTCCGTACCCAGGACCAGACCGTTCTCCCCGGGGGCGATCACCGTGAGGTCGTCCCAGTCGAGATGGGTCCGCCGACCGGGGTTGACCACCTCGACCCCGTCCGGCCCGGCGATCAGCCGAGGGTGCAGACCGAACCGCCAGCCGTAGACCACAGCTGCCGCGGCCAGCACGGCGAGGAAGACCGCGATCAGCAGATCCCCCGAGCGGAGGTAGGTGAGCACCGCGAGCGCCGGCACTCCCACACCGGCGGCGGCGACGAAGATCCAGACCGCTGCCAGGGTCCCGGTGGAGACGCGCCAGACACGTCGGGTCCGGACGGTCATGCAGATGCTCCTCGGTTCCCGTACCGCCCAGGGGAGTCCGTTCGCCTAGGGTGGCGCCATGTCCGGCGTCGCGGTGGTGACCGACTCTACGTCGTCCCTGGCCCCCGACGTGGCGGATCGGGCCGGCGTGGTCGTCGTCCCGCTGCAGGTCATCGTGGACGGTACGAGCCGCCCGGAGTCCTTTCGTCCGAGCGCCGGAACGTTGTCGCCCGGCGCGGTGGCCGCCGCCCTCCGGGAGGGACGGACCGTGTCGACCTCGCGCCCGTCCCCGGAGGCCTTCGACCTGGCGTACGCGGCGGCGGCGGAGCGCGGCGCCACGTCGATCGTCTCGGTGCACCTCAGCGGGGCGATCTCCAGCACTGTCGACGCGGCCGAGCTGGCCGCCCGGTCGGCGTCGATCCCGGTGACGGTGGTGGACAGCCGGACGGTGGCTGCGGCCTGTGGGTTCGCCGCTCTCGCGGCGGCCTCGGCGGCCCGGTACGGGGCCGGGGCCGAGGAGGTGGCCGGGATCGCTCGGCGACGCGCGGCCGGCGCGTCGACGTACTTCTGCGTGGAGAGCCTGGAGTACCTGCGCCGTGGTGGGCGGATCGGCGCCGCCCAGGCCCTGCTCGGATCGGCCCTGGCGGTCAAGCCGTTGCTCACGGTCACCGACGGTCGGATCACCCCGTACGAGCGGGTGCGGACGATGTCGCGAGCTCTGGCGCGTCTGGAGGAGCTGGCTCTCGAGGCACTGACGGGCTCGACGGGCGGAGCCGACGTGGCTGTGGTGCACCTGGACAACCGGTCGGCCGCCGACCGGCTGGCCCGTACGCTCCGGGGCCGCGACGCCGGGGGCGTCTCGGTCACGGTGTCCGAGATCAGTGCCGTGCTCGGAGTGCACTGCGGTCCGGGCACGGTGGGAGTGGTGGTCTCGCCCCTCGACTGAGGCCCGTCCGCGCGCGACCGGTCCGGTTGTCCACAGGAGGATCGCGACCTCGAGCGGTGTCCACAGCCTGCCGGCGACCCCGTACGACAACGGGGCACCGTCCTTAGGTTCTGGACATGCCCCGCCGAGATCGGATCGACCCGGAGACCGCGCGCCTGGTGGAGCAGCGGCTGCAGTGGCTGCTGCAGGAGAACGGGCCCGACCACCGGTCCGCGACATCACCGGGCGGGACCGACCCCGGGAGCGCGACGAGCGGTCAGGCTGGTGCGAGCCGCCCGCCGAGCCATCGGGTCGACCGGGGCCAGCCGGAGCCCCTTCCGGGAGCTCGGTCGGGGCCGCGAGCGGCCGGCTCACCGCCACCGACCGGCGCCCGGTCCAGGCCCACCGACCCGGTCCGGGCGAGCGGCCGACGACCACGTGTCGCCGAGCTTCCCCCGACCGGTGCCGGGCTGCCCGGTCCGGGGTTGCTCGGTGCGCTGACCGGATTCCGTCGCCCCCACCTGCTGGTGGTGGCGGTGATCATCGTGCTCGCCATCCTGGTGGCCGGCTGGGCGGTCCTGCGGGCTCGCCCGGTGGCGGTGGCCGTCACCCCACCGCCGGCCACCGGCCCCGGAACGCCCCCCGTCGGCGGATCCCCCGCCGCCCCGGCTGGACCGGCGGAGACGTCCGGTCCCAGCGCGATCGCGTCGACCGCCGGGGTGGTGGTGCACGTGCTGGGCGCGGTACGCCGACCCGGTCTGGTCGACCTCCGGAGCGGGGACCGGGTCCAGGACGCCATCGACGCCGCCGGCGGGCTCACCGGCAAGGCCGACCCGGGTGAGCTCAACCTGGCCCAAGCGGTCACCGACGGGCAGCAGATCGTCGTGGGCACCAAGAACAAGCCGGCGGGGGAGGTGCGGGACGGCTCCGCGAGCGGGGGTGGGTCGAGCGGAAATGGGGCGGGCGGGGGTGGGTCGGGCGGGGGTGGGTCGGGACAGCCGGTGAACCTGAACAGCGCCTCACCGGCGGAGCTGGAGGAGCTGCCCGGCGTCGGGCCGGTGATGGCGGGCAAGATCGTGGCCTGGCGCACCGAGAACGGCCGCTTCAGCCGGATCGAGGAGCTGCAGGAGATCGACGGCGTCGGGCCCAAGACGTACGCGAAGCTCGCACCGCTGTGCCGGGTGTGAGCGGCGCCGGGTCGCCGGCGACGGACGCGGAGTCGGAGGAGGAGGTGTCCGGCCGCGGTTCGAGACCGCGACCGGATCACGACGTCCGACTGGTGCCGGTGGCGGCAGCGGGGTGGGCCGGGGCGTGGCTGGGCACCGGGCTGACCGGTCCGGACCGGTGGTCGGTGACGACGGTCGTGGTCGTGCTGGTGGTGTCGTCGGCAGCAGCCGGGATCGCCCGCCGGCGTCGCCTCGTGGTCGTGGCCGCTGCCGCCCTGGCCCTGCTCGGCAGCGTCGTCGTGGGTGGCCTGGTGGCGCAGGGGGTGACCCACGGGCCGGTGGCGGACCTGGCCAGATCCCGCGCCGTGGTCGCTGCCGACGTCCTGGTGCGAAGCGACCCGCAGGTCCGGACCGGCCAGTTCGGCGGGTACGCGACAGTCCGCGTGCGGGTGGAGACGATCAGCGGGCGCGGGCGGACCTGGGCCGTGCGGTCCCCGGTGCTGCTCGTCATCGGCGGCGATCAGGCGGTCGAGTCCTGGCGGCGGGTGCTGGTCGGCAGCAGCGTCCGCGTCACCGGACGGTTGGAGACGGTGGACCGGGGATCGGACATCGCCGCCGTCCTGCGGGTCCGCCAGGGTGCCGACGTCCGGGCACCGCCGAGCCGTTCGCTGCTGGTGGTGGAGCGCGTCCGCGAGGGGCTGCGGACCGCCGTCGCGCACCGCCCGCCGGAACCCCGGGCGCTCGTCCCGGCGCTCGTCCTCGGCGACACCTCGGCCATGACCGACGACCTGCAGCGGAGCTTCCAGGCCACCGGGCTGACCCATCTGACCGCCGTCTCGGGCGCGAACCTGACGCTGCTGCTGGCGTTCCTGCTGTTCGCGGCGAAGTGGTCGGGGGTGCGGGGGTGGTGGCTGCGGGGGGTCGGCCTGGGCGGGGTGGTGGTGTTCGTCGCCTTGTGCCGGACCGAGCCGAGCGTCCTGCGGGCGGCGGCCATGGGGTTGGTGGCACTGGCGGCCTTGGGGGCCGGGGGTGGCCGCAAGGGGTTGCGGCAGCTGAGTGTGGCGGTGCTGGTGCTGGTGATGCTGGATCCCTTCCTGGCGAGATCGGTGGGGTTCGCGCTGTCGGTGCTGGCCAGCGCGGGGATCGTCTGGTGGGCGTCGTCCTGGGTGGCGGTGGCGGTGTGGTTGCCGCGTCCGGTGGCGGAGGCGGTGGCGGTGCCGTTGGCGGCGCACCTGGCCACGTTGCCGGTGGTGGCGGCGTTGTCGGGAGCGGTGAGCGTCTCCGGGCTGCTGGCCAACGCGCTGGCGGGCCCGTTCGTGGGGCCGGCGACCGTGCTGGGGTTCGCGGCGGCGGGTCTGTCGTTGGTGAGTCCCTGGCCGGCCGCGGCGGCGGGGTGGTGTGCGTCGTGGTGCGCGCAGGTGATCATCTGGGTGGCCCAGGTCGGTGCCGCCCTGCCGGGCTCGTCGTGGCAGTGGCCCGCGACCCCGGTGGCGTTGGGGGTCCTCGGGGTGGTGGCGCTGGCGGCCGGTGTCTCGGTGCGTGTCCTGGCCCGTCATCGCTGGTGGGCGCTGGCCGGGTCGGTGCTGATGGCGGCGGGGATGCTGACCGGGCCGGTTCAGCCGGGGTGGCCGCCGCGGGAGTGGCGCGTGGTGGCGTGCGCGGTCGGTCAGGGTGACGGCCTGGTGCTGCGGGCCGGCCCGGGACAGGCGGTGGTGGTCGACGTGGGTCCGGACCCGGTGGCGATCCGGCGGTGCCTGGCCGGGTTGCGGATCAGGTCGGTGCCGGTGGTGGTGCTGACGCACTTCCACGCCGATCACGTCGACGGGCTGTCCGGGGTGCTGGGTCGGTTGCCGGTCGGCCAGGTGTGGGTGAGTCCGTACGCGTCGCCGTCGGCGGAGGCCGCCGAGGTGGCAGCGCTGGCGCGGGCGTCGGGGGCGGTGGTGCGTTCGCCTCCGGTCGGGGAGACCGGGCGGGTGGGAGGGGTGTGGTGGCAGGTGCTGGGACCGGTGGGTCTGCCCCGTGGTGCGGCTGGGGGTGGTGCCGGGGGCCGCTCGGCGGACGCGGGGGAATCGGCCGAGTCCGGCGCCGAGAACGACGCGAGTCTGGTGCTGCGCGTCGGGGTCGACGATCTGACGGTGCTGCTCACCGGTGACGTCGAACCCGACGGGCAGGCCCGGATCCTGGCCACCGGTGCCGATCTGTCGGCGGACCTGTTGAAGATCCCGCACCACGGTTCGCGTCGACAAGATCCTGCGTTCTTCGCGGCGACCGGTGCCCGGATCGCCGTGGCCAGCGCCGGGGAGGGCAACTCCTACGGCCATCCGGCCCCCAGCACGCTGCGCCTCGCAACGCACCTGGGCATGACCGTGCTGCGCACCGACCAGCAGGGCAGCATCGCGATCACCGACCGCGACGGGCGGCTCGCCGCCGTCACCCAGCGCTGAGCGGGGGTGACACCCGACTCCGCGGCGGGATCAGCCGTCGGCCGCCGCCAGCGGTCGGGCGCCGCCGCCCGGTTCAGCGGTCAGGCGTCGCCGCCCGGTTCAGCGGTCAGGCGTCGCCGCCCGGTTCAGCGGTCAGGCGCCGCCCCCGCCGGCGGACGCAGCGGTCAGCCGAGCTTCTTGCCCGTCTGCGGGTTCAGGCTCACGGTGGTGTTGCTGCACTGGGTGACCACCGACGGCTGCTCGACGAACTCGGTCACCCGTCCGGCGGTCGGGTCGTCGCCGGCATCGGCTCCGGCGAACCTGAGCTTCAGGTCGCCGTCGTCGTCGCACCGGAACGTCCAGACCCGCTCGCCGTCGGCCACCCGGATGCCCTGCAGCTGATCGGGGGCGCTGCCGAAACCGGCGCCGTCGTGGCTGGCCACGACCACCACGGGTCCGTACTGGGCGGCCACGACACGACCCTTGATCGAGACACCGTCGGGCGTCTCGGCGCGCACCGGCGAGATCTGCTCCGCCAGCTGGTGCTGGGCCGTCTGGGCGTAGCCGTTGAACGCGGTCACCGTGTTGCAACCGGAGCCGGACAGCGCGACGGTCCGCGCGGCCAGCTTCTCCGGTTGCTGCGTCCAGGACGCACAGGTCAGGGCGAGATCGCCGGCGGGGCTCCCGAGCGCGATCTGCTGCGCACGGGCCTGTCCGGCGGACGACGCGACGGCTCCGGTCACGGCCAGGACCGCGACGCTGATCCCGAGGATGAGCAGGCGGGGGCCGAGCGCACCCGGTCGCCGGTCGCCGGTCGCCGGTCGGACCCAGGGCGTACGGACCGGCTGCCACGGCGGGACGAGCATGTACCAGGCCCAGCCGACGAGCACCACAGCCACACCACTGAGGTAGACGGCGATGTTGGCCGGGGTGATGAGCGCGGCGTACTGCAGCGAGTCCTGTCCGCTGGCCAGCAGCTCGGCCGCGGCGTCGCGGAGCTCGGGGGCGAAGAGCGCACGCCCCAGCGCGATCGCCAGCGGGTGCAGCAGGGCCACCAGCACGACCAGCCAGAGCACCCGGGTGGAGCGTCGAGGAAGGGCGTCGGTCGGCGCCCAGATGAGTCGGTAGACGGTCACGCCGACGGCCGCCACCCAGGCAGCCATCAGCGCCAGGCCGACGAACGACCCGAGGAACTGCCCGCGAGCCAGCAGACCGAGCAACGTGACCACGGTGCCCATGGCCCCGAGGTAGCCGAGCAGCGCCGGGACCACCAGCCGCAGCTGCCACTGGCGGGCGCGAAAGAGCGCGGGCAACGGCAGCGAGGCCAGCAGCAGGAAGGTCGGGATCAGCGACCCACGACCGACCTGGACGTCGGCGACCGGTTGGCCCTGGCTGGTCAGGGCGGTGGACGCCAGGGGACCGAGCTGGTCGAACAACCAGGCGTGGCCGGGGAAGCGGCCGAACTCCGGCACCCAGTGGGCGACCAGGAAGACGGCGTTCACGGCCACCGCGATGATCATCGGCAGCTGGGCCCACTGCAGCGCGGTGCGTGGATCACGCTGCTTGCGGCTGCCCTGGGGCGGCGGCCCGGCGTACTCGACGTCGGGCAGGTCCTGGGCATCGAAGCTGAGGGTGCTGCTCATCAGTCGGTGGTGAACTCGATGTGGCGGTGGGGGAGCAGCCGTCTCAGGGCCTCGACCTCCGAGCCGTTCAGACTCGGCCGGCCGGGATGGGCCTGCTCGGGACTGGCCAGGGGGCGATCCAGCCTGATCCGCAGCAGGTCGCCGTCCCGCAGCGACTCGACCGAGCGCAGGTTGACGTTGTCCTCGTCGACCTGCTCCAGCCAGCTGCTCACGAGGGTCTCGTAGTCCTCGGCGTCGCTGACCACGAGGCAGGTGGTGCGCTGACCGTAGAGCTCGGAGAAGGCTCCCTGGAGGCGGGGCAGGTCGTAGTCCCCGGGCGGTCCGCTGCAGACCGCGACGACGGTGGCCTCAGCGCCCACCATCGCGCCGGCGATGCCGAGCACCGGCACCATCGACCCCGACCACCACACCCGGCGTAACCGAGCGTCCAGCGACAGCTCGAGCTGGGTCGCGGACGGGGAGCGGTGGTCAGTGGTCGGTCGCGGCTGAGCAGGCCGGTCACTCGAGGAGCGGTGGCTCGAGGTCGCCCCCGACGGCTCGATCGGTGCGACAGCGGTCGGCTCCGGCCAGGCCACGTCGACCACGGTCAGCCCCCGACGCACCAGCGTGCCGTTGGCGAACGAGGTGGGGACCCAGCGCTCCTCCAGCACGGCGGCCACCGTGTGCCGGCGGAGATCGGCCACCCGGTTCATCCGGAACGCGCCCCGGACGGTGCTCTCGATCTTGGCCTGCAGCTCCTGCATCAGGTACGCGCCGAAGGTGTCTCCGAACTCCGCGGCCAGGTCGGCGACGGCGGCGAAGTCGCCGGTGTCGAGCAGCTGGACCGTGACCTTGAGCGTCACCTGCGCGATCGACTGGTTGTCCAACGTGGTCAGGTCGCTGACCACCATGGTCAACGGCACCAGTCCGGTGGTCACCGGAAGCGCGAGCGAGGCGTACTGGAACGGGTTCCAGGTCGGCAGCACGGTCTCACCGGGGTGGCGCACCTTCGGGCGCTCGCCAGGAGGGAAGATGACCAGGACTGTGCCTGGTTGCACCCGTACGAGACGGTTCAGCTCGCGGGTCTGGCCGGTGAACGGCTGGTCCACGGAAGCGTCGGTCGTCATGCGGGGTGCCTGTCCATGGGGGAAGTCACGGCGGACACGGCGGCCCTTTCGGAGTCGAAACCTGGGCCATGTATAGCAACTGGGTCAGTCGTTTGCGCGGAGGCGCGAGCGAACGCCGCAGTGTCGTGACCGACTGGCATGCTGAGCCCGTGGCCAGCTCGAAGCGAACGCACGCGTCGACGTCGACGTACGGTGTCGCGACCCTGGTGACCGGGCCGGAGCGGCTGCTCGCGGAGCGGGCGATCGCTCAGGTTCTCGACCGCGCCCGAGCGGCCGAGCCGACCGTCGAGGTCGACCAGGTGTCCGCGGCCCAGCTCGATCCGGGTCGACTCGTCGAGCTGACCAGCCCGTCGCTGTTCTCCACCCGACGAGCCGTGGTGCTGGACGACCTCGCCGACTTGTCGAGCGACCTGGTGGGTCAGGTCGGCGACCTGGCCCGAGGGGTCGACGCCGATCTCGCCCTCGTGCTGGTGCACAACGGTGCCGCTCGCAACAAGAAGCTGGTGGACGCCGTCAAGGCGGCGAAGGCCGAGGTGGTCGAGTGCCCGACGGTCAAGGCCTGGGAGCTGCCTCAGTTCGTCTCCCGGGAAGCCCGGCGGCTGGGCGGGTCCGCCGACAGTGAGGCCCCGACGCTGCTGGTCGAGGCGGTCGGGCACGACCTGAGGGCCTTGGCGGCCGCCGTCTCCCAGCTCCTCGCGGACAGCGAGACCCAGGCGATCACCGCGACCCAGGTGCGGCGCTACTTCGGCGGCCGGGCCGAGGTGACCAGCTTCGCCGTCGCCGACGCCACGCTCTCCGGTCGCACCGGGATGGCGATGGAGCAGCTGCGCTGGGCTCTGTCGACGGGGGTGGCGCCGGTCCTGGTCACCAGCGCGTTCGCGTCCGGCGTGCGCGGGCTCGGCCGCCTGATCGGGGCGCCCGCCGGGCTCCGCGAAAGCGACCTCGCCCGCGAGGTGGGGGTCCCACCCTGGAAGCTCAAGTCGATGCGGGCCCAGGCCCGAGGCTGGGACCAGCGCGGTCTGGCCAACGCACTGCAGGCCGTCGCGGTTGCCGACGCCCAGGTCAAGGGCGCCGCCGACGACGCCGAGTTCGCGCTCGAGCAGCTCGTCCTCTCCGTCGCCGGCAACCGGCGCAGCTGAGGACACCGGCCGTCGCCTCGCTCCGCTGATCCTGCGGGCTCTCGCTCACTGGTCGGCTGCTGAGCACGCGTCGGACGGCCGTGGGTGGCTTCGCGGCGGTATCCGGGGTGGCCCTCTGCTCGACCGATGTAACCCCTGCTCGACCGATTTACCAGGGCGCCCGACTACTCCCAACGCACAACGTCCCGATCACCAGTGGTGATCGGGACGTCGATACGGACTCGAGCGGCGGGTCGCACCGCGGCAGTCGAGGCTGCAGCGGGCGGGTCAGCCCAGCGCGGCAGCCTGGGCGGCGATGGCCGACTTGCGGTTCGCCGCCTGGTTCTTGTGGATGACGCCCTTGGAAGCGGCCTTGTCCAGCGCGCGGTTCGCGGCCTTGGCGTACTCGACAGCCTTCTCGGCCTCGCCGGCCGCAGCGGCCTCGCGGAACCGACGAGTGTGCGTACGCAGGGCAGACTTGACCGCCTTGTTGCGCTGACGCGCCTTCTCGTTGGTCTTGATCCGCTTGATCTGGGACTTGATATTCGCCACGGGGTAAGCCTCTGAAGATCTCTCGTGTGAGCTGGTCGGGTGCGTCCGCGAGCGGGCGCGACCGCCAACATTAGCAGTCGGCTCCCGCCGCCCCAAATCTCTCGCTCCGCACACTGAGAAATCGGTGAGAGAACACTGAAACGCGACTGGAACGAATCCGACACCGGACGGAGACCGGGCTTGTCGAGGATGACGGCGACTGCTGCGCCAGCCCCTGCGCGCGACCCGAAGGAGTCTGCCATGACCGACGCCACTGCGGACGGTGCGCTCATCAAGAGCGTGATCACCGATGGACCCGAAGCCGCCCACGAGCACCACGTCCTGGTCGGCAAGGACGCCACCAAGGAGACGCTGGAGGACTACACGCTCCGGTTCGCGCCTCGGCACTACCGCCGCTGGACCCCCGGCGTGGTGGCCATCTCGGCCCTGGGCGGCATCGCCTACCTCGCCGACTTCGCCATCGGCGCCAACATCGGCATCGCCTACGGCACCACGAACGCCCTGTGGGGCATCGCCATCTTCGCGGTGGTCGTCTTCCTGACCTCCTTCCCTCTGGCCTACTACGCCGCCCGCTACAACCTGGACCTCGACCTGATCACCCGGGGGAGCGGCTTCGGCTACTACGGCTCGGTGGTCACGAACGTCATCTTCGCGACGTTCACGTTCATCTTCTTCGCGCTCGAGGGCTCGATCATGGCCCAGGGTCTCTACCTGGGTCTGGGGGTCCCGCTCTGGCTCGGCTACGCGGCCTCGACGATCATCATCTTCCCGCTGGTCATCTACGGGATGAAGGTGCTCTCCAAGCTCCAGCTGTGGACCACGCCGCTGTGGCTGGTGCTGATGGTGATCCCGTTCGTCTACCTGCTGGTCAGCCACCCGGAGACGGTCGACACCTTCTTCACCTACCAGGGTGAGAACGGCAACGGCGCAACCAACCTCGGCTCGATCATGCTCGCCGCCGGCGTCTGCCTCTCGCTGATCGCCCAGATCGCCGAGCAGATCGACTACCTGCGGTTCATGCCGCCCCGCACGCCGGAGAACAGCCGCCGCTGGTGGACGGCCATGATCATGGCGGGTCCGGGCTGGGTCGTCTTCGGCGCCATCAAGCAGGTCATCGGTCTGTTCCTGGCGGTCTACATCATCGCCAACGTGGCCGACGGGGCCGCGATCGCGAACCAGCCGGTGCACCAGTTCCTGGAGATCTACCGCGACATCATGCCGGTCGGTGTGGCGCTCGCCCTCGCGGTCATCCTGGTCGTCATCAGCCAGGTCAAGATCAACGTCACCAACGCGTACTCCGGCTCGCTGGCCTGGACGAACTCGTTCACCCGGGTCACCAAGCGCTACCCCGGCCGGATCGTCTTCCTGGCCTTCAACCTGTTGATCGCGCTGATCCTGATGGAAGCGAACATGTTCGACTTCCTCAACACGATCCTCGGCTTCTACGCCAACTGCGGCATGGCCTGGATCGTGGTGGTCGCCTCCGACATCACCTTCAACAAGCTGCTCTTCAAGCTCTCGCCCATCCGGCCGGAGTTCCGCCGCGGGATGCTGTACGCCATCAACCCGGTCGGCTTCGGTTCGATGCTGATCTCGGCGGGGGTGTCCATCGCCGCCTTCTTCGGCCTGCTCGGGTCGGCCATCCAGCCGTACTCACCGCTGGTGGCCATCGGTCTCGCCCTGGTGCTTCCGCCGGTCCTGGCGTTCGCCACCAAGGGCCGCTACTACCTGCGCCGGACCGACGACGGCATCGACCTGCCGATGTACGACGAGTTCGGCAACCCCTCCGACGCCGTGCTGACGTGCCACGTCTGCCGGCAGGAGTTCGAGCGCCCCGACATGGTGGCCTGCGCCACCCACGACGACGTCGTCTGCTCGCTCTGCCTGAGCACCGACAAGCTCAAGGACCACGTCCTCCCGGCGCAGTAGCGACCACCATCCCGGACTCCTGTCGGGCTCCCGCCCCTGGCGTGGCCGGCTCGACAGGAGTTCGGATCGGTGCGGGCGGGGTGGGATGATGGGCGTCCGACCCACTCGGGTCCGCTCGACCCCGCCTGCCTCTTGGAGACCTGCTCGTGACCTCGCCCACGCCCGGCCGCGGCCGTACCGCCGCACCTCAGCCCGGACGGACCGACCCGGCGATCATCCGCAACTTCTGCATCATCGCCCACATCGACCACGGCAAGTCGACGCTGGCCGACCGGATGCTCCAGCTGACCGGCGTGGTGGACGCCCGCTCGATGCGCGCGCAGTACCTGGACCGGATGGACATCGAGCGCGAGCGCGGCATCACCATCAAGTCCCAGGCTGTGCGGATGCCCTGGAACGCCGGCGAGGGGGACGAGACCGGCTACGTCCTCAACATGATCGACACCCCCGGGCACGTCGACTTCACGTACGAGGTGTCGCGCTCCTTGGCCGCCTGCGAGGGGGCGGTGCTGCTGGTCGACGCCGCGCAGGGGATCGAGGCGCAGACGCTGGCCAACCTCTACCTGGCCATCGACGCCGACCTGCACATCATCCCGGTGCTCAACAAGATCGACCTGCCGAGCGCGCAGCCCGACAAGTACGCGGCCGAGCTGGCGGGCATCATCGGCTGCGATCCGGGCGACGTGCTCAGGGTGTCGGCCAAGACCGGCGACGGTGTGGCCGAGCTGCTGGACGTCATCGTCGACGAGGTCCCGGCCCCCGTCGGCGATCCCGACGCCCCGGCGCGCGCCCTCATCTTCGACTCCGTGTACGACACCTACCGCGGCGTGGTCACCTACGTCCGGGTGGTCGACGGCGAGCTGTCGCACCGCGAGCGGGTGCTGATGATGTCCACCAAGTCGGCGCACGAGGCGCTGGAGGTCGGCGTCATCTCACCCGAGCCGGTCAAGTCCCCCTCGTTGGGGGTCGGCGAGGTCGGCTACCTGATCACCGGGGTCAAGGACGTCCGGCAGTCCCGGGTCGGCGACACCGTCACCTCGCTGGCGCGACCGGCGACCCAGGATCTGGGCGGCTACCGGCATCCCAACCCGATGGTCTACGCCGGGCTCTACCCGATGGACGCCGACGACTACCCCGAGCTGCGCGAGGCGCTGGACAAGCTGCAGCTCAACGACGCGGCCCTGGTCTACGAGCCGGAGACGTCGGGCGCGCTGGGCTTCGGCTTCCGGATCGGCTTCCTCGGCCTGCTGCACATGGAGATCGTCCGGGAGCGGCTGGAGCGCGAGTTCAACCTGGACCTGATCTCCACCGCCCCGAGCGTGGTCTACCGGGTCGTGATGGAGAACGGGGCCGAGCTCACCGTGACCAACCCTTCGGAGTACCCGACCGACGGCAAGATCGCCGAGGTCCACGAGCCGGTGGTCAAGGCGACCATCCTCACCCCGACCGACTACATCGGCACCATCCTGGAGCTGTGTCAGACCCGACGCGGGGTGCAGCACGGGATGGAGTACCTGTCCGCGGACCGGGTGGAGATCCGCTACACGCTGCCGCTGGCCGAGATCGTGTTCGACTTCTTCGACGCCCTGAAGTCCCGGACCAAGGGGTACGCGAGCCTCGACTACGAGCCCGACGGCGAGCAGGTGGCCGACCTGGTGAAGGTGGACATCCTGCTGCAGGGGGAGCCGGTCGACGCCTTCTCCGCGGTCGTGCACAAGGACAAGGCGTACGCGTACGGGCTGCTGATGGCCGGCAAGCTCAAGGAGCTGATCCCGCGGCAGCAGTTCGAGGTGCCCATCCAAGCCGCCATCGGAGCGCGGGTGATCGCCCGGGAGACCATCCGCGCGATCCGCAAGGACGTGCTGGCCAAGTGCTACGGCGGTGACATCACCCGCAAGCGCAAGCTCCTGGAGAAGCAGAAGGAGGGCAAGAAGCGGATGAAGATGGTCGGTCGGGTCGAGGTCCCGCAGGAGGCCTTTGTGGCTGCGCTCTCCACCACCGAGCCCACCAAGGCGGACAAGAAGTAGGACGAGCCGGTCCGGACAGTCGCTGGTCAGGACGCGTAGGAGTCAGGACAGCCGGTAGAACCGGAAGAAGCTGAAGTCCTCGATCGGCAGCACGGAGACCTCGGCGAAGCCGGCCCGCATCGCGTAGTCGGTCAGCACCGGCCGGCGCATCACCGTGCCGGTGCCCGCCGAGGGCGTCGAGGCCATCCCGTCGGGCAGGCAGATGAACAGGCTGAACCCGTACATGCAGCGGTCCACCTCGCTGCCCGGCGCCGCGAACTCGTCGGCGACCGCCTCGTCCATGATCACCACCGGCCCGCCGGGGCGGACCGCGGCCCGGACCGCCGCCAGCACCTCGACCGGGCGCGGCAGGTCGTGCAGGCACTCGAAGGCGAACGCCGCGTCGTACGGCTCCGGTCCCGGCACGTCCTCGCCGCCGGTCAGCACGAAGTCGACGCGGTCGCCCAGACCGGCCGCCGCGGCCGCGGCCCGCGCCAGCTGCAGGGACGGTGCGTCGACGTCGATCCCGATCACGGTGGCGTCCGGATAGGCCGTGGCCAGGGCGAGGGTCGACCAGCCACCGCCGCACCCCAGGTCGAGGATCCGCGCCCCCGGGCGGGACAGGTCGGCGTGCAGGTCGGGCACCGACGCCAGGGCGGGACCGAGCGCCCGGGTGAACCACGGCCGGTTCAACTCGGCCTGGGACTCCCGGGCGTCGTCGCCGAACGCCTCCCAGGAGACCCCGCCGCCGCCCCGGTACGCCGACAGCAGGTCGTCGATCCGCCGACCCGCGGCCACGGCCATCCGGGTCAGCGGACCCAGGTAGTTGAGGCTCTGCACGTCCAGCAGCACCTCGGCCGGTCCCGCCGGCAGGGCGAACACCCGGCGGAGTGGATCGGAGGCGTCGTCGACGGTGAGGACACCCAGGCTGGCCTGGAACTCGCAGAACTCCCGGCAGTAGCGTTCCTGGGTGCCGGTGCGGGCGGCGAGCTCGGTGCTGGTGGCCGGGCCGTCGTCGGCCAGCGCGGCGAACCAACCCAGGGTGAGTCCGACGTAGGTGCTGAACGTCTCGTAGGTGCTCAGGCTGGCGCCGAACAGCCGCTCGGCGTACGCCTCGGCGCTGGTCATCATCGACACCGTCCCTCCACCGCCGGTCAGTCGATGCCGGACGACTCGACACCTTGGACAAGGTAGCGCTGCAGGAAGACGAAGACGAGGAGCACCGGCACGATCGCCACCGCGGCACCGATGAACAGCTGCGGGATGTCCACCCGTTGGGAGGTGAGGAACTGGCTGAGCGAGACCTGGACCGTGCGGTACATCCGGTCCTGGCCGATCAGCAGCGGCCACAGGAACGCGTTCCAGGAACCGATGAAGGTGATCGTCCCGACGGCGGCGGCGATCCCGTATGCGTTCGGCATCACCACCCGCCAGAACGTCCGCCACAGACCGGCGCCGTCCAGGGCGGCCGCCTCCTCGAGCTCCTTGGGGAAGGCCGCGAAGTGCTGACGGAACAAGAAGGTGGCGAAGGCTGAGAAGAGCACCGGGATGATCAGACCGCGGTAGCTGGAGATCCAGCCGAGACTCGACACCATCACGAAGCTGGGCACGAAGGTGACCGCCGCGGGCACCATCAACGTGAGCACGGTCAAGACCAGCACCGGGCGGCTCCAGCGGCTCGGGATGCGCGCCAGCCCGTACGCCGCCATGGCCGAGATCAGCACCGTGGCCGCAGTCTGCACCACCGCGACCACGAAGGAGTTGAGCAGGCTGCGGGCGAGCTGCACGTTGTCGTTGGCGAACAGCGTCCGCAGGCTGTCGAGGGAGGGGTCGGCCGGCACCCACACCCAGCGTGCGGCGGCCAGCTCGGGAGAGGTGGCGAACGCGTTGCGCAGCAGCACGTAGAAGGGCAGCAGGAACAGCAGCGCCAGCAGCGTCAGCACGACGTAACGGGCCGCGCTCACCCCGCGTCGTTCGCGGTTCATCGCCCGTCCTCCCTCATCGCCCGTCGCTTCTGCTTCGCCGGCACCCCGGTCATCGTTCGTCCTTGGGCGTGAAGCCGAAGAGGCGGATCTGGATCAGCCCGATGACGGCGACCACCGCGGTCAGGATGACCGTGCCGGCGCTGCCCAGCCCCAGGTCCTGAGACCCCTGGCCCAGCGAGATCAGATAGAGGTAGACCAGCGGCGGTCGGGCGAACGGCGGGTAGGTGCCGACCGAGATCAAGGTGTTGTAGAACTCGTCGAAGGCCTGGAAGGCGCCGATCAGGAGCAGCAGCAGCACGGCCACCGAGGTGCCGCGGAGCTGGGGGAGGGTGATCCAGCGGAGCACCCGCCACCCCGTCGCCCCGTCGACGGCGGCCGCGGCGTAGGTGTCCTCCGGGATCCGGTTCAGCCCGGCGATGAACAAGATCATGTAGAAGCCCACCTGGAGCCAGAGCCGCAGGCTGACCAGCACCACCCAGTAGAGGTAGTGCTCGCCGCCCAGCCAGTTGACCGGGGGGATGCCGAACAGCCGGAGGACGTTGTTGACCAGCCCGAACCGGGCCCCGTTGAAGATCGACAGCCGCCAGATCATCGACGCGATCACGTACGAGCAGGCGGTGGGCAGGAAGAAGGCGGACCGGAAGAACGCCTTGGCCACCCGGACCTTGTTGACCAGCAGCGCCAGGGCCAGCGACAGGGCGAACGTCAGCGGGACGATGAAGATCGCGAACACCACGAAGGTGCCCATGCTGGTGAGGAAGGCCTGGTCCTGCAGCAGGTAGGCGTAGTTGGCCAGGCCGACGAACTCCGTCGGCGTGACCGTGTTGCGGGCGTCGAAGAACGACAGGTAGACGCTCCACAGCACCGGGATGTAGACGAAGACCAGCAGCCCGAGCACGAACGGCCCGACGAAGATCGCGTACCAGAACGACCGGTGACCGACGGGACGCGTGGGCACGACGCTGGTGCTCATCGGCGATCGCCCACGTGACCCGCCTCCACGTCCACGTCGCGCACGTGATCCGTGCGATCTCCTTCGTCGCTCACTTGATCCGTGCGATCTCCTTCGTCGCCACCGCCGCCACCTTGCCGACCTCGGTCTCGGGATCGGCCTTCTTGGTGGCCACGTTGGTCACCGCGGCGACCATGGCCTGCGAGATGGCCTGGGTCCACAGCTTGTTGGGAGCGAAGCCGAGCTTGTCGACGAAGCCCGCTGCCTCGGCCCCCGGACCGGAGGCGATCTTGTCGGCCTTGGCCACCAGCGACGGCTTGGCGGGGATGTGGGTGCCGTAGGAGTTCGAGAAGTCCACCTGGAACTCCTCCTGGTCGATCCACAGCCACTTCACGAAGGCCTTCGCCGCCTCGGGATCGCGCCCCTTGGCGGTGACGGCGGCTCCGTACGACCCGAACGGCACGGCCTGCCGCCCGGCCGACCCGATGGCGGGGAAGGGCAGCACCCCGAAGTCGTCCCCCAGCTTGGCGGTGATGTCGGGCAGCATCCACAGCCCGCCCCACTGCATGGCGGTCTCGGAGTTGACGAACGGGTCGGCGGCGAACCAGTCGGCCGACGCGCTCTTCAGCAGCCCACCCGACCCGTACAGCTGGGCGAACGCGGCGAGGGCGCCGTAGCCGGCGTCGTTGTCGAACCCGATGCCGGTCTGGTCGGTGTTGATCTGCTCCTGACCGGCGGCCCAGATCAGCATCTGGTTGAGCACGCCGATGCCGCCGTCGTTGCCGGCGAAGAAGCCACCCATGTCGTCGGTGGCGACCTTGCTGGCAGCGTCGGTCAGCGCCACCATGGTCGTGGGCGGCTGCACGCCCGCCTTCTCCAGCACGGACTTGCGGTAGTAGAGCATCTGCATGTCGGTGGTCTGGGGGATCGAGTAGATCTTGTCCTCCCAGGTCATGGCGGCCAGCACGGGTGCGGAGAACTGGGACTTGGCGTCGCCGATCAGCTCGGTGAGGTCGACGACCTGACCCGCCTTGATCATGTCCAGGGTGGGGCCGTTGCCGTACTCGAAGATGTCGGGCACGTTCGCGGTCAGCAGGGCGGAGGAGACGAGCTTGTCGTAGTCGCCCGGGTTCCACTTCACCGTGACCGTGGCCGCCTCGTACGCCGCCGCGTAGCGCTTGACCGCGTCCTCGACGCCGTCCTCGCCGTACTCGTGGTACCACTGGCTCAGCTGGGGCTTGGTCCCACCGCCCGAGGCCGAGGCCTCGGGGTCGGGTCGACCGGTGTTGCTGCCGCAGGCGCTGAGCCCTGCGACCGAGGCTGCGGCCAGCCCGGCCAAGCCGAGGAACCGCCGACGAGGAATGTCCATGACGGCAGGCTAGTTTGAACGTCAGACATCCGAAGGACAGGGGTAGGGAATGCGAGCCATCAGGATCCACGCGTACGGCGGACCGGAGCAGCTGCGGGTCGAGGACGTGCCCGAGCCGCACGCCGGGCCGGGGGAGATCCGGATCAGGGTCTCCGCGGCCAGCATCAACCCGTTCGACGGCAAGGTCCTCGGCGGTGCGCTGGCCGGCGGGGCACCCCTCGCCGAGCCGATCGGCTTCGGCTTCGACGCCTCGGGCGTCGTGGACGAGCTCGGCGACGGCGTCGACGGCGTGCAGCTCGGTGACGACGTCTTCGGGCTCGGCTCGCAGACCCAGGCCGAGCACGCGGTGCTGACCGCCTGGGTCGCCAAGCCGGCGTCTTTGGACTGGGCCGTCGCCGGTGCCGCCGGAGTGGCGTCGGAGACCGCGATCCGGACCCTGGACCTGCTGGGTGTCGGTGCCGGCTCCACGGTCCTGATCGACGGCGGCTCCGGTGGCGTCGGGGCGGCGGCCGTCCAGATCGCCGTCGCGCGCGGTGCGACCGTGGTCGCGACCGCCGGCCCCTCCAACCAGGACTACCTGCGCGAGATCCGGGCCACCCCGGTCGTCTACGGCGAGGGGTGGGCGGAGCGGGTCGCCGCCACCGGGGTCGGACCGTTCGACGGCGTCTTCGACGCGGTCGGCAAGACCCCGATCGCCGAGCTGACGGCGCTGGTCGACGACCCGGCCAAGGTCGTGTCGATCGCCAACTTCTCCGCGACGGAGGCAGGGGCCAGGCTCACCACCGGCGGCGACGGGGACAAGGTCGGCGCCCTGACCGAGGCCGCTCGGCTGCTGGAGAGCAGCCAGCTGGTGATCAAGACCCAGACGTTCCCGCTGGACCGTGCGGCCGAGGGTTACGAGGCGATCCTGTCCGGGCACACCCGCGGCAAGATCGTCCTCCTCCCCTGAGATGAGCGGCATGAGCACGGCGACGGCGGGTCGTGGGGTCGGGTCGGTGACAGCCGACGCAGAGATCGGCATCATCGGTGGGTCCGGTTTCTACCGCTTCCTCACCGACCCCGAGCTCGTCACCGTGGACACCCCGTTCGGTTCGCCGAGTGCCGCCCTGGCGCTCGGCACGCTGGCCGGACGGCGGGTGGCCTTCCTGCCGCGGCACGGCACCGAGCACCAGTTCCCCCCGCACCGGGTGAACTACCGGGCCAACCTGTGGGCACTCCGTGCGGTCGGGGTGCGCCAGGTCCTGGCGCCGTCGGCGGTGGGCTCGTTGCGACCCGAGCTGGGTCCGGGGACCGTGGTGGTCCCGGACCAGGTGGTGGACCGGACCTCTGGGCGAGCGCACACGGTCTACGACGCGACCGGACCGGTGGTGCACGTCTCGTTCGGAGACCCGTACTGCCCGCGCGGTCGCCGGGCGGTGGTCGGCGCGCGTGCCGACGTGGTCGACGGCGGCACCCTGGTGGTGATCAACGGACCCCGGTTCTCCAGCCGGGCGGAGTCGGTCTGGCACGCCGCCCAGGGCTGGTCGGTGGTCGGCATGACCGGGCAGCCGGAAGCGGCGATCGCCCGCGAGCTCGCGCTCTGCTTCACCTGCGTCACCCTGGTCACCGACCGTGACGCCGGGGTGCCGGGTGACCCGACCGACGGCGAACCGGTGACCCACGCCGCTGTGCTGGAGATGTTCGCGGCCAACATCGGGCGGCTCAAGGACCTGCTCACCGACGCCGTGGCGGCGCTGCCCGGCCCTGAGACCGACGACGACGCCACGTGCTCCTGTCGCCGGGTGCTCGACGGGCTGACGCTGCCGTTCCCGCTTCCCTGAGCCGCCGGACCGACGGGGAGGTCGTCGACGGTCGGTACGCTGGCTGATCGTGCCCTCTGCTCTGCCCGACGGTCTTCCCGTGCCCGCCGACGGCGCGCTGCCGCCGGCGTCCCGGGCGGCGGTCGGCGAACGTCCGCTAGGGATGTACGTGCACGTGCCGTTCTGCCGGACCCGCTGCGGGTACTGCGACTTCAACACCTACACCCCGGCCGAGCTCCTACGAGGCGCCGCCGGCGCGGCGGCGCTGGATCTCGGTGAGACCGGCGACGCCTACCTCGACGCAGCGCTGACCGAGATCGACCTGGCGGAACGGGTGCTCGGCCGTGCCGCGCCGCCCGTGTCGACGGTGTTCGTCGGCGGTGGGACACCGACGCTGCTGGCCGCGGGCGACCTGGTCCGGTTGATGGGTCGGATCGAGGACACGTTCGGCCTCACGGCCGGTGCCGAGGTCACCACCGAGGCCAACCCCGAGTCGGTGTCGCCGGCGTCTCTGGCCGCCCTGCGCGAAGGCGGGTTCACCCGCGTCTCCTTCGGCATGCAGTCGGCCGTCCCGCACGTGCTCGCCACGCTGGACCGGGTGCACTCACCCGGCCGCTCGCTGACCGCGGTGGCCGAGGCTCGCGCCGCCGGCTTCGAGCAGATCAGCCTGGATCTGATCTACGGCACGCCGGGGGAGTCCCTGGACGACTGGCGCACCAGTCTGGAGGCGGCACTCAGCGCACGCCCGGACCACGTCAGCGCGTACGCCCTCGTGGTCGAGGACGGCACGAAGATGGCGGGCCGGGTGCGCCGAGGAGAGCTGCCGCTGCCCGACGACGACGACCTTGCCGACAAGTACCTGCTGGCCGAGGAGCTGCTGTCGAGCGCGGGCTACTCGGCGTACGAGGTCTCCAACTGGGCTCGTCGGCCCGAGGCGGCATGCCGGCACAACCTGGGCTACTGGCGCGGGGACGACTGGTGGGGGATCGGTCCCGGCGCCCACAGCCACGTCGGTGGCACGCGCTGGTGGAACGTCAAGCACCCCGCCGCGTACGCCGCCCGGTTGGCCACGGGTGACTCCCCGGCGTACGCCCGCGAGATCCTCACCGCGGAGGACCGTCGGCTGGAGCAGGTGCTGCTGGAGATCCGTCTCGCCGAGGGCATGTCGTTGGACCGGCTGTCGGGGCGCGGTCGCGCTCGGGTGAGTGACCTGGCGGCACGGTCACTGCTCACGGTGGCTGAGGACCGGCTGCGACTGACGCTCGACGGTCGGCTGCTGGCCGACGCCGTGGTGCGCGAGCTCGTCGACTGACCCAGGCGGCGCTGACCGCACGAGCGAGCCCCGGACGCCGTACGCCTGGCGGTTCGTGGAATCCGTGGCACTCGCGGGTGGTCGTGCTGTGTGTCGCCGTCGGCGGTCGGCGCGGCTTCTGCCGTGCAGGCTCCTGCGGCGGTCTACGTCGCGGGCGAGGGGTGCCGACGTGACTGCGACCCTGGTCAGCCAGTTGTTCCATCGGCTGGTGAGGGGGCATCCGGTGCATCACCGAACAGAGGTGGATGGGCGTCGAGCGGGTCCTGCGGATCCCAGTTGTTGAGGGTGATCCGGGCGTTCAGGATCGGCCGCCGCTGGCGGTCGATCCACGGGGGCGGGATCCAGACCGGGAGGCCGTCGGTGTTGATCACGCACTGCCAGCCGCGCTGGGCGAACTGGTGATGGTGGTAGGAGCAGACCAGGGTCAGGTTGCCGATGTTGGTGTCCCCGCCGTCGTACCAGGCGTTCACATGATGCCGCTCGCACCACTGGGGCGCCATGTCGCAGCCGGGGAAGCTGCAGCCGGCGTCGCGGGCGATCAGCGCCAGGGTCTGGGCGAGGGAGGCGATCCGCCGAGTCCGGTAGAGATCGAGGACGGCGCCGCGACTGTTCTTCAAGCACACCGCGATGTCGGCCTGGTCGGCCAGTCGTCGTGCGGTCCTTGCGGAGACGGGGGAGCCGTCGTCGTACGCACCCATGCCGCGGTCGCTGAGGAAGTCCTCCCACGGCATGGTGATGATCAACGTCGTTGGGGTGCCTCCGGCAGCGGGCAGGTCGTTGCCCCGCAGGGCGGCGTCGAGCACCCCCGCCAGGGCGTCGTGCTGACGCTGTCCACGAGTCCTGTCGTCCGCCACGAGGTGCGTGGTGCTCGAGGAGGCGGCGTCGGGGGAGTGGTTCTCGGCTGGGGTCTCGAACCTGGTGCTGTGTGGCTTGGTCAGCGGCCCGAGCAGGGCGGCCAGCTTGTGACCAACGTCCGGGGTCAGACGGAAGTCCCCGGCCCAAGATCCGTCCCTGCGGTGCTGGAGATGAAAGAACCGGCGCAGTCTGTGCTCGGCCTCGTCGGCCGGCAGGACCCCGTCCGGATCGATGGCGTCGATCAGCTTCGCGGTGACCAGGTCGAGATCCTTGTAGCCAGCTGCGTCGCCTGCTCGACCAACAGCATCTCACCGGACTCCAGCGCTGCTGCCTCACAGTGCTTCACCTTGCGCAGGGCGGAATCGATCAACGCGACCTGCTCTGGGTTCACCCGCCCATCCCGTTGGGCGGCCGCCAGGTGGGGCCGGACCGGTTCCAGCGGCTCGCCGGTCATGCTGGTGCGGTCGGCGAGGTGCTCTGCTGCGCGGACCCGCCGGGAGGCCTCCCCTACCGAGATCTTGAGGCCGTTGGTGAGGACCCGGGTCATCGTGCGCTCACACAGCACGGCCGGCACCCCCTGCTCGGTGCCGTACTGGATCATCGCCCGGTCCACGACGGGGAGCTTGTTGCGCACCCGCTCCAGCGCCTGCAGGATGTCGACCAGTCCGAACGCTCCGAGGTCGATCAACGCGCCGTCGTCGACCAGCTTGATCAGGTGCTCGACGGCCACGTCGAGCGAGTCCACCGCAGCCTGCAGCACAGGTGCTGCAGGATCGCCAGAGGACCGCGGAGTTATACCCCTCATCATAGTCGAACAGGTGTTCGAGAACAAGACCGGAAGGTCCGATTTCCCAACCACACAAGCAAGATCCGGCTCACGTTCGGTGCGTCGCACAGCTACGGAGAGGGTGCTCAGGGCTTCAATGGCCTGGTGGACATCTGCGGAGCGGGAGACATCCTCCACCGTCGTGACGGGGTGTCCGTCCTGTTCCGGCACGACGCCCCCGCATCATGATCACCGCCCGCCCGGAGATGCTCTGGGAGCGCACGGATGCTGCCGTGGAGCTGGGGCGCAGGTTCGGCTTCCCGTCGGCCGATGCGGCCGCGGACTGGGCGGTTCGGGTGCTCGCCGAGGACTACGAGCTCGGGCTGGAGAGCCTCGACCGGATGGTGATCAGTGCCCACAACGTGATGTTCTGGGTGACGGCACGCGACGCCGGACGGCTGCTGATCAAGGTCTGTCGGCTCGCTGCGGCGCACGACTCGTTGGCTGCTCGAGCTGCTCTCGTCCGTTGGCTGTCCGGAAGGGGGCTACCCGTCGCGCCGCCGCTGCCGACGGTCGCCGGCGATCACCAGCTGCTGCGTGACGGTCGATCCCTCGGGATCCAGCCGGTGCTGTCCGGGGAGCTGCTCGACGGCGGTGATCTCGAGCAGGTCCGTGCAGCCGGCGAGATGCTGGCGTCGCTGCACGAGCACGTGGCTGACTGGCCCGACGCCGCGCGGCTCGAGCACGCGCGGCCGGTGGCCGGCGGTGGGCCAGGGGTCCCGGGAGCGCCGGCCGAGCTGAGGTCCCGGCTCGAGCAGCGGGCGCGTGACCTCCCCGAGCTACCCCGCCAGCCGGTGCACGCCGACTACCGGGGCGCGAACATCCTGACCCACGGCGTCACGATCACCGGCCTCCTCGACTTCGAGGAGGCGCGCCTGGACACTGCCGTGGCCGACCTGGCCCGTGCTGTGTGCCTGCTCGGCACCTGGTACCACGACTGGAAACCCCTGTCGCCGGAAGCCCAGGCGGCGTTCCTGGACGGCTACACGGCTCGTCGTCCGTTGACCGGGGCAGAGCAGGCCTGCCTGCCGGTGATCATCGGCCGGTCGATGCTCGGCCTGGGGTGGTGGGACGAGGCCCGACGCTGGCTGGCCTGAGCCGGTGCCGGATCACTTCCCAGCGCGTCACGGATCCTCCACAATGACGCCGTGATCAGGATCGATCTCCACGACGGCGACGGGGCAGCCCGGCACCGCGAAGCGGTTCTCCAGGTGTGGAACGAGGTCTTCGGTCCGCCGGACGATGCCGAGGCCTGGCGGACGGACGTGTGGGATCGGCACCGCGCCCGCGCCGACTTCCGCCTGGCCACGGCCCACGACGACGACCGGCTGGTCGGCTTCGGCTGGGGCTACACCGGCCAGCGGGGTCAGTACTGGTCCGATCTGGTCCTCGACCGGCTGGGCCTGACGGTGGCGGACTGGGTCGGCGGGCACTTCGAGCTCGTCGAGCTGGCCGCGCTCGCCGAGGTCCGCGGCCAGGGGGTCGGCGGGCGGCTGCACGACACCCTGCTGTCCGATCTCCCACACCGCCGGGCCCTGCTCGGCACCACGGATGACCCCAGGGCACCGGCCGTTCGGCTGTACACCAACCGGGGCTGGCAACGGCTGGGCAAGCAGTCGCCGACAGACCAGGTGATGGGCAAGGACCTGACCGCTGGTCCGTCGCGGCTCACCGGCTAGGAGAGGTGGTCCTGGGTCACGAAGTCGATCAGCTGCTCGACCGGGGTCAGCAGACCCCGCTCCAGGTCGGTCCAGCTGGTCACGGTGGCCAGGATCCGCTGCCAGGCGCGGGCGATGTCGGCCTGGTCCCGGTGCGGCCAGCCGAGGGCCGCGCAGGTGCCGTGCTTGATGTCGGTGCCACGCGGCACGTGGGGCCACGACTGCAGCCCCAGCTTGGCGGGTTTGACCGCCTGCCAGACGTCCACGAAGGGGTGCCCGGCCACCAGCACGTACGAGCCGTACGGACCCTTGGCCACCCCGGCCGCGATCCGGGACTCCTTGCTGCCC
Organism: Microlunatus aurantiacus; assembly: GCF_039536605.1. NCBI lineage: Bacteria > Bacillati > Actinomycetota > Actinomycetes > Propionibacteriales > Propionibacteriaceae > Microlunatus > Microlunatus aurantiacus. Next base: position 838,525 of record NZ_BAAAYX010000002.1, read on the forward strand.
GGCACCAGGTGGTCGGCCAGCACACCGAGTCGGCGGCCCCGCTCGGGACGGAACTCGGCCACGACGTCGGAGAGGTCGTCGATGCCGTCCATGAACTCGACCACCACCCCGACGTGCCGCAGGTCGTCGCCCCAGATCTTCTCGACCAGCTCGGCGTCGTGACGGCCCTCGACGTAGATGCGGCTCGGCAGCGCCACCTTGGCCCGCTCGGTGGGCCCGGCCACCGACCCGGAGGCGGTCCGGCCCGGGGTGCGCTGGGCCGCCGCCGGGGCGCGGGGTGGCACCTTGACCAGCACGGGCCGGCCCTCCAACAGCAGCCCGTGGCCGATCGGGAAGCTGCGTCGCTTGTCGCCGCGGCCCTCGAGGACCACCAGACCGTTCTCCCAGCGGGTCACAGCCCCGCAGAACCCGCTGCTCGCGTCCTCCAGCACCATCCCGCGCTCGAGCACGATATCGGGCACGACCTTCTTGGCCTGCTGCTGCCAGCCCTTGTTCAGCACGTCCCTTGCGTAGCGGTCGGTCGGCGGCTGGGGGGTGCTGTTGGTCGGAGGCACCGTCGCAGACTAGGCGCGGCGACGTCCTCGATCCCGGTACGGCACGCGCGGGCCCCGGACTTGTCCGTCGATCCGACGCCACCCCGGCTGGAGCTCCGCCGGCCGATCGGGTTGCATGGGCGCATGGCGATCTTGCCGATGTTCCCGTTGGGCACGGTGCTGTTCCCGCACATGCCGCTGCGGCTGCGGGTGTTCGAGCAGCGCTACCTGGTCATGCTCAGCACGCTGCTGCAGTCCGATGCCGCCGAGTTCGGGGTGGTGCTGATCGAGCGCGGGCAGGAGGTCGGCGGGGGAGAGAAGCGATTCGGGCTCGGTACGGTCGCCGAGATCACCTCGCTCGGCACGCAGGACGGCTTCATCGGGCTGCTGGCCGAGGGGCGGCAGCGGATCCGGATCGACGAGTGGTTGGACGACGACCCGCACCCCCGCGCCGAGGTCTCGCCGGTGCCGGAGCTGACCTGGGACGAGCAGTGGCGGGCGCCGCTGGCCAACGCCGAGCGGGCCGTCCGCCGCAGTCTGGCCGTCTCGAGCGAGTTCTCCGAGCTGACCTGGCCGGCCGACATCGGCATCCAGGGGGATCCGGTGGCCACCGCCTGGCAGCTGGCGGGCGTCGCCCCCCTCGGGCCGCTCGACCAGGTGGGGTTGCTCGCCGCCACGTCGGCCGAGGAGCTGCTGGTCGGTCTGACCGAGCTGTGCGACGGCATCTCCGCCGACCTCAGCGCGCCGTGGCCCGACGACGCCTGAGGTCCACCTGCCCGCCCGCGCCCGCGTGCCGGACCCGAGCTCGACGGCTCAGGACGCCGGCGCCCCGGTGCTGTCCCGGATGACCAGCTCGATCGGCAGCAGCACCTGCCGTGGCTCCCGCTCGGGATCCAGCAGCAGCTCCCCGACCCGGCGACCCTTCTCCAGGATCGGCTGCCGCACCGTCGTCAGCCCGGCCTGCGCCGCGGCGTCGATGTCGTCGAAACCGGACACCGAGACGTCACGGGGCGCCTCCAGGCCACGGTCCCGCATCGCCTCCAGCACGCCGAGGGCCACCACGTCGCTCAGTCCGACGATCGCGGTCGGCCGGTCCGGCAGATCGAGCAGGGCGCCGCCGGCGGCCATCCCGGAGACCGGTGCGTTGTGTCCCCCGGACACGATCACCAGTTCGTCCAGCGTGCTCGCCAGCCCCCGGATCCGGGCGAGGCAGTCGGTGCAGGTGATGTCGTCGATCGACAGCCCGGTGGTGACCGTCCCTGCGGGGTAGCCCGTGTCGGCGATCACGCCGACCCGGTGGTGACCGAGACCGGCCAGGTGCCGTCCGAGCGTCGCTCCCGCCTCGACGTCGTCGATGGCCACCCAGGTCGAGTCCGGATCGGGATCGATGTCGGTGCCCACGATCCGGATGCCCCGCGCCTTGGCCAGCTGGGTCGCCGGGTGCAGGTTGCCGATGCAGAGCACCGTCATGGCGTCGATGTTGGCCTGCCGGACGGCCGTCACGTCCGGGGTCCCCGTCTCGAGCTGGGCCTCGTAGCCGATGGGCATCAGGACCAACGACGTCTGGGACTGCTCCAGCACCTCGGTCACCGCCGTCAGGAAGCCGATGGCGTACGGGTCGGAGAACGCGTAGGAGAGGCGCTCGGTGAGGAGCACGCCGACCGCCTCGGCCCGCCCGCTGCGCAGCATCCGGGCCGCCGCGTCGGGGCCCGCGTACCCGAGCTCGGCGGCCACCGCCAGGATCTTCTCCCGCAGCTCGGTCGACAGCTGGTCCGGTCGGTTGTAGGCGTTGGACACCGTCGACGGCGACACCCCGACCGCCCCCGCGATCGTCTTCACCGTGACTCGGCCCATCGCACCTCTTCCGTCACCTACAACGGTACAGACCCGCTGTCGGCGGCGGGTCGAAGCCGGTTCGAGAAACCGATTCCGGACCGGGGAAACCAAGGCCGAAACGACTTACGGAAACGCTTGCGCAATCGCTTTCGTTCGCCTAGAGTCTCGTGTCACGAGGTCTCCAGGACCACGGGTAGCAGTCCAGAACACCGTCGGGCAACAGCTCGACAATTGCTGGCAAGTGGATTGACACCCGAGCTGCGGTACTCGTATCTTCGCGAGAAACCGTTTTCCACCGCAATGATGAGGGAGAGACAATGGGCGTGAACCGCAGGCAGTTCCTGCTCGGGGGCTTGGCCGCCGCAGCAACCACGATGGGGCTGGTGGGCTGCGCGCCCGGCTCCAGCAACAGCGGCGGGGGCGGGGGCGATGCGTCCTCGGCCGAGCTGAACTTCACCTGGTGGGGCAACGACGTCCGCAACAAGAACACCACCACGGCGATCGACGCCTACACCAAGGCGAACCCCGGTGTGAAGATCTCTCCCCAGCCCGGTGAATGGGCCAGCTACTGGGACCGACTGGCCACCCAGGTCGCCGGCAACACCGCTCCCGACATCATCCAGATGGACATGGCCTACATCTCCGAGTACGGCAACCGTGGCGCCCTGCTCGACCTCTCCGGCGTGGACACCTCGAAGTTCATCGAGGGCACCGTCGACTCGGGCAAGATCGACGGCACCCTGAACGGCATCAACGCCGGCATCAACTGCCTCGTCGTCCTGGCCAACCCCAAGGTCTTCGAGAAGGCGGGCGTGGCGGTGCCCGACGACAAGAGCTGGACCTGGGACTCCCTGGTCGACGTCTCCGCCGAGGTCGCCAAGAAGACCAAGCTGACCTTCGGCTTCCAGTCACTGGTCAGCGACAACCTGTTCCAGGCCTGGATCCGCCAGCAGGGCAAGGCGCTGTTCACCCCCGAGGGCATGGGCGTCGAGACCGCCGACGTGCAGGGCTGGTTCGACTACCTGGTCAAGGCCCAGAAGGCCGGCGCCATCGGCACCCCCTCCCAGATCACCGAGGAGGCGGCCAAGTCCCTCGACCAGAGCGCGATCGTGGTCGGCACCGCGGCCCTCGCGCTGTCCAACTCCAACCAGCTCGAGGCCATCACCGCCGCCGCGGGCACCGACCTGTCGATGCTGCGCTACCCGACCATCGCCGGCAACTCGGCCGAGCGCAAGGCCTGGTACAAGGCGTCGATGCTGTGGTCGGCCTCGGCCCGGACCAAGAACCCCGAGGCGGCCGTCGCCTTCATCAGCTGGCTGGTCAACTCGCCCGAGGCAGCGAACCTCCTGCTCGCCGAGCGGGGGATGCCGGCCAACAGCGAGATGCAGGCCGCCATCAAGCCCAAGCTCTCCAAGGTGCAGCAGACGGTCCAGACGTTCCTGAACGACATCCAGCCCGAGCTGGCCGACACCCCGATCGCACCGCCGCCCGGCGGCGGCAAGATCGGCGACGTCATGCTGCGCTTCGCGACCGAGGTCCTGTTCGGTCGTCAGAGCACCGCCGAGGCGGCGCAGAAGTTCATGGACGAGATGAAGTCGAACATGCAGGGCTGATGAATGAGCGCCATATCTGAGCTCTCTCACCTGAAGGTCAACAAGGCCAAGACGCCGGAGGAGAAGGCACAGCGTCGCAAGGAGGCGAGCCGGGACAACAAGGCGGCCTACCTGTTCTTGATCCCGTGGTTCATCGGGCTGTTCCTGATCACCATCGGCCCGATGATCGCCAGCCTCTACCTGTCGTTCACCCAGTACAGCCTGATCCAGGCCCCGAAGTGGATCGGCATCGACAACTACGTCCGGATGCTGGGTGACGACCGGCTGCACCACTCGCTCAAGGTCACCTTCATCTACGTGTTCGTCGGGGTGCCGCTGCAGCTGGTCTTCGCGTTGGGGATCGCGTTGCTGCTGGACAAGGGCATGCGGGGCCTGCCGATCTACCGCTCGGTGTTCTACCTGCCGTCGATGCTCGGCAGCTCGGTGGCCATCGCGCTGCTCTGGCGTCAGATGTTCGGCACCGACGGACTGGTCAACCAGATCCTGCGGTTGCTGGGCTTCGACGCGCAGATCGGCTGGATCTCCGATCCCAGCTACGCGCTGTGGACGATCATCCTGCTGCACGTGTGGACCTTCGGCTCACCGATGGTGATCTTCCTCGCCGGCCTGCGCCAGATCCCGGGCATGTACTACGAAGCTGCCTCGGTCGACGGGGCCACGACCTGGACGAAGTTCACCAAGATCACCCTGCCGCTGCTGTCACCGATCATCTTCTTCAACCTGGTGCTGCAGCTGATCGGGGCGTTCCAGTCCTTCACCCAGGCCTTCGTGGTCTCGGCGGGGACCGGTGGTCCGGCGGACTCGACGCTGTTCTACACGCTGTACCTCTACCAGCGTGGCTTCGGACAGTTCCAGATGGGCTACGCCGCCGCGATGGCGTGGTTGCTGGTGGTCATCGTCGGAGCGCTGACCGCGGTCAACTTCTTCCTCTCGAAGTATTGGGTGTTCTACGATGACTGAGCTGAAAGAGTCCCTGGCCGCGCCGGCCGCTGTGGCCGGCCCGCCGTCCGACCCGCCACCCAACACCGTCAGCGGAGCCACCCGGGCCCGGTCTCTGGTCAAGCACGCGCTGCTGATCGCTGCCAGCGTGGTGATGATCTACCCGCTGCTGTGGCTGCTGGTGTCGTCGTTCCGCCCCACCGAGGTGATCTTCCGGACGCCGGGGCTGTGGCTGAACAACCTGGTGATCGAGAACTACACCGAGGGCTGGTTCGCTCTCGCCCAGCCGTTCGGTCACTACATCGTGAACTCCGCGATCGTGGTGATCGGCGCGGTGGCCGGCAACCTGTTCGCCTGCTCGCTGGCGGCGTACGCGTTCGCCCGCCTGCAGTTCCGGTTCAAGACGCTGTGGTTCTCGATCATGCTGGTCACGGTGATGCTGCCGATCCACGTGGTCCTCGTGCCGCAGTACATCCTGTTCAACAACCTGGGCTGGGTGAACACGTTCATCCCGCTGATCCTGCCCAAGTTCCTGGCCACGGACGCCTTCTTCATCTTCTTGATGGTCCAGTTCATCCGGGGCATCCCGAAGGAGCTGGACGAAGCGGCCCGGATCGACGGGTGCGGTCACTGGCGGATCTTCTCCCGGGTGCTCATCCCGCTGATGGGTCCGGCGCTGGCCACGACGGCGATCTTCACCTTCATCTGGACCTGGAGCGACTTCTTCACCCCGCTGATCTACTTGACGGACCCGAACTCCTACACCGTCCCGGTCGCCTTGAAGTCCTTCCTGGACGCGACCAGCGGCAGCAACTGGGGAGCCATGTTCGCCATGTCGATCATCACCTTGATCCCGCTGTTCCTGGTGTTCCTGTTCGGCCAGAAGTTCCTGGTCAAGGGCATCGCCACGACCGGTGGGAAGTAGGCCCCCGACTCGTCACTGAGTCGGCCCCGAACCAGACGGCCCCTGACCTGCACCACGCCCGCAGGTCAGGGGCCGTCTGCCGTCTCCGGGCGGGAGCGGGCAGCCGGTCCGGTGCTGCCCCGCCGGACGACCTGCGGACTCAGCACCACCGTCCGTCGGGGCGGCCCCCCGGACAGCAGGTCCCACATGCCCTGCCAGGCCAGCTCCCCGAGCTCGGTCACCGGTACGGCGGCGGTGGTCAGCGGTGGTGTGACGTACCGGGCGAACGGGATGTCGTCGAAACCCACCACCGACATCGCGGCCGGGACGGCGACACCGGCCTCGCCCAGCGCGCTGACCAGACCCATGGCCACCAGGTCGTTGAACGCGAGCACGCCCGTGACGCCCGACCTGACCAACGGCCCGGCCGCGTCGTGACCGTCGACGAAGTTCACCCCGCACGGACGGATCTCCACCGCCAGGTCCGGGTGCGTGGCCCCGAACTCCTCCAGTGCCGCCAGCCGGCGGGTGTTGGACGCGCTCTGCGGCGCGCCGGCCAGGTACGCGAGCGACCGGTGGCCATCGGCGTACAGCAGCTCCAGCAGCTCCGTCAGTCCCAGCCGGTAGTCGGCCGTGACCACCGGGGACGCGTGCTCGCCGACCGGCTCCCGGTTGACCACCACCATCGGCTGCAGGGTCCGCAGCAGCTGGGCCAGGTCGGTCTCCGGCATCCGTGGGGCGACCAGCACCAGCCCGTCGCAGCGGCGGCGGGTCTGCTGCGCCAGGGCCAGCTCGGCGGTCACCGACTCGGCCGAGTCGGCCACCAGCACGTGGTAGCCGTTCCGGGCCGCGGCGTGACTGAGGCCACGGAGCACGCCGTGGAAGGTGGGGTTGCCGAGGTCGGGCACGACCACGGCGACGGTGTTGGTCCGGCCGAGCACCAGGCTGCGGGCCAGCGGGCTGGGGGAGTAGTCGAGCGCCGCCGCGGCGGCCCGGACGCGTTCGGTCATCTCCTGGTCGACAGCCCTGGTGCCGTTCATCACCCGCGACACCGTGGCGGGCGAGACCCCGGCACGGGCGGCCACGTCGGCGATGGTCGCCGGGCGCGCCATCCCCGCGTCCCTCACCGGATCGTCCAGTCGCTCACGGGACCATCCAGTCGCTCACGGGATCATCCAGGCGTTCATAGGGTCATCGTGCCCGATCAGGCGAGCGGTAGCCGCCGTTGCGGGTCCGCGGCGCGCGCCTGGGTGAGACCGGCGGCCAGCCCCTCGCGGACGGCGGAGAAGGGAAGCGCCCAGGTGCCGCGCTCCTCGGCATCCTCGGGTCGCACCCCCAGACCGGCCAGCCGGCTGATCTCGCCGGAGACGGCCGCGACCCGGCCGCGCTGCTCGAAGACCGCCTCCCGGTCCAGCGGCGCGCCGTGACCGGGCAGGATCACGGTCCGCTCGGTGGTCAGCCCGATCAGTCCGTCGAGGGTCGCCGGCCACTCGTGGGCGTAGGAGTCGGGCCCGTACGACGGGGGGCCGCTGGACTCGACCAGGTCCCCGGCGAAGACCACGTCCGCCCCGGCGACCACGACGACGAGGTCGCCGTCGGTGTGCCCGCGGCCCAGGTGAACAGCCTCGACCCGGACACCGCCACCCAGGTCGACGGCGGCCGCCACTGCCACCTCGCGACGGGGTCGGGGCAGCGACAGCTGGTCGACGCCCACCCGCTCCGCCTCGGCCGCCGCTTCCGGTCCGGCCAACCAGGGGCCGACGGTCTCGTGCGCGATCACGGCTGGCGCGTCGATGCCGCCGGCGCCGAAGGCGTGGTCGAAGTGCGCGTGGGTCAGCACCACCGCGGTCACCGGCAGCGCCGTCACGGCCGCGACCTCCTCGCGGAGCTGCCGACCCTGCTCCGGGGTGGCCCCCGCGTCGACGAGCAGTGCCGCCTCGGACCCGACCACCAGGCCGACGTTCACCGCTCCGGAGCCCTGGTCGTCGGGGAAGGGCACGACCGAGACGTAGACGTGGTCGGCCACGGCAGTGAAGGGGCCGGGGCGCTGGGTCATGTGACTAGACTGGCACTCGCTCTGTCAGAGTGCCAAAGATCCCGTCGCGAGCGACGGCGTAGCGAAGCGCCCGGCTCGGTCTGGACCACGAGAGAGCAACCACGCTCGGCGTGCGCGGACGGCGAGGGAGAGCAGAGTCACTCGGCGCGCGGCGGAGCAGCGAGTGACGACGAGCAGAGGAGAGGGTGTGGACGACCGCAAGCTGCAGGTGCTCCGGGCGATCGTGACCGACTACGTCTCCAGCCAGGAGCCGGTGGGCTCCAAGGCTCTCGTCGAGCGGCACAGCCTCGGCGTCTCCCCGGCCACCGTCCGCAACGACATGGCGGCGCTGGAGGAGGAGGGCTACATCACCCAGCCCCACACCAGTGCCGGGCGGATCCCGACCGACAAGGGCTATCGCCTGTTCGTCGACCGGCTCGGCTCGGTCAAGCCGCTGTCGCCGGCCGAGCAGCGGGCGATCCACACCTTCCTGTCCGGGGCCGTCGACCTCGACGACATCCTGCACCGGACGGTCCGGCTGCTCGCCCAGGTCACCCAGCAGGTGGCGATCGTGCAGTACCCGACGCTCAGCCACGCCGAGGTGCGGCACGTCGAGCTCGTCTCCCTCTCCAGCCAGCGGCTGCTGGTCATCCTGATCACCTCCACCGGACGCATCGAGCAGCGGGTGGTCGAGATCGAGCACACCGACGACGAGCTCACCCGGGTGCGCTCCCTGCTCAACGCGGCGGCGGTGGGGCAGGTCTCCAGCCAGGCGGCGGCCAGGCTGGGTCAGCTGCTCGCGGAGCTGCCGGTCGCGATCTCCTCGATCGGGCGCGGCTGCATCGCGACCCTGCTGGACATGCTCGGCAGCGACGCCTCCAGCCGGGTCGTGGTCGGTGGGATGCCCAACCTCACCCGGTTCGGTGACGAGTTCGAGACCACCGTACGACCGGTGCTCGAGGCACTGGAGGAGCAGGTCGTGCTCCTCAAGCTGCTGGGCGAGGCCACGTCCACCGACATCGTGACGGTCCGGATCGGCCGCGAGAACCCGTACGCGGAGCTGCAGTCCACGTCGCTGGTGGCCAGTGGCTACGGCACCGCGCTGGACAGCTGGGCCACCCTCGGCGTCGTCGGTCCGACCCGGATGGACTACCCCTCGACGATGGCGTCGGTACGGGCGGTAGCCCGGTACGTCGGTCGCTTCCTGGCCGAGGGCTGACCCATCGACCTCTCACAGAATCCAACCCTCCGAAGAATCTGGACACGATGAGCACCAACTACTACGAGATCCTCGGCGTCCCGCGCGAAGCGAGCCCTGAGCAGATCAAGAAGGCCTACCGCCAGCTGGCGATGAAGCTGCACCCCGACGTGGCCACCGAGGCGGACGCCGGTGAGCGGTTCAAGAAGGTCGCGGAGGCGTACGAGGTGCTCGGTGACGCCAAGAAGCGCGACCTCTACGACCGGGGCGGCGACCCGCTCGGTGGCGGGATGGGCGGTGGCTTCAACGGTGGCTTCGCCGGCGCGAACGGAGGCTTCGACTTCACCAACCTGGTCGACGCGATGTTCGGTCAGCAGACCGCCCGTGGTCCCCGGTCCCGGACGCGTCGCGGCCAGGACGCCCTGGTCCGGCTGGAGCTGGAGCTGGCCGAGGCCGCCTTCGGCACCACCAAGCCGCTGCGCGTCGACACCGCGATGCTCTGTCCCCGCTGCAGCGGCTCCGGTGCCCAGGAGGGCTCGAAGCCGGTCACCTGCGCCACCTGCCACGGCCAGGGCGAGGTGACCCACGTGCAGCGCTCCTTCATCGGTGACATCCGCACCACCAGCCCGTGCCCGACCTGCCGCGGCTACGGCACCGTGATCCCCAACCCGTGCGTGGAGTGCTCCGGCGACGGCCGCGTCCGCTCCAACCGCACCATCAACGTGAAGATCCCGGCCGGGGTGAGCACGGGCAACCGCATCCACCTGGCTGCTCACGGCGAGGTCGGCCCCGGCGGCGGACCCGCGGGTGACCTGTACGTCGAGCTCGAGGTCGCTCCGCACGAGGTGTTCCAGCGCGACGGTGACAACCTGGAGATGGTGCTGCGGATCCCGATGACGGCAGCCGCTCTCGGCACCGAGATCCGGGTGCAGACCCTCGAGGCCGATCTGGAGGACGCCGACGACGAGGACAAGGTCACCACGATCACCGTGCAGCCGGGCACCCAGTCCGGGACCCGGGTCGCTCTCGACGGTCGGGGCGTGCCGCGGCTGCGGTCGCACGGGCGGGGTCAGATGGGCGTGACGCTGATGGTGCAGACCCCGACGAAGCTGGACAAGGAGCAGCGCGAGCTGCTGCGCCAGCTGTCGGAGCTGCGCGAGGAGACCTCGGTCGAGGGCTCGGTGCAGAAGCACAACCAGGGCTTCTTCGGTCGGCTGCGGGACGCGTTCGCCGGCCAGTGAGCTCCGAACCGCTCTTCCACGCCGCACTGCCCGACCCGCTGCCGCGGCTGGGGGAGACCGTGCTGCTGGACGGTCCCGAAGGCCGGCACGCTGCTGTCGTGCGCCGGATCCGCCTCGGCGAGACCGTGGTGCTCGCCGACGGCGCCGGCCGCGCCGTCACCGGGCCGGTGGTGGCCACCGGCAAGCAGAGCATCACCGTCGAGGTGCTCGGGCACCGGGAGGAACCGGCCCCCGCGGTCCGGTTCGTCGTCGTCCAGGCGCTGGCCAAGGGGGACCGCGGTGAGCTGGCGGTCGAGCTGCTGACGGAGGTCGGCGTGACCGAGATCGTGCCCTGGCAGGCCGCCCGGTCCATCGTGCGCTGGTCGGGCGAGCGAGGCACGAAGGGGCTGGCCCGCTGGCGGAGCTCGGCGCGGGAGGCCGCGAAGCAGTCCCGCCGGTTGTGGGTGCCCACCGTGGCCGAGCCGATCGACACCCGCACGCTGGCCACGCGGATCGCGGCCGCCGACGTCGCCCTGCTGCTGCACGAGGACGCCGCCGCACCCGTGGCCTCGGTCAGCCTGCCGGAGTCAGGCGAGGTGCTGCTGGTGGTCGGACCGGAAGGCGGCCTCGCGCCGGACGAGCTGACCGCCCTGACGGCGGTGGGCGGTCGCCCGACGCTGCTGACGCCCCACGTCCTGCGGACCTCGACGGCCGGCGTGGTCGCCTGCGCGGGGCTGATGCTGCGTGGGCGGACGGGCTGATGCGGCGCGACGTGACGGAAAGGCGCACCTCGAGCCCGCGACACACCGGCGACACGCCGTCGGCGGCCTCGTGAGCGGCGCTTCTCCGTCACCGGCGCCGCCCTCCGCCCCGGGGACAGGTTTCGGCTTCGAGGTCGGCGACACCCTCGCCGGCGGAGCCGGCCGGACCGGCACCATCACCACGCCGCACGGCACCATCGCCACACCGGCTTTCGTGGTGGTCGGGACGAAGGCGACGGTGAAGACGGTGCTGCCCGAGACCGTGGCCGAGCTGGGTGCCCAGGCCGTGCTGGCGAACGCCTACCACCTCTACCTGCAGCCCGGGGCCGACGTCGTGGAGGCCGGTGGGGGACTGGGGCGGTTCATGAACTGGCCAGGTCCGACCTACACCGACAGCGGCGGCTTCCAGGTGATGAGCCTCGGGGTCGGCTTCAAGAAGGTGCTGGCGATGGACACCGCCGGGCTGGCCGACGACGACGTGGTGGCGGCCGGAAAGAACCGGCTGGCTGCGGTCGACGACGACGGGGTCACCTTCACCTCCCACCTGGACGGCAGCCGGCACCGCTTCACCCCCGAGGTGTCCATGCAGGTGCAGCACCGGCTCGGGGCGGACGTGATCTTCGCGTTCGACGAGCTGACCACCTTGATGAACACCCGCGGCTACCAGGAGAGCTCGGTCGAGCGCACCCACGCGTGGGCGGTGCGCTGCCTGGCCGAGCACCGGCGGCTGACCGCCGAGCGGGCGACCGCGCCGTACCAGGCGCTCTTCGGGGTGGTCCAGGGCGCGCAGTACGAGGACCTGCGGCGGCGGGCCGCCCGCGATCTGGCCGCCGTGGAGATCGACGGCCACTCCTTCGACGGTTTCGGCATCGGAGGGGCCCTCGAGAAGCAGAACCTGGGCACCATCACCGGCTGGGTGAGTGACGAGCTGCCCGAGGACAGGCCCCGGCACATGCTCGGCATCTCCGAGCCCGACGACCTGTTCACCTGCGTGGAGAACGGCGCGGACACCTTCGACTGCGTGTCGCCGTCCAGGGTGGCCAGGAACGCGGCCGTCTACACCCGCGACGGACGCTTCAACGTCAACACCGCGGGATCACGACGGTGCTTCGAGCCGATCGACGCCGAGTGCGACTGCTACACCTGCACGCACTACACGCGGGCCTACCTGCACCACCTGTTCAAGGCCAAGGAGATGCTGGCGGCGACGCTGTGCACCATCCACAACGAGCGGTTCGTCGTCGCCCTGGTCGACCGGATCAGGACAGCCGTCTCCGACGGCTCGTACGCCGACCTCAAGGCGGAGACGCTCGGGCGCTACTACCCGGTGCGCTGACCCGGACTCCTGTCGGGCTGACCACGAGCGGTCAGGTTCTCCGACAGGAGCCCGGGTGCGGGTCGGTCAGGGTTGCGGCTTGACCGCGATCACCGGGCAGTCGGCTCGCAGGATGATCGCCTGGGCGGTGCTGCCCGTCAGCATCTTGCCGACCGGCGAACGGCGGCGGACACCGATCACGATCGTGTCGGCCCCCACCTCCGCGGCGGTGTCGAGGATGGCTTCGGCCGCGGGCTTGCCGTCGGTGGGGCGCACGATGGTGTGCTCCACCTTCCTGGTGGCCAGGAGGTCGTCGATCGTGTCGACGTCCTCCGCGGTGGCGAACTGCGGGTGGGCGTAGTCGCCGTCCTTGGCGGTGTTGACCACTGTCAGCCGCGCCTCGTTCTGCTCGGCGTACGCGATGGCGTAGTCGAGGGCCGCGATCCCCTCCGGAGTGGGGATGTAGCCGACCAGGACGTGGCTGCGGATACCGGTCACCGTGATCAGCCCCTGGCCAGGGTGGTGGCGCCGGTCATGATCGCCACCGCCTCGGTCGGGGTGTGGGACTTCGGGGTGATGACGCCCGCGCAGCCGCCGAGGCGAGCGATGTGGATCCGATCGGACACCTCGAACACGTTGGGCATGTTGTGGCTGATCAGGATCACCGGCAGGCCCTTGGCCTTGATCTGCTGGATCAGGTTCAGCACCTGCCCGGTCTCCTTCACCCCCAGGGCGGCGGTCGGCTCGTCCAGCACCACGAACTTGGTGGCGAACGTGGCCGCCCGGGCCACGGCGACGGCTTGGCGTTGGCCGCCGGACAGGGTCTCGACGGCCTGCGACATGTTCTGCACCGTCGCGATGCCGAGGTTGGCCATCGACGTGGCGGCGTCGTCCTTCATGCCGGCCTTGTCCATCATCCGGAACACCGAGCCGAGGATGCCCGGCCGACGACGCTCCCGTCCGAGGAACATGTTGGCCGCGATGTCCAGAGCCGGGGCCACGGCCAGGGTCTGGTAGACGGTCTCGATGCCCGACGACCGGGCGTCCTGCGGGGTCTTGAAGCTGACCTGCCGACCGTCGAGGAACACCTGACCGGAGTCGGGGATCAGGGCTCCGGTCAGGGTCTTGATCAACGTGGACTTGCCGGCGCCGTTGTCGCCGATGATCGACAGCACCTCGCCGGGGAACAGGTCGAGGTCGACTCCGTCCAGACCGATGACCTTGCCGAAGGTCTTGATCAGCGCACGAGCGGACAGGACGGTCTGGGAGGGATCGGCGAGCACCGGCGGGTTGCCGATGCCGGTCACGGCCTCGGTGGGGGTTGCACTCATGTTCAGGACCTGACCTTTCGGATCCACTGGTCGATGGAGACGGCGATGATCACGAGCAGACCGGTGGCCAGCACCCGCCACTGGTCGTCGACCCCGGCCAGGCTGAGGCCGATCCGGAAGAAGCCGACGATCAGCGCGCCGAGGATGGTGCCGATGATGGCGCCGCGTCCGCCGAACAGGCTGGTGCCGCCGATCACCACCGCGGTGATGGAGTCGAGGTTGGCGTCCACGATGGCGTTGGCCGAGGCGGTGCCGGCCCGGCCGATCTGGATCCAGGCGGTGATGCCGTAGAGGAGTCCGGCGACGGTGTAGACCGACAGGAGGACCCGGTCGACGCGGATGCCGACCAGGCGGGCGGCGTCGATGTCGTTGCCGACGGCGTAGACGTGGCGACCCCACGCGGTCTGGGACAGGCAGAACGCGACGATCAGGGCCAGGACAGCCACCAGCAGGACCCCGGTGGTGATGCGGAACGGGCCGAGGATGATCGGGGTGCCCGTCCAGTTGATGATCGCCGGCAGATCGCGACGGCCGATCTCCTGCCCACCGGAGTAGAGCAGCGCCATCGCGGTGAAGATGGACAGGGTGCCCAGGGTGACGATGAACGGCGGGAGCTTCAACCGGGTCACCAGCAGACCGTTGACGGCACCCGCGAGGACACCGACCCCGATGCCGAGCACCAGCGCCAGCCAGCCGGGGAGACCGTTCTGGGCCGACAGCGTGGCCATCACGAGCGACGACAGGATCGCCACGGCGCCGACGGACAGGTCGATGCCGGCGGTCAGAATGACCAGCGTCTGGCCGATGGCCAGCGCGGCGATGACAGCTGTCTGCTGCAGGATGATGCCGATCGTGCCCGGCGCGGCGAACCGCGGGTTCAAGATCGTGAAGATGATGAAGGAGACGATCAGCACCAGCAGCGGGCTGATCGAGGGGTGGGCGTGCAGCACGTGCTGCAGTCGCTGGATCGGTGACTGCCGACGCAGCGCGAACTGCTCAGCAGCAGACGCCGGCGCGGTCGTATCGACGCTCATGAGGGCTTCCTTGCCTTGTGCGAGAGGGGGTGCG
>NZ_BAAAYX010000002.1:853333-890500 GCF_039536605.1 Microlunatus aurantiacus
GCCGACGTCTGTCAGGCGAGGTGCCGGGGTCAGCCCCAGCAGACCTTCTCGCCCTCGGCCACGGAGATGCTGTCCACACCCTCGACCTTCTTGTCGGTCACCAGGGCCACGCCGGTGTCGTAGAAGTCCAGACCCGGGGTGACGGCCGGCTTCTCGCCGCCCTCGGCGATCTTCTTGATCGCCTCCACACCGAGCTGGGCCATCTTCACCGGGTACTGCTGGCTGGTGGCGCCGACGGTCCCGTCCTTGACGAGGGTCAGACCCGGGTCGCAGCCGCCGTCGACCGAGACGATGGTGGCCTTGACCCCGGCCTCCTGCAGCGCCTGGGCGGCACCCGCCGCGGCCGGCTCGTTGATCGTGTAGACGACGTTGATGTCCTTGGTCTTGGACAGGCAGTTCTCCATCGCCGTCTTGCCCTGGTCGGACGCGCCCTGGGTCGGCTCGTTGCAGGCGATGGTGTAGCTGCCGCCCTTGCCGCCGGTGTAGCTGCCGGACTTGGCCTCGTCGCCGTTCTTCTTGGCGTCGCCGATGTCGATCCCCATGCCCTTGAGGAAGCCCTGGTCACGGTTGTAGTCGACCGAGACGACCTTGTCGTTGAACAGGTCGAGCAGGGCGATGTTGGCCTGCTTGCCGTCGAGCTGGGCGGCGGACCACTTGCCGATCAGCTCGCCGGCCTTGAAGTTGTCGGTGGCGAAGGTGATGTCGACGGTGTCGGCCGGATCCGGCGGGGTGTCCAGCGCGATCACGTACAGGCCGGCGTTGCGCGCGTTCTCGATCGCGCTGTTGACGCCTTCACCACTCGGGGTGATCAGGATGCCCTTGTCGCCGCGGGCCACGGCGGCCTCGATCGCCTTGACCTGACCGTCGGTGTCTCCGTCGGAGGTGCCGGCGGCGGTGGTGATGGACACGCCCTGCTCCTCGCCGGCCTTCTTCGCGCCCTCCTGCATGGCGATGAAGAACGGGTTGGTGTTGGTCTTGGTGATCAGCGTCACCGCGATCGCGTCGCCGGAGCCGCCCGGTGCCGCGGAGTCAGTGCTCCCGCCGCAGGCGGTGAGGGCCAGGCTGGCCACGCTCACGATGGCCAGAGCGGACATCGCCTTCGCGGCGAGGCGGGTGCGTCGTTGCATGTGGTTCTCCCGAAATGGTCACCCGCTGCCTTCTGACAACGGTGTCAGGGAGCAATCTCGCACACTCCCTGAAAGTTGGTCAAGACCTTGCTGAGGAGGGGGTTCACCCGGCAGGATGAGATCTCCAAGGGAGGAGACATCGATGTCACCACAGACCACCGCTCGCCGCCGGCCCACGATGAGGGACGTCGCCGCGCTCGCCGGGGTCGGTCTGAAGACCGTCTCACGGGTCGTCAACGACGAGCCGAACGTCTCCGGCGACACCCGGGAGCGGGTCGAGCGCGCCATCGACGCCCTGGGTTTCGCGCCCAACCACGGAGCGGGCTCGCTGCGCCGCGAGGGTGGCCGGACGCAGACCATCGGGCTGATCCTGGACGCGGTGGACAACCCGTTCTCGGCAGCCATCAACCGCGCGGTCGAGACCGTCGCCACCGCCCGCCAGACGGCGGTCTTCGCCGCCAGCTCCGATGACGACACCGAGCGCGAGCGCGCGCTGGTGGCGGCGTTCAACCGACGCCGGGTCGACGGGCTGATCGTCACCGCGTACGGGCCCGACCAGGGCTACCTGCAGAACGAGCGCGACCACGGGGTCCCGCTGGTGTTCATCGACCGCCCACCGATCGGTCTGCTGGCCGACGTCGTGCTGACCGACAACGTGGCCTGGGCGGGCGTCGCCACCCGGCACCTGATCGACCACGGGCACAGCCGGATCGCCTTCCTGGGCGACGATCTCGCCATCCCCACCGCCCGCGACCGTCGACTCGGTCACGAACGTGCGCTGGCGGCCGCCGGCCTCGAGGTGCCGGACGGATTCAGCGTCGGCAACGTGACCTCCGCCGAGCTGGCCGCCGCCGAGCTCGAGCGACTGCTCGACCGTCCGGACCCACCCACCGCCGTGGTCACGGCGCAGAACGTGATCACCATCGGCGGAGTTCGCGCGCTGCACGGGCGCGGACGACAGTCCGACGTCGCCCTGATCGGGTTCGACGACCTCCCGCTGGCCGATCTGCTCACCCCGGGGATCACGGTGATCGCCCAGGACCCGGCGGAGATCGGCCGGGCGTCCGCGGAGCGGCTGTTCGCCCGGATCGAGGGGGACGACGGTCCCGCCGAGACGATCATCGTCCCGGCCCGCCTGATCACCCGCGGTTCGGGAGAGATCCCCGCCCCCGGGGGAGCTCAGTCCCGGTAGCCGGGCTCGCGCTTCTTGACCTCCCGGATCACCAGGTACGTGACCGGCAACAGCACGACCTCGACGGCGACCTTGTAGACGTAGCCGGTGACCACGTAGTTCACCAGGGTGCCGCCGGTCAGGATGCCGCCGAAGGCGACCAGGCAGAACACCAGCGTGTCAGCGGCCTCGCCGACCAGGGTCGAGCCGATCAGCCGCGCCCACAACCGGCCCTCCGACGTGTGCTGCTTGATCTTCACCAGCACGTACGCGTTGAGGAACTGCCCGGCCAGGTAGCCGAGCAGGCTGGCCAGCACGATCCGCGGCACGAAGCCCAGCACCGCGGCCCAGGCGTCCTGGTTGGTCCACCCCGGGGCGGGCGGGGTGAGGCTGACCAGCCAGAACGTCAGGGCGGCGATCGCCGCGAGGACGAAGCCGATCAGGATGGCCCGCCGCGCCTTGCGCAGGCCGTACACCTCGGCGAGCACGTCACCGAGCACGTAGGTCAGGGGGAACAGGAACGCGCCCCCGTCGGTCACGATCATGCCGGGCCAGGCGGTCGGCGTGGTGAAGGCGATGGCCTTGGTCGCCCCGACGTTGGAGATCAGCAGCAGCCCCACGAAGGCGGCCACGATGAGGTCGTAGTTGCCGTGCAGGTCCGCGGCGTACCGGGCGGTGGATCGCCCGTCGGCGCTGGTGGTCGAGGTCACGGGCGACGATCCTAGGGCCGTCCGGACGGCTGCACCGGGCGCGCGTGGCAGGCTGGGGCCATGACCGACACGTACGACGACGACGCCAGCTCCGAGCAGCTCGACCAGGACCAGCTCCAGCCGTCCGACAACCTGGACGACCGCGGGGTGGACGACTTCCTGGACGAGGGCTACTCGCCGCCCGAGCGCCCGTCGCACCTCACGCGCTACGGCGACGACCGGGAGACCCTGGACGAGCGCCTGGCCGAGGAGGAGCCGGAGGTCTGGGAGAAGCCCGAGTCCGACGACTTCGTCGACGACGGCGAGGTGGGCGACCAGCGCGCGGGACGGCTGGTCGACCCGAACTCCGGGATCGGCGCCGACGTCGACTCCGAGCTCGTCGGCGAGGACGTCGGCATCGACGGGGCGGGCGCCAGCGCCGAGGAAGCGGCCGTCCACATCATCCCGGACTGAGCACGACCCCGACCAAGGGACCGGAGCCGGGCAGACCGACGCCGTGACGACCCTCTACCCGCCGATCGAGCCGTATGCGAGCGGTCGGCTGGCCGTCGGTGACGGCCAGCTCCTCCACTGGGAGGAGTGCGGCAACCCGGACGGCAAGCCGGTGGTCTTCCTGCACGGGGGTCCGGGCGGCGGCTGCACGCCCGGGATGCGGCGGCTGTTCGACCCCGCCCGCTACCGGATCGTCCTCACCGACCAGCGGGGCTGCGGCCGGAGCACCCCGCACGCCAGCGGGACCGGTGACCTGTCGGCGAACACCACCTGGCACCTGGTCGGTGACCTCGAGCAGCTCAGACGCGCCCGGGGGATCGAGCGCTGGCAGGTCTTCGGCGGGTCCTGGGGCAGCGCCCTGGCGCTGGCCTACGCGGAGACCCATCCCGACCGGGTGACCGAGCTGGTGCTGCGCGGCATCTTCACCCTGCGCCGGAGTGAGCTGGACTTCTACTACCGCGGTGGCGCCGGTCAGCTCTTCCCCGACCGCTACGAGCGGTTCCTGGCGCCGCTGGGCGGACGCGACTTCGCGGGCGACGCGATCGCGGCGTACCACGAGCTCCTCTTCGACGACGACCCCGCGATCCACGGTCCCGCCGCCGTGGCCTGGTCGACCTGGGAGGCGGCCACCATCACCCTCCGGCCGGACGACGAGCTCATCGCGACCTTCGCCGAACCCTCGTACGCGCTGGCCTTCGCCCGGATCGAGAACCACTACTTCGTCCACGGCGGCTGGTTCGACGAGGGGCAGCTGATCGCCGACGCGCACCGGCTGCGGGACGTCCCCGGGGTCATCGTCCAGGGCCGCTACGACGTCGCGACGCCGGCGGTGACCGCCTGGGACCTGCACCGGGCCTGGCCGACGGCCGAGCTCGAGCTGATCGCCGACGCCGGGCACGCCTACTCCGAGCCCGGCATCGCCGCCGCCCTGGTGGTGGTGACGGACCGGTTCGCCGACCGGGTCTGAGGGATCTCGGTGGCGAAACACCTTGGGCCTGTCGGTGCCGGTCATTAGGATGGGCGGGTACGACGACCCCAGCCCGAGGTGGACTCCCTGACCAGCCAAGACAGACCGGCAACACCGGCTCCCCGCCGGAGCGGGCCCACGCCCGTCCGGGCCGAGCAGCCACTGGAGCGACGGATCAGCGTCGCGTCCTCCATCGACATGGTCAACGTGCTCGGACCCCGGGACGAGTTCCTGCGGATCCTGGAGCGCGAGCTCGAGGCCGACATCCACGTCCGGGGCAGTGAGGTCACGTTGACCGGCAGCTACGCTGCTGTCAGCCTGGCGGCCGACGTGATCAACGAGATGGTCACGGTGCTGCGCACCGGTCAGGGTCTCACCCCGGACGCCGTCGAGCGCATCTGCGCGATGATGGCCGCCGAGGAGCCCGCCCCCGCCGACGTGCTCACCCACAACATCCTGTCGTCGCGCGGCAAGACGATCCGGCCCAAGACCCTGAACCAGAAGCGGTACGTCGACGCCATCGACAAGCACACGGTGGTCTTCGGCATCGGCCCCGCCGGCACCGGCAAGACCTACCTGGCGGTGGCCAAGGCCGTCCAGGCGCTGCAGGCCAAGGAGGTCAACCGGATCGTGCTGACCCGGCCGGCGGTGGAGGCCGGCGAACGCCTCGGCTTCCTGCCCGGCACCCTGAACGAGAAGATCGACCCCTATCTGCGCCCGCTGTACGACGCCCTGCACGACATGCTCGACCCGGAGTCGATCCCGAAGCTGCTCACCGCCGGCACCATCGAGGTGGCGCCCCTGGCGTACATGCGGGGCCGCACGTTGAACGACGCGTTCATCATCCTCGACGAGGCCCAGAACACGTCGATGGAGCAGATGAAGATGTTCCTCACCCGGCTGGGGTTCGGCTCGAGGATCGTGGTGACCGGCGACATCACCCAGGTCGACCTGCCGGGCGGCACCCGCAGCGGTCTCCGGGTGGTGCAGGGCATCCTCGACGACGTGGCCGACATCGCGTTCTGCCACCTGACCAACCACGACGTCGTCCGGCACAAGCTGGTCGGCCGGATCGTCGCGGCGTACGACAGGTTCGAGGCGACCGACGACGCCCTCGAGAGGCCTCGTCGGTGACCGTCGAGATCAACAACGAGTCCGGTCTGGAGGTCGACACCACCGGTCTGCTCCGGCTCGCCGACTTCGTGCTGGAGAAGCTCCGGATCCACCCGCAGGCCGAGCTGTCCGTCGTCTGCGTGGACGAGGACACCATGACGGCGTACCACGAGAAGTACATGAACGAGCCGGGTCCGACCGACGTCCTGTCCTTCCCGATGGACGAGCTGCGGCCACCGGCCGAGGACGAGGAAGCACCGGAGGGGCTGCTCGGTGACATCGTGCTGTGCCCGGCGGTCACCGCCCGCCAGGCCGCGGAGCACCACCGCACCGCCGACGCCGAGGCGGAGTACCTGCTGGTGCACGGCATGCTGCACCTGCTCGGCTACGACCACGGCACGGCGCAGGAGCAGGCCGAGATGTTCGGGCTGAAGGACGACCTGCTGGCGGCCTGGGCCGACGAACGGGCCCAGCGCAGCGCCCGGGGGACCCGGGTCCGGTGAACCAGGCCGACTGGATCCAGCTGAGCATCGCGCTCGCGCTGGCGATGCTGGCCGGGCTGATGGCGGCCGCCGAGGCCGCCCTGTCGTCGTTGACCCGGGCCCGCGCCGACCGGCTGGTCGTGGAAGGCCGGCCCGGGGCCCAGCGGGTCCGTCGGATCGCCGAGGACCCACCCCGCTATCTCAACACCGCGCTGTTCATCCGCACCGTGTGCGAGATCTCCGTGATCGTGCTCGTCGCGCTGGTGGTCTTCGGCATCTACGACGCCACCTGGGAGCGGGTGCTCATCACCGCCGGTCCGATGATCGTGATCTCGTACGTGCTGTGGGGCGTGGCCCCACGGACACTCGGCCAGCAGCACCACGACGCGGTGGCCTGCAAGGTCGCCGGCCCGCTCGTGGCGCTGACCACGGTGCTGGGGCCGTTGCCCCGCCTGCTCATCCTGATCGGCAACGCGCTCACCCCGGGCAAGGGGTTCGAGGAAGGACCGTTCGCGACGGAGGCGGAGCTGCGCGAGCTGGTCGACCTCGCCGAGCGCAGCGAGGTGATCGAGTCCGGCGAGCGGCAGATGATCCACTCCGTCTTCGACCTGGGCGACACCATCGTCCGCGAGGTGATGGTGCCGCGCACCGACATGGTCTACATCGAGCACTACAAGACGCTGCGGCAGGCCGTCTCGCTGGCGCTGCGGTCGGGGTTCAGCCGGATCCCCGTGATCAAGGAGGGGCTCGACGACGTGATCGGCGTGCTCTACCTCAAGGACGTGATCAAGCGGGTCTACGACGCTCCCGACTCCCAGACCACCGAGCGGGTCGAGTCGATGATGCGCAAGCCGTCCTGGTGCCCGGACTCCAAGCCGGTGGACCAGCTGCTCAAGGAGATGCAGGCCAAGCGGGTCCACCTCGTGGTGGTCGTGGACGAGTTCGGCGGCACGGCCGGCATGGTCACCATCGAGGACATCCTGGAGGAGATCGTCGGTGAGATCACCGACGAGTACGACGAGGAGAACTCCGATGTCCACCGGCTGGCCGACGGCCGCTATCGGGTGTCCTCCCGGCTGCCGATCGACGAGCTCGGTGACCTGTTCGGTCTCGAGCTGGACGACGAGGACGTCGAGACGGTGGGCGGTCTGATGGCCAAGCTGTTGAACAAGGTCCCCATCGCCGGCTCGATCATCACCTACGACGGGCTCGAGCTGGTCGCCGAGCGGGCCACCGGCCGGCGGAACAAGATCGGCTCGGTGATCGTCTCCCGGAGGGACGGCGAGACCGACGACCGCGGGGTGGACGCCGCCACCCAGCTGGCCTCGGGGCGGGAGGCGAGGGCATCATGACTGGGGTGAGTGACCCCACCGATCCCGAGGACCGCAAGATCATCACCCTGGCCCGGGCGGCGCGGGCCCGCACCCAGGCGGCCCAGGGGGCCGCGGTCCGCGACACCGACGGCCGGACGTACGCGGCCACCAGCATCGCGCTGCCGACCCTGCAGCTCTCGGCCACCCAGCTCGCGGTGGCCATGGCCGTGTCGTCGGGGGCACCCGGCCTCGAGGCCGTCGCCGTCGTCGGTTCGGACACGCTGGCGGACGACGACCGGAGGGCCATCACCGACCTGGGTGGGGCGTCGGTGGTCGTCTGGCTCGCCGACACCACCGGCACCGTGCGGTCCCGGGTCGCGCTGTGACCGACGCGACCGCCGCCGGACCGCCGGACGAGGGACAGCTGCCGGCCGGCACACCACCAGGCTTCCGCTCCGGCTTCGCCTGCTTCGTCGGGCGCCCCAACGCCGGCAAGTCGACTCTGACCAACGCCCTGGTGGGCAGCAAGATCGCCATCGCCTCCTCCAAGCCGCAGACGACCCGGCACGCCATCCGGGGCATCGTGCACCGACCCGACGCCCAGCTCGTCCTGATCGACACACCGGGTCTGCACAAGCCGCGGACGCTGCTGGGGGAGCGGCTGAACGACCTGGTCCGGGGCACCTGGACCGAGGTCGACGTGGTCGGAGTCTGCCTGCCCGCCAACGAGAAGATCGGTCCCGGCGACACCTACCTGGTGGGGGAGATCGCCAAGCTGCCGAAGCAGCCGAGGCTGATCGCCGTAGCCACCAAGTCGGATCTCGTCAGGCCCGAGCGGATGGCACAGCACCTGCTGGCCATCCAGGGTCTGGAGCAGACGCTCGGCATCGCGTGGTCGTCCATCGTGCCGGTCTCGGCGACCGCCGGGGAGCAGCTGGACGTGCTCGCCGACGAGATCGTCGCGCTGCTGCCCGAGGGCCCGATGCTCTACCCGGACGGCGAGATCACCGACGAGCCGGAGGTCACGCTGGTCGCCGAGCTCATCCGCGAGGCCGCGCTGGAAGGCGTCCGGGACGAGCTGCCGCACTCCATCACCGTCGAGGTGGAGGAGATGGGCCTGCGCGAAGGGCGGCCGGAGAACAAGCCGCTGCTCGACGTGTACGCGTCCATGATCGTCGAGCGCGACTCCCAGAAGGGCATCATCATCGGCCACCGCGGTTCGCGGCTGAAGGAGATCGGTGCCGCCGCGCGTCAGCAGATCGAGGCCCTGCTGGGCACGCCGGTCTACCTCGACCTCAAGGTCAAGGTGCTCAAGGAGTGGCAGCGCAACGCCAAGCACCTGAACCGGCTGGGCTTCTGAGCCTCCCCGGTGGGGTCGATCTGTCCCCGTGCGCCGGCCGCCCCCGCCCGTCCGGGCCGTTGCACCACCTGCCGGCAGCGGCACCCGCCGCAGAGGGTGCCGCTGCGGTACGCGGGTGCCGCTGCTGGTCGGGGGTGCAGCAGCCGGGGGACGGGGCGGTCCCGACCCGTACGGTCAGTCGGTCAGGGTCCGCTCGTACATGGCGAAGACACGGGACAGCCGGTAGCCGATCGCCTCGTTGACGTCGATCATGTAGCGGTTGTCGGCGTGGTTCCAGGTGCTGATCGAGGTGACCTGGGGCTCGGTCTCGGCCAGCCACCGCATCATCTCGATCTTCAGCAGCAGACCGAGCCGATGCCCGCGGTGGTCCCGGTGCACCGCCGTGTCGCCCTGACCGGCGTGCTCCGGGCGCAGCTGGTTCACCACCACGAGGGTGTGGCCACCGATCCCCCCGGTCTCGCGGTGCCGGGCGGCCAACCGGTAGATCCGGTCGCCCCGCCCTTCGCGGGCGGTCTCGATGTCCCGCAGCCGGGCCACGTCGAACACCTCGTCCTCGAAGGTCAGGTCGCCCATCGGTGCGTCGTTGATGGCCTCGGTGACCTCGACCAGCTGGGCGAGCAGCTCGTCGGAGTGCGGCGGCTCCAACCGCTCGAGCACGTAGTCGGCTGCCGCCTCGACGGCCTTGGTGTGGAGGGCGTCGACGGCGGTGCTGTCGACCTCGCTGAGCACCTGCTTGCGGCGGGCGTCGTGGCTGGCGTAGTGGAAGCCGTTGGCCTCCAGGAAGGCGCGGCTGCCGAGGTCGTCCTCGGCCGTGCCCAGCCAGATCGTCGTCCGTCCGGCTTCCCTGGCCCGCCGCACCAGCTCCGCGACGAGCGCGGTGCCGTGCCCGCGGCGCCGGTGCTCGGGGTGGACGACGACGCTGCCCCAGACCAGGTGCAGGTTGTCCCGGCGCGGCAGGTCCACCTCCAGCACGGCGACGGCCTGACCCTCGGCGTTCACGTAGAGGTAGCGCGTCTCGGGGTCGAGGTCCCAGCCGAACTCCAGCCAGCGGGCCGCGAGCTCGGGGATGCCGGGGTGGTCGTCGGGGTCGTCCACCAGCTGGGCGGCGTTGAGCAGCTCGACCGACGCGGTCACCGCCGTCAGGTCGTGCGGGTCCACAGCGACCAGACGCATGGCGTCCCGGTCGACAGCGACAGATCCGGCGGCAGGAGCAGACATGTCTGCAAGGGTGACGCAGGTCTCTTGGTCCCTGCCACTAGTTTTCCGGTGAGGCGAAGGAGGCACGCGATGGCACGCGTGGTGGTGATCGGGGCAACGGGACACGTCGGTGGCTATCTCGTGCCGCGACTGGTCGGGGCCGGGCACGAGGTGGTCGCGGTCAGCCGCGGCGAGTCCTCGCCGTACCGGGAGGACCGGGCCTGGCAGCAGGTGGAGCGCCGGCAGCTGGACCGGGACGCGCTGGAAGCCGAGGGTCGCTTCGGGAGCGCCGTCGCCGAGCTGGGCGGTGACATCCTGGTCGACCTGATCTGCTTCACGCTCGCCAGCGCCCGCCAGCTGGTGGAGGCCGTGGCCGACGACATCGACCTGCTGGTGCACATCGGCACCATCTGGACGCACGGTCACTCGGTCGCCGTGCCGACGCCGGAGGACGTGGTGAAGCACCCGTTCGGCGCGTACGGGGTCGCCAAGCTCGAGATCGAGCAGTACCTCCTGCGGCTCGCCCGGCGGGACGGCCTGCCGGCCACGATCGTCCACCCCGGCCACATCGTCGGTCCGGGCTGGGTGCCGCTCAACCCGGCCGGCCACTTCAACCCGCTGACGTACGCGTCGATCGCCCGGGGCGAGTCGCTCCGGCTGCCGAACCTGGGTCTGGAGACGGTTCACCACGTGCACGCCGACGACGTGGCCGGCGTGGTGATGGCCACCATCGAGCACGCGGGCGTCGCGGTCGGCGAGAGCTTCCACGCCGTCTCCGACCGGGCCATGAGCCTCCGCGGCTACGCCGAGGAGATGTTCCGTTGGTTCGGTCACGAACCCGCCCTCGAGCTGCTGCCGTACGAGCAGTGGGCGCAGGCCGAGGATCCCGAGGACGCCGCGGCGACGCTCGAGCACATCTCCCGGAGCCCCAGCTGCTCGATGGCCAAGGCGCACCGGTTGCTGGACTTCCGCCCCCGCCACAGCTCGCTGGAGGCGGTCCAGGAGTCCGTGACCTGGCTGATCGACCACGGCCGGCTCGCGATCTGACACCCCGCCGGACACTCGGGGGCGACAACACCGAAGCCCTGCGTTAGGGTGACCGCATGACCGGCTACGAGCGCTCCCGCCCGACGGGTGGACTGCTCCTCCTTCGCTGCCGCAGCAGGGCCCACTAGGGCCGGCGCCCTCGCTGCGGAGTTCGTCGTGCGTCCGGTCCGACCACCGCACACCAGCAGCAGCGAGGAACCGATGACCAGCTCGACCCCTGACGTCACGTCCAGCAGCACCACGTTCGGCACCCGGATCCAGTCCGTGCCCACCCAGCAACCCAGCCCGATGCCCTTCCCGCGCTACCGCGCGTACGTCGGTGTCGACCTGCCGGACCGCACCTGGCCCAGCAAGCGGATCGAACGGGCGCCGCGCTGGCTGAGCACCGACCTGCGGGACGGCAACCAGGCCCTGATCGACCCGATGACCCCAGCCCGCAAGCACAAGATGTTCGACCTGCTGGTGGGCATGGGCTACAAGGAGATCGAGATCGGCTTCCCGTCGGCCAGCCAGACCGACTTCGACTTCGTCCGTCAGCTGATCGAGGGCGACAAGATCCCCGACGACGTCACGGTGTCGGTGCTGACCCAGGCCCGTGAGGACCTGATCGAGCGCACCGCGCAGTCCCTGGTGGGCGCCAAGAGCGCCACGATCCACATGTACAACGCGACAGCGCCCCTGTTCCGGCGGGTCGTGTTCCGGGTCGACAAGGCCGAGTGCATGGCGATCGCCACCCACGGCACCGAGCTGGTGATGAAGTACGCCGAGCAGCACCTGGGTGACGTCGAGTTCGGCTACCAGTACTCCCCGGAGATCTTCACCGGCACCGAGCCGGAGTTCGCCGTGGAGATCTGCAACGCGGTGATGGACGTCTGGCAGCCCGCGGCCGGTCGCGAGATCATCCTGAACCTGCCGGCCACGGTGGAGATGTCCACGCCGAACACGTACGCGGACCTGATCGAGTGGTTCGGTCGCGAGGTCCGCAACCGCGACCACGTGGCCATCTCGCTGCACCCGCACAACGACCGCGGCACCGCCGTCGCCGCCACCGAGCTGGCCGTGATGGCCGGCGCCGACCGGGTCGAGGGCTGCCTGTTCGGTCACGGCGAGCGGACCGGCAACGTCGACCTGGTCACCTTGGGGATGAACCTGTTCTCCCAGGGCATCGACCCGCAGATCGACTTCTCCGACATCGACGAGATCCGTCGCACGGTGGAGTACTGCACCAACCTGCCGGTCCACCCGCGCCACCCGTACGCGGGAGACCTGGTCTACACCGCCTTCTCCGGCTCCCACCAGGACGCGATCAAGAAGGGGCTGGAGGATCTGGACAAGCAAGCCGCCGAGCGGGGGATCCCCGTGGCCGAGATGGAGTGGGAGGCGCCCTACCTGCCCATCGACCCGCACGACGTCGGACGCACGTACGAGGCCGTCATCCGCGTCAACAGCCAGTCCGGCAAGGGCGGCGTGGCCTACATCATGAAGACCGAGCACAACCTGGACCTGCCGCGGCGGCTGCAGATCGAGTTCTCCCGCGTGGTCCAGGCCTACACCGACGCCGACGGTGGCGAGGTCAGCACCGACGCGCTCTGGACCGTCTTCGAGCAGGCGTACCTCAAGCCCGACCGGCCGCTGGAGCTGGTCGAGGTGTCCAGCGCCGGCGGCACCGGTCGCACCTACGGGGTGAGCGCGACGGTGGTCGACCGCGGTCAGACCCGCAGGATCACCGGCGAGGGCAACGGACCGGTGTCGGCGTTCGTCGACGCGATCTCCTCGCTGGGCTACCGCGTCCGGGTCCACGACTACGCCGAGCACGCGCTCTCGGCCGGCGGCGACGCGCTGGCGGCGGCGTACGTGGAGTGCGAGGTCGGGGACGGCGAGGACGCGCAGGTGCTGTGGGGGGTGGGCATGGACGCCAACATCGTCACGGCCTCCCTGAAGGCCGTGGCCTCGGCCGTGTGCCGCGCCGGCGCCTGACCCGTCCCACCCCCTGTTCTCGCTCGGGATCGTGCCTCTTGCGCTCGCTGCAGACCATGCCGGAAGCACGAACCCGAGCGAGAGCAGGTGAGCGGCGCCGGCGATTCTCCCTGCCGCCGGACGCCGGTGGATCAGTCGTCTCCCCACGGCCGCTGGACAGGTTCTTCCGTCTCGGGATCGTGGTCGCACCGGTGCTGGTGGGCCCGTGTTGACGGCGCGGCCGGCTGCAGTCGCGAGCCCGGGGTGGCTGCACACCGACGGTTCGACCATCAGGACCGCCGACGGGCGTCCGTACGTGATCAAGGCGGTCGCCTGGTTCGGGATGGAGACACCCGGTTGTGCGCCGCACGGGCTGTGGCAGATCGGCTTGGACGACGGGTTGGCCCAGATCGCGTCCTTCGGCTTCACCACCATCCGGCTGCCGTTCTCCAACGCCTGCCTGCACGGGTCGACCACTGACGGCATCGACGCTCGGACCAACCCGGAGCTGGTGGGCCTGACGCCGCTGCAGCTGATGGACCGGGTGGTGGCCCGCGCGAAGGCTCACGGCCTGACCGTGATCTTGGACCGGCACCGGCCGGACTCCTCGTCCCAGTCGCCGCTGTGGTACACCGCCGAGGTCACCGAGGAGCAGTGGATCGACGACTGGCGGATGCTGGCCGGCCGCTACGCCGACGACCCGACGGTGATCGGTGTCGACCTGCACAACGAGCCGCACGGCGAGGCGTGCTGGGGGTGCGGTGATCGACGACGCGACTGGGCCGCTGCTGCCACCCGGGCCGGAAACGCTGTGCTGGCAGCGAACCCGCATCTGCTCGTGATCATCGAGGGCGTCGAGGACTCCGGCGACGGTGGGGTCACCTGGTGGGGCGGGGGACTGGCGGACGTCCGCGAGCACCCGGTCCGGCTGGACGTCGCGCACCGCGTGGTCTACTCACCGCACGACTACCCGGCATCCGTCCACCCGCAGTCCTGGTTCGCCGACCCGGCCTACCCGGCCAACCTGCCGGGGCGGTGGGACCGCACCTGGGGTTACCTGGTCACCGAGAACATCGCCCCCGTGCTGCTGGGCGAGTTCGGCACCCGGCTGCAGACGACCTCCGACGGGCAGTGGCTCGCCACCCTGGTGACCTACCTGGACACGAAGAAGATCAGCTTCGCCTACTGGTCGTTCAACCCGAACAGCGGCGACACCGGCGGACTCGTGACCGACGACTGGGTCACCCCGCAGCGAGACAAGCTCGAGGCCCTGCGACCCCTGCTCGGCGGTGGCGCACCGATGCCGACGCAGGCGGCTGCGGCGGCGACCGATCCCCGCCTCGAGCTGCGCTGACCAGCGGCGGACTCAGCGGTCGAAGCCGTTGGCCGCCGTCTTCTCCGGGGCGTCCGGGTCGAACAGCCACTCCCTGAACACCGGGGTCAGGTCCACGGACGTCCGGGCCTGGGCGGCCGCCATGAAGTCCTCCAGACTGCGGGCCCTCCCGCCGCCAGGTGCCGATGAAGCGGAGCCCTGGGCCCAGCTGCGGACCAGCTCCGCGTACGCCTGGTCGCCCATCACGTTCCTGATCGCCTGCAGCGCCATCGGGCCGCGGACGTAGACGGTGTCGAAGAGCCGGGCCGGGCCGGGGTCGACCATGGTCACGCGCCAGAACTCGGGCTCGCTCCTGGTCCGTTCGTAGGTGGCGTACAGCTCGGCGTCGGCCTTCGTGCCACCCCGGCGCTCCACCACCTCCCAGTACGCCCACGACGCGAACGCCTCGTTGGTGAAGATGTCGTTCCACTGCAGCAACGTCACGTGGTCGCCGAACCACATGTGGGCCAGCTCGTGCACCAGCAGCTCGTCGCCGAAACGGTCGTCCATCAGCGAGCTGGCGTCGTAGACCGGCCGGGTGGCGGTCTCCAGGCCGGCGAACCACAGCGAGGTGGCGGGGACGAAACCACCCATCTCGCTGTACGGGTACGGTCCGGCGAACGCCTCGATCTCCTTGATCAGCGCCGGCGTGCGCTCCATCGCGGTGAACAGCGTGGCGCGGTCCGCCGCCGGGAAGCGGGTGCTGGCCGCGTACACGTACGGACGGCCGTCCGCCTCGCCCTCGCGCAGCTCGTAGTGACCGATGGCCAGGAACGACGCGTACGTGGGCAGGGACTCGCTGGTGACCCACCGCCAGGTGTCGAAGTCGGCGTCCTGGGCGGTGTCCCGGCTGGCCAGCCGGCCCACGCTGATCGCCTGGTAGGCCTTGGGCACCCGTACGGAGACGTCCAGCACGGCGGGGTCGGACGGATGGTCGTTCGCGGGATACCACCACGCCGACGACTCGGGCTCGCCGGCCACCGTCCACTCGTCCTCGCCGGCCCGCCAGGGCGGGTCCTCGAGACCCTCGCGGCGCAGCTTCCCCGGCCGACCCACGTACTCGACAGTGACCGTGAAGTCCTGACCCGCCGCGATCGGGCCGGCCGGGGTGACCCGGAGATCCTGGAAGCCCTCGAGGTCGAACGCCGCCTCCACGTCGTCGACCCAGACCCGGCTCGTCGGGAGCGCCAGATCGAGGTAGAAAAAGCTCAGCGCGGTGGTGGCCCGTGCCGCCACGACCGTGCGGCCGGCGAGCTGCTCGCGGGCCGGGTCGAAGTCCACCGACACCGTGTAGCTGGTCGCGTCGTAGCCACTGCTGCCGAAGTCGGGGAAGTAGGGGTCGCCGACGCCGTTCGCACCGCCCTTCGCCGTCGTGGCCGCGCCGCCGCCGCGGGCGGCGGCGGGCGGCCAGTCGCCGCGGTAGCGCAGCACCGCGATCCCGACCGGCAGGGCTAGGGCGGCCACCAGCAGGACGGCCAGGGCGGCGGCGATGGGGTAGACGACGCGTGGTGGGCGGTAGGCCGCGGGCGGCGACCAGTGCGCCGGTGGCTGAAAGCTCATCGGGCCCGCGCCGACGATCGAGGCCTCGCCGGTCGAGGCTCCGCCGTGCCGGGCCCCACGGTCCGCGTCACCACGGAGTCGTCACCACGAGCCGTCACCGCTCGACGTGGGCGAGCGAGCGGAGGCCGCGGTCGAGGTGCCAGACCAGGTAGGCGGAGGTGAGTCCGCTGGCCTCCTTGGCCACCGCCGGGTCGACGTCGCGGGTGGCCGCCCAGCGACCTTCCAGCAGCGCACCGAGCAGCTCGAAGGTGGCCGCGGACGGACGGGCGGACCCCGCCGGCCGGCAGCGCTCGCAGACCGCCCCGCCGGTGGCGGGGGAGAAGGCCTGATGCGGTCCCACCACGCCACACCGGGCGCAGTGGCTGAACGACGGGGCGTAACCGGCGATGGCGAGCGCCCGCAGGAAGTAGGAGTCCAGGATCATCGTGGCGGGTCGGGCGCCGTCGTTGGTGCCGGCACCGAGGGCCTTGAGCGCGCCGACGAGCAGCTGGTACTGCTGCACGGCCGGCTCACCCACCTCCGGCACCAGCCGATCGGCGGTCTCCAGCATGGCCTGGCCGGCGGTGTAGGACGGGTAGTCGTCGGTCAGCGGCTCCCCGAACGCATGGAGCGACTCCACCTGGGTGACGACGTCCAGGGTCCGCCCTTCGGCGAACTGCAGGTCGACGTGCGAGAAGGGCTCGAGCCGCGCGCCGAACTTCGACGAGGTCCTGCGCACGCCCTTGGCCACGGCTCGGACCTTGCCGTGCCCCCGGCTGAGCATCGTGATGATCCGGTCGGCCTCACCCAGCTTGTGGGTGCGCAGCACCACGGCTTCATCGCGGTAGGTCGGCACCTCGCTATTGTCGCTGACGTGGCCAAGGACACCCCCCGACGCGGCCGGACCGGCCCGCCCGCCCCGCCGATCCCGCACCCGAGCGGGGCTCGGGCACCCCAGATCCCGGCGGCCAAGCTGCCGCAGCACGTCGCCATCGTGATGGACGGCAACGGACGCTGGGCCAAGGCCCGCAACCTGCCCCGCACCGAAGGGCACCAGCGCGGCGAGGACTCGCTGTTCGACGTGATCGAGGGAGCCATCGAGGTCGGCGTGAAGTACCTGTCGGCGTACGCGTTCTCCACCGAGAACTGGAGTCGCTCACCCGACGAGGTGCGCTGGTTGATGGGCTTCAACCGCGACGTCATCCGGCGGCGGCGCGATCAGATGGACGCGATGGGCGTGCGGGTCCGCTGGGCGGGCCGCCGCCCACGGCTGTGGCGGAGCGTGATCGCCGAGCTGGAGGAGGCCGAGCGGCGGACTGTCGACAACGACGTGCTGACGCTGCAGTTCTGCGTCAACTACGGCGGCCGGGCCGAGATCCTCGACGCGACCCGCCGGATCGCCGAGCTGGCCGCCGAGGGACGGCTGGATCCGAGCAAGATCAC
Source organism: Microlunatus aurantiacus (assembly GCF_039536605.1). Classification (NCBI taxonomy): domain Bacteria; kingdom Bacillati; phylum Actinomycetota; class Actinomycetes; order Propionibacteriales; family Propionibacteriaceae; genus Microlunatus; species Microlunatus aurantiacus. The sequence goes on from NZ_BAAAYX010000002.1 coordinate 870,623, forward strand.
CGAGAAGCGGTTCCGCCAGTTCCTCGACGAACCCGACATCCCCGACGTCGACCTGTTCGTCAGGTCGTCGGGGGAGCAGCGCACCTCGAACTTCCTGCTCTGGCAGTCCGCGTACGCCGAGCTGGTCTTCCTGGACCGGCTGTGGCCCGACTTCGACCGCCGCGACCTGTGGCACGCCCTCCAGCTCTACGCCGACCGCGACCGCCGTTACGGCGGCGCGGTGCCCAACCAGGTGACCTGAGCCCGGCCGAGGGCCGAGTCTCAAGATCATCTCTACGCCGAGACCACGTCACCTCAAGATCGTCCGAGGATTCACTGAGTCGGACGAGGGTGGATCTCTCGCCGTCTAGTCTGCGAGATGCGCCAAGCCGGGGGGAAGGTGCCAAGCAGCCGTGGTCCGAAGATCAGTCAGTGATCGTGCACGCGCGTCCGCAGGGCGACGTCGTCACGTACGTGTTGTCGTCGGCGTGGTGGCCGTCACGGTCCTGCTCGTGCTCGCGATAGGCGCGTACGTGGGCCAGCGAGCGCTCGAGGCGAAGGAGTCGCTGGAGCGAGCCCGGGAGCAGCTGCAGACCTTCCGGGCGGCCCTGGGCGACCCCAGCGAGGATCTCCCCGCGCTCTACGGCGTCCTGCAGGCCAGCTCGGCCGAGGCCGTCCAGCGGACCGACTCGCCGGTCTGGTCGCTGGCGGAGCACGTCCCGTGGGCGGGTCCGAACCTGACGGCCTTCCGGCAGACCACCGAGCTCGTGGACGAGGTCGTGCGGCAGGGGATCGGACCCCTGGCCACAGCGGCGAACGGTGTCAGTGTCGAGAGTCTGAAGCCGCGGGACGGCGGCGTCGACCTGGCGCCGTTGGCCGAGCTGGCCCCGGCCGTGGTCGAGGTCGACGACGCCGTCCAGTCGGCGAACGCGACTGCGAAAGCCATCGACACCCGCCACGTCGTTCACCAGCTCGCCGGGCCGATCCACGAGCTGCGGGCCCAGCTGGACGAGCTCGCGCCCGTCACCGCCCAGCTGCGTACGGTGGTGCCCTTGCTCGGGCCCATGCTCGGGGGAGACGGGGACCGCCGGTACCTGCTGATGTTCCAGAACAACGCCGAGGAACGGGCCAGCGGTGGCAACCCGGCCTCGCTGGCCATGTTGAAGGTGACCGACGGCAAGCTTGCGCTGGGTCGACAGGTGAGCTCGAGCGACTTCCCTCACCCCTACGACACGTCGCCGTATGCCCCGAAGGGGCGGGGCAACACCGACTGGGGCGTCGTCTACACCGAGCATGCGTCGGCCTATCTGACCAACATCACGATGACGCCCGACTTCCCGACGACGGCGCGGATGGCGAGGGCCATGTGGCGCAAGGAGTTCGGGGGCCGGGTGGACGGCGTGATCTCCCTCGACCCGGTAGCGCTGTCCTACCTGCTACGGGCGACCGGGCCGATCGAGCTCGCCGACGGCACCGAGATCGACGCGTCGAACGCCGTCCCCTTCCTGCTCCACGACGTGTACGCGCGGTATCCCGATGCGGGAACTCAGGACAAGGTGTTCGCGTCGGCGGCGCGCAGCGTGTTCGCGGCGATCAGCAGCGGCAAGGGGGATCCGAGGCTCTACCTCGATCAGCTCGAGCCGATGATGGCCGAGCAGCGGCTGAAGATGTGGAGCAACCACCCGGAGGAGCAGGCCGTCCTCATCGGCTCGCCCCTGGGCACGATGCTGCCGGCCGACAACCAGCGGGCCACAGTGCTGGGCGTGTACAACAACGACGACGCGACGTCGAAGATGAGCTACTTCATGGACGAGCGGGTGTCGGTCGTGGTCAGCACATGCGCAGCGACTCCGACGTACACCGTGACCGCGACGGTGGTCAACACCCTGCGAGCCGATCAGGTCGGCACCCTCCCGGAGTACGTTCGGGCCCACCAGCAGCGGATCCCGTCCGGGGGTGATCGCCAGTGGGTTCAGCTCTTCGGACCGGTGGGTGCCCGGCTGACATCGGTGGCGGTCGACGGCAAGCCGGTCGTGTGGGGCACCAACCTCCGCGCCAAAGCGAACACGAACCCGAAGGCCACGGGCGTCGCCGACCGGCGGCCCGCGGTCCGGGGAACGATGTACGGCCGCCCGGTAGGCACCGTCAGCGTCACCCTCGGTCCGGCCTCCGAGAAGACCGTGACCGCGGTGTTCACGGGATCGCCGAAGGACAGCCGCAGCGTGGAGGTCAGCCACACGCCGAAGGTCCGTGCGGTGCCGGTGGAGATCACCGAAGCGACGTGTCGCTGAGTATTCGCAGGGCGCGCCTTGTCAGCAGCTGCCGCAGGTGCCGAAGATCTCGAGGTCGTGGCTGACCTCACGGAAGCCGTGCTCGGCGGCCACGGCGTTGGCCCAGCGCTCGACGGCGGGCCCGGACACCTCGACCGTCCGGCCGCAGCTCCGGCAGACCAGGTGGTGGTGGTGGCCGTCGGAACAGCGTCGGTAGGCGGTCTCGCCGTCGGCGGTGCGCAGGGCGTCCAGCTCGCCGGACTCCGACAGCGCCTGGAGGGTGCGGTAGACCGTCGTCAGCCCGATGCTGTCCCCCCGCCGGCGCAGCTCGTCGTGGATCTGCTGGGCGGTCCGGAACTCGTGCAGCTCGGCGAGCACGTCCTGCACCGCGGCCCGCTGTCGGGTACGGCGCTGGGGTGACGCTGTCGGCTGGCTGGTCATGCTCCCTCGGGCTGTCGGCTCGACGTCAGTGCTCGTCGTAGTGATCACCGTGCGAGGCGTGGCGGTGGCCCTCGTGCACGTAGTCGGTGTGGTCACCATGGCGGATCTCGGGGTGCTCGCAGTCGGGCCCGTGACGGTGCGGGTGGGCCTCCGGCACCTCCGTGTGCAGGGTCAAAGCGTCGTCGTCGACCAGCTCCGGTAGCACGGGAGCCACTCTACGTCGCCGGGCGAGGAGGGCCGAGAACGGCCAGCTGAGGGCGAAGACGACGATGGCGAGCACCACGATGAGGGCACCGGGCGGGGTGTCCAGGTAGAACGACCCGACCGCGCCGCCGACGGTGACCGAGACCCCGACCGCGATGGCGGCGACCAGGGCGGCGTAGAAGCCACGGACCAGGTTCTGGGCCGCGGCCACCGGCACCACCATCAGTGCGCTCACCAGCAGCAGACCGACGGTGCGCATGGCCAGCGTCACGGTGACAGCGGCGAGCACGACGATCAAGATGTTGTACAGACTCGTCCGCAGCCCCTGGGTCCGGGCGTGCTCCTCGTCGGTGCTGACCGCGAACAGCTGCGGTGCCAGACCGAGGGTGGGCACCAGCACCAGCACGGCCAGGACGACGATCACCCACAGGTCGGACGAGGTCACGGTGGTCAACGAGCCGAACAGGTACTGCGACAGCGCCGCCGCACCCTGACCGGCGATCCCGGACATCAGCACCCCGGCCGCCAGGCCGCCGTAGAACAGGATCGCCAACCCGACATCGCCGGTGGCCTTCCCCCGCTGGCGCAGGATCTCCACCGCCACGGCGCCGGCCACGCAGACCGCGACCGCCCACGGGACGGCCGCCTGCCCGGTGAGGAGGGCGAGGCCGACACCCGCGATGGCGACGTGCCCGAGACCGTCGCCGAGCAGACTCAGCCGGCGCTGCACGATGTAGGTGCCGATGGCCGGGGCGATGACGCCGGTGAGCAGCGCGGCCAGCAGGGCGCGTTGCATGAAGGGGTAGCTCAGGATCTCGATCATCCGCGCTCCACCGTCCCGTCGAGGATGCTCCCGCGCGGGCCCGGCCCGACGTGCTCGTGCCCGGTGTGATCATGGCCGGCGTGGGCCACGGACCCGATCTCGGCCAGCGGACCCTGGGCCACGATCCGACCCTCCCGCAGCACCACGCCGCGGTCGATCAGCGGGGTCAGCGGGCCGATCTCGTGCAGCACCACGACCACGGTCAGCCCCGCGCTGACCCGAGCGGAGATCACGTCGGCCAGCACCTGCTGGTGCTCCAGGTCGACGCCGGCCGTCGGCTCGTCCAGCACCAGCAGCTCCGGTTCACCGGCCAGCGCCCGGGCGATCAGGACGCGTTGCTGCTGGCCCCCGGACAGCTCGCGGACGTCGGACCGGGCCCGGCCGCCCATCCCGACCAGGTCGAGGGCCTCCCGGACCGCGGCCTTGTCCCGGTTCGTCCGAGGAAGGAACGGACGCCGCAGGGACAGCCGCCCCGAGGAGACGATCTCCGCCACCGTCGCCCCACTGGCCGCGGCCGCCGAACGCTGGGGGACGTAGCCGACCCGGGACCAGTGGCGGAAGCGGCCGAGCGGCTCGCCGAACAGCGAGACCGCTCCCCGGGCGATCGGCAGCAGCCCGAGGATCGAGCGGACCAGGGTCGACTTGCCCGACCCGTTGCCCCCGAGCAGGGCGACGGCCTCGCCGCGGCCGACCGCCATCGTGATGCCGCGCAGCACCGGCAGGTGACCGAGCAGCACGGACAGGTCCTCGACCTCCAGCACCGGCTCCCCGGACACGGCCTCGGGACGTGGGGTCACCGGCATCCGTTGGCCTTCTCCAGGGCGGCCAGGTTGCTCTGCATGACGGCAATGTAGTTGTCCCCCCGTGACTCGGGGGTGATCGCCTCGATCGGGTCGAGGACGTCGGTGCGCAGACCGAGGTCACCGGCGATCGAGGTCGCCACGGCGGGGGAGACCAGGGTCTCGTAGAAGATGGTGGTGACGCCGTGGTCCCTGGCCTCCTGCTGCACGGCCGCGATCCGCGCCGGCGAGGGCTCGGCGTCCGGGGTGAGCCCGCTGATCCCGATCTGGGTGAGGTCGTACTGCTCGGCCAGGTAGCCGAAGGCGGCGTGGCTGGTGATGAACTCGCGCCGGTCACAGGTCTTCAGGCCGGTCGTGTACGAGGTGTCCAGCGTCCTCAGCTCGCCCTGGAGGGCCGCGCCGTTCGCCCGGTAGTCGGCGGCGTGGTCGGGATCGATCCCGGACAGCTGGTCGACCACCGCCTCGGTGATCGTGACCATGTTCTGCGGGTTCAGCCACACGTGCGGGTCGATTCCACCGTGCTCGTGACCCTCCTCGGCGTCCTCGCTGTGCACGTCGCCGGGGGAGTCGTCGGCGTGGTCGTGCGCGTGCTCCTCCGCCTGGGTCTGCAACGGCACCACGCCGGTGGTGTCGAGCACGTGCGCGTTGCCGCTCTGCGCCACCGCCTCGTCGACCGCCGGCTGGAAGCCCTTGATGTACACGACGGCGTCCGCGTCGCTGACCGAGGCGACCTGCCGAGGGGTCAGCTCGACGTCGTGGGGTTCCGCACCGGCCTGGGTCAGGCTGGACACGGCGCCGTGCTGACCCGCCACGCGCTCGGCGACGAACTGCAGGGGATAGAACGCCGTCACGACCTTCAGCTGACCAGGCTGGGCCGAGCTCGGCTCCCCGACGGTGCCGCAGGCTGCCGCAAGGAGAAGGGTGCAGCCGACAGCGACGGCGCCGAGCGCGCGCGGGATGTTCAACATGGGAACCATTTTCATATAAATGGCAATGGTTTTCAACTCGGCCTCGGCGGCGCCCTCGCCCGACCGCACGGCTCGACCGCACCGCTCGGACGCAGCCGATCGGCACGCAGGCGCCGATGACCGGTCGTCGCGCCGGAGCCTGGCAGGATGGGCGGGTGGCCGACCAGCGCAGGAAACCCGACCGGGACGACCGACGGAGTCCGCACGCAGGGAGGAGCCCGAAGGCCGGGGCTGTCCCACCACCGCCGAGCACCGGCAACCGCAAGCAGGTCGAGGACACGAGCCGTCCCCTGCTGGTGCGGCTCAGCTCGATGCCCCGACTGGTGGTCCCGTTCGGGACGTTGGTGCTCGTGGCGCTGGGTCTCTTCGCGCCGCTGCCCATCGCCCTGCCCGCGCTGGCACTGGTCTTCTTCTTCTTCGCCTGGATCGCCTACCTGTCCTGGCCGGTGGTGCCCACCGGCGGCAAGGTGCTGCGCGGAGTCATGCTCGGACTGGTGCTCGCCATGGCGGTCAGCCGGTTCTGACGAACTCGGTGGAAGCCCTGCGCGCGGTCGTGATGCCTGTCACACTCGAAGCCTCCGGGGGCGCCGGCCAGCATCGGTGCCGCCGTGACTGTTCGGGGGGACAGAATGCGGAAGTCGCTGATCGGTTGTCTGCTGGTGGTGCTCGCCACCACCTTCGGGGCGTGCGGGGCGGGGTCGCCTGAGGCGCCCGTCGCCTCGTCGCCGCCGACGGTGTCCGGGGTGCCGGCGCCTCGAGCCTCGGCTCCAGCGAGCCCTTCGCCCTCGCCACGCACGACGGCCCAGGACACCGCGGACCTGACGAAGGCCCTGGTCACCGCACGTGACCTCGGCAAGCCCTGGGTCCAGCCGAAGTCCGTGTCCACCGCCGGGGGGAAGAAGGGCGAGCTCTGCCCCGGTCACGTGTCCGCCACCAGGAAGCTGCCCGCCCGCCCCGCGGTGTCGGCCAACCTCACCGAGGGCAAGGGCGACGGCAAGAACATCGCCTCGTTCGAGCTGTCCACACTGAGCGGCACGGAGGGGGCCGCCCTGCGGGCCGCGTACGCGAAGGACACCACGGCCTGCGCGACCTACCGTGACGCCTCCAAGCTCTACGTCGTGCGGTCCGCCGAGGGACCGACGGAGGTGGCCGGCGCCGACGAGGTGCTCGGCAGATGGGCCGAGCGCATCTACTACGAGAAGGCGCACAAGAAGCTCGCATACGCCCGGCACTACCTCGTGCTGCGCACCGGCCACGTCCTGACCTACGTCTCGTACGCCTTCCTCACCGTCGACGCCGATCCGAAGGCCGAGGACTTCAGCCGGACGACCGAGCTCGCCTCGGTGCAGCTGCGGAAGAACGCCACGGTCTTCGGCTGAAGCACCTCACTCGGCGGTGAGCCCTCAGGCGGCGGTGACGCTCACGCAGCGCTGAACTCGGCCACCTCGGGCTGCACCAGCCGGCTCAGCAGGCGGTCCAGCACCAGGGCGCGGTCGAACTGCATCGCGTGGTTGCGGGCCCGGTGAGCCAGCTCCTCCCGCGCCTCCTCGGACAGTCCCAGGGCCTGGTCCAGGGCAGCCGCGATGGCGGCGGGATCGTCGACCGGCACGATCAGCGCCGTGTCCCCGACGGCCTCGCCGATCCCACCGGTGTCGGTGGTGATCACCGGACCGCCGCCGGACAGCATCTTCTCCACCAGGGCGATGCCGAAGGTCTCCACGAACTCCGGCCGGGGCTTGCTGGGCAGGGCGAAGGCGGCACAGCCGGCCATCAGCGGCGACCGCTCGTCGTCGTCCACGTCGTCGAGGAACACGATCCGGTCCGCCGCCGGCGAGGCGGCGGCGACGTCACGCAGGAGCCCGGCCTCCGGGCCGTTCCCGGCGATGACCAGCTGCAGGTCGTCGCAGGACCGACTGGCGGCGAAGCCGGCGATCAGGTCGTCGACGCCCTTCGCGTGGGCCAGCCGGGACAGGAACAGCACGTACTCACCGGCCGCCAGCCCGCGCTGCGCGAGCCGCGCCGCCACGTCGGCGGGGTCCGGGTCGAGGAACTCCGTGGTGTCGATGGCCGGGTAGGAGATCGCTACCCGCTCGGTGCACTGGGCGGCGAAGTGGGTGCCGTGCCGGGCGTCGATGGCCTCGGCCGACTCGATGATCAGCCGGCGGGTGTAGTCCGACACGGCCACCGGGATGTCGGAGCCCAGGTAGGCCGACAGGACGTGCGCGGCCGCGCCGAACCGGTTCTCCTCCACACAGGTTCGGACCACGTTGGTCACGTCCGAGCCGACCGCCTCCGCGATGGTCACCACGTTGACCGGCAGGCCGGTCGCCTCCGCCGCCCGCAGCGCGTCGGTAATGGCGATGGTGTGGGGGCTCAGGTAGAGCGACATGGCCAGCGTCGGCACCCCGTCGGTGAACAGCTCGACCAGGCGACCGGTCAGCCCGGACAGGTAGCGCCCGTCCGGCACCTTGTAGTCGCCGACGGGTTCGGGGCGCTCGACGACGATGCCCTCGCTGTAGGGCGCGATGCCGTCCAACGGCTTCAGCGGCAGTCCCGACTCGACCAGGCGGGCGATCGGCCAGGTGACGATGCGGACCTCGGTGAAGCCCCGGGTGAGCGCGGCCTCGGCGAGGTTGCGCGCCTCGCCGGAGTGACCACAGATCACCGGATCGGCGCGGACGACGATCACGAGCCGGCGCAGGGAGGCGAACTCGGTCTGACGGGTGCTGTTGATCATGCGATGACCTCCGCGGGAAGGGGGGTGCTGGACAGATCGGGTCGGGGGTCGCCGGACTCGGCCGAGCCCGGTTCCGACACCGAGGGCGGCCGGTGCGCCCGGCTCCACCCGCTCGGCCGGGGGCCGAGGGTGATCTCGAGCTGCCCACCCCGGTGCAGCTCCCGGGCCGTCAGCCAGGACTGCTCCAAGGGGCGGCCGTTGAACCTGACGGACTGGACGTACTGGGGTGGACCGTCGGGTGTCGGTTCGACGAAGCCGGGCGCGTCGATGGAGAGCTCCTGGCCGCCGAGATCCAGCCGGGCATGGGCGAACGACGGGGCGTTGATCAGGTACAGGCTCTGACCGGCCACCGGGAACAACCCGAGGCTGGCCCAGACGTACCACGAGCTCAAGCCGCCCGAGTCGTCGTTGCCGGGCAGCCCGCCGCGGCCGAGGCCGAACTGGTTGTTCACCGCGGCGCGCACCACCTCGGCGGTGCGGTCCGGCCGGCCCAGGTAGTGGTAGGCCCAGGGGACCTCCATGTCCGGCTCGTTGTTGAGACCCTCGAACCGGTTGAGGGCGTAGCCGGCGGCCAGCTCCTCGACGCCGGGACGTTCGCCGACCTGCTTGACCGGGTCCGCGCCGTAACCGAAGAACTCGTCGAGCAGGTTCAGGAACCGCTCGTCCCCGCCCGCCAGCTCGATCCGCGCCTGCATGTCGTGCTGGATGCGGAACGAGTAGTTCCAGCGGCCGCCCTCGTAGTAGGTCGAGTCGATCAGCAGACCGGTGTCGGGGTCGAAGGCGTTCACCCAGCGGGTGGCCAGGGCCTCGAACTGCTCGGCCAGCTGGACGTCGCCGAGATGTCGGGCGACCACGGCGGTGCACTGGTAGCCGAAGGAGAGGTCCAGCGTGTGGGTGACCGGGTGGGTGATGCCCCGGAGCAGGTACTCCTCGCCGTACGTGCGACGCAGGTCGGTGTCCATGTGGCAGAGCGCCCAGTCCCAGTCGATGCCCGGGGTGCCGAGCTGGCAGAGGTCGGCCAGGAAGGTCTGGGCCAGCGCACTGCCCTGGCGGGAGAAGCGGTCCGCGCCCTTGGCCATCCGGTACCCGATCGGGAGGTTGCCCTCTTCCTCGCACACGTTGAGCAGCGCGTTGGCCAGCTCCACCGCGCGCTCGGGGAACAGCGCCGTGATCAACGGCAGCTGGGTGCGGTAGATGTCCCACATCGTGCACAGGTCGAAGACGAACGGTCCGTCCATCGGCCAGAACGGGCTCTCGTTCGCCGCGAAGCAGGGCTTGATCAGGGAGTGGTAGAGCGCGGTGGCGAAGACCGTCCGGCGATCGGCGGACGGGGTGTCCACGGTGACCGCCTCCAGGTGCTTGCGCCACTCGGCGGCGGTGTCGGCCCGGCGGGCGTCGAACCGGGACGCGCCGGTGCTGCAGTCGGCGCGCAGGTTCTCCTCGGCCTGGCCGAACCCGCGGAGCGAGAACCCGAAGCGCAGCTCGACCACCTGACCGGCCCGGGTCGGTCCGCGCCACATCAGCCCGAACGGTCGCAGCGTGGTCGGGCGGATCCGGTCGAAGTCGAGCCGGGTGCCGCCGGGCACCAGCCGACGGTCGTACCAGAGCAGCTGCCGGAAGCCCGGGCTGTCGCACTCCAGGTGCACCGCCAGCGGTGCCCCCTCGACGACCACCTCGGCCTGGGCCACGCCGGGCTCCACGGTCTGGAGGTGGGCGCGCAGGGGGACGGTCGCGCCGTACGGGATGAGCAGGCCACCCAGGGACAGGTCGATGACGATCCGCGCGTCCGGGTGCTCGGGGAAGGTGTAGCGGTGCACCGCGCTCCGCGGGCCGACGGTGACCTCGCAGCGGATGCCGGACGACAGCGTGGCCGCGTAGTAGCCCGGCTCGGCGACCTCGTCGGTCAGCTCCCAGCTGGTGCCCAGGGCGTCCAGCGGCTCCAGCATCGGCGTGACCCGGAAGTAGTTGTAGTACTTGCGGATGGCGCCGGTGCCGGACTGGTGGAAGTGGCTGAAGCCGGAGGCGATCTGCTCCTCGTGCATCCGGGGCGGCACACCCTCGGTGTTGAGCTCGTACAGGCCGTAGCCGGTGGGGTAGGCCCCGGAGTAGGAGCAGGCCGACACCATCCCGAACGGGTAGACGGCGCCGGGGTGGGTGTTCCCGACCTGGGGTTTGGGCCACCACCAGGTGGCGGCCAGGCCCTGCGGTGGGGGCAGCTCGGTCGCGCCGGTGCCGATGAAGGGGTCCACGTACTCGAACATTCAGCCTCGCTCTCGGCTGGCGGGTGACGATGGTGCCGGTCTGCTGCTTCGGTTCCGGTCTGCGCCCTGCTCCCGGTGTGCGCCGTCACGGTGCTCGGGTGAGTTGACCGTAGGGTCTTGCCGTTACACCCGTGTTTCGCTGCCGTGAAGGCGCGATTGCGCTCGGCTCTCGCCGGCTCGGGCGCTCGCCGGGACCTGGCGTGCGCCGGGCCGTACGCTGGCGTCCGTGATGGTGATCACCCGGTTCCGGGTCATCGAGCCGGCGGGGTTCACCGGCCGGGTCGACGCCGCGCTGGCGGTGCTGCGCGCCCGCGCCGGCTTCCTCGACGCCGTCCTGGAACGCAGTCTCGACGAGCCCGACCTGTGGGCGCTGGTCACCCGTTGGGAGAACGTCGGGTCCTACCGTCGGGCCCTGCAGGGCTACGAGGCGAAGACGGTCGTGGTGCCGCTGCTGTCGGAGGCGCTGGACGAGCCGTCGGCGTACGAGGACCCGGCTCTGCACTGAGGCCGTCACGGGTTTCGCCGCTCCCGACACCGCACCCGGGTGCTGCACCGGAACCTCACGGCGTGATCGGACCGGGACGACTAGGCTGGACCGTCGCGCCCTCCCAGCCGGGGAGGTCGACGACACCATCGTGGGAGCGAAGTTCCGTGGCACCGACCAGCCGTCTCGACAACGTCATCAGCCTGTGCAAGCGCCGGGGGTTCGTGTTCCCCGCCGGCGAGATCTACGGCGGCACCCGATCGGCCTGGGACTACGGACCCTTCGGCGTGGAGCTCAAGGAGAACATCAAGCGGCAGTGGTGGAAGTCGGTCGTGCAGGGCCGCGACGACGTGGTGGGCCTGGACTCCTCGGTGATCCTGCCGCGCCAGGTCTGGGTGGCCTCGGGGCACGTGGGTGTGTTCACCGACCCGCTGGTGGAGTGCCTGCACTGCCACAAGCGGTTCCGGGCGGACCACCTGCAGGAGGGCTACGCCGAGAAGCACGGCGTCGCCGACCCCGACACCGTCGAGCTCGTCTCCGTCCCGTGCCCCAACTGCGGCACCCGCGGCCAGTGGACCGAGCCGCGGGACTTCAACATGATGCTGAAGACCTACCTCGGACCGGTCGAGGACGAGTCCGGTCTGCACTACCTGCGTCCGGAGACCGCACAGGGCATCTTCGTCAACTTCGCCAACGTGGTGCAGACGTCACGCAAGAAGCCGCCGTTCGGCATCGGCCAGGTGGGCAAGTCGTTCCGCAACGAGATCACGCCGGGCAACTTCATCTTCCGCACCCGGGAGTTCGAGCAGATGGAGATGGAGTTCTTCGTCGTGCCCGGGACCGACGAGGAGTGGCACCAGTACTGGATCGACGAGCGGACGAGCTGGTACGTCGACCTCGGGGTGAGCCGCGACAACCTCCGGCACTTCGAGCACCCGGCGGAGAAGCTGTCGCACTACTCCAAGCGGACCGTGGACATCGAGTACCGGTTCGGGTTCGCCGGCAGCGAATGGGGCGAGCTGGAAGGCATCGCCAACCGCACCGACTTCGACCTGAAGACGCACAGTCAGCACTCGGGCACCGACCTGTCGTTCTTCGACCAGGCGGCCAACGACCGCTTCACCCCGTACGTGATCGAGCCGGCCGCCGGGCTCACCCGGTCGCTGATGACCTTCCTGATCGAGGCGTACACCGAGGACGAGGCGCCCAACACCAAGGGCGGCGTGGACAAGCGGGTCGTGCTCAAGCTCGACCCTCGGCTCGCGCCGGTCAAGGCCGCCGTGCTGCCGCTGTCCCGCAACGAGGCGTTGTCGCCCAAGGCGCGGGACCTGGCCAAGGAGCTGCGCAGGAACTGGAACGTCGACTTCGACGACGCCCAGGCGATCGGCCGCCGCTACCGTCGCCAGGACGAGATCGGCACGCCGTACTGCATCACTGTCGACTTCGACACGTTGGACGACGACGCCGTGACGATCCGCGAGCGCGACACGATGGCGCAGGAGCGGGTCAGCCTGGACCAGGTCACCGGCTACCTGGCGACACGTCTGGTGGGCTGCTGATCTTGGTTTCCGTACCGGATCGGGGTTGGGATCGCGATGGGTCTCCGGGTGGGGGTCGGCGGCTACCATCCGCCTCCCTCGCAGGCTCGGTCGGCTCCCGCCAGACCCGCCACGCCGCCTCACCCCATCCGGAGACCCAGCGCTCGGTGCCGACCGTTGCGTCGGCTGGCGGGCAAGATCAACATTCCGTGTCCGCGGTTGGGTCTCCGGTGACCTCGACTGGGAGCCCCGACCCTGCGGGATCGCGTTCGATGGTCTCGGAAGGAGTCGATGGTGGTGCGGCTGGTTCCGACGAGGTGGCGGCTCCTGTCGGGTTGCGGCTGGGTGGGCTGAGAGTCGATACGCCGGTGGTCCTGGCGCCGATGGCCGGGGTGACGAACGCGGCGTACCGGCAGCTGTGTCGCGAGCAGGCGGAGGCGGGGGCGGTGCCGGCCGGCGGGCAGGCCGGGCTGTTCGTCTGCGAGATGATCACCAGCCGCGGGATCGTGGCTCGGGACCGCAAGACCCTGGACATGCTGCAGTTCGACCCGGGTGAGCGGGTCCGGTCGGTGCAGCTGTACGGGGTCGACCCGATGATCATGGCCAGGGCCACCGAGATCCTGATCACCGACTTCGCCGTCGACCACGTCGACCTCAACTTCGGTTGCCCGGTGCCCAAGGTGACGCGCAAGGGCGGGGGCGGTGCGCTGCCGTACAAGCGGCGGTGGCTGGAGCTGATCTTGACCGCGGTGGTCGGTGCGGCCGGCCCGCACGGCGTGCCGGTGACCATGAAGACCCGGATCGGCATCGACGACGACCACCGGACGCACCTGGACGCCGGTCGGATCGCCGAGCAGGCCGGCTGCGCCGCCATCGCGCTGCACGGGCGCACGGTCCAGCAGGCGTACTCGGGCGAGGCCGACTGGGACGCCATCGCGGCGCTGAAGCAGCACGTGAGCATCCCGGTGCTCGGCAACGGGGACATCTGGGAGGCCGGCGACGCGCTGGCGATGGTCCGGCACACCGGGGTCGACGGTGTCGTGATCGGGCGCGGCTGCCTCGGGCGGCCGTGGCTGTTCCGCGACCTGGTGGACGCCTTCGCCGGGGTCTCGTCGCGGACCCTGCCGACGCTGGGCGAGGTGGCGAGCATGATCAGGCGGCACGCCCAGCTGGTGGTCGGCTACAGCGACGAGCCCCACGGGCTGGCCGAGATGCGCAAGCACATGGCCTGGTACCTGAAGGGGTACCCGGTCGGCGGGGAGATCCGGCGCGCGCTCGGGCTCGTCTCCACGTTCGCGGAGCTGGACGACGCCCTCGGTCGGCTGGAACCCGACGTGCCGTTCCCGGTGGCCGAGCTGGGCTCGCCCCGCGGTCGGCAGGGGTCGGCCCGCGCCAGGGTCGCCCTGCCGGAGCACTGGTTGGACGACCCGGCGGCGGTGGACCTGGACCTGGCCGACGCCGAGATCGGCGTCTCGGGTGGCTGAGGCCCCGACGACGGGGGAGTCCGGTGCGGAGCGGGTGGGGGTGTCGGCCCGGGCCCAGCAGTGGGCCGCCACCATGCACGGTCACGCGGAAGCGGGTCTGGTGCGGGCGCACGCGACCTCGCACGCGCTGACCGGCCCCGGACCGGTGGTGGCCCGTGAGCTGCGGGAGGAGTGGGAAGCCGTCCGGTTGCGCCCCGGGGCCACCCGGGCGCGCGGGGCCGGGAACCGAGCCAGGGCAGAGGAAGCGGACGCCGAGCGCACCTGCTTCGAGCGGGACCGGGACCGGATCGTGCACTCCACGGCGTTCCGCCGGTTGGCCGGCAAGACCCAGGTCGTGGTCTATCCCAGTGATCACCAGCGGACCCGGCTGACGCACGCCCTGGAGGTCGCGCAGGTCGCCACCTCGATCGCCCGCGGCATCGGGGCCAACGTGGCCCTGGTGGACGCGATCGCCCTGGGTCACGACTGCGGTCACGGACCTGGCGGACACGCCAGCGAGGACGCGTTCGACGCCTTCATCCCCGAGGGGTACGACCACGGGCCATGGGGGTCCGACGTGGTCCTCGCCTCGCTGAACCTGTGCACCGAGACCCTGGACGGGATCCGCAACCACTCCTGGTCACGGCCGGCGCCGGCCACCATCGAGGGCGAGATCGTCAGCTGGGCCGACCGGATCGCCTACTGCGCCCATGACCTGGAGGATGCGGTCCACGCCGACATCGTCGCCGAGTCCGAGATCCCGGCCGAGGTGGCCGACGTCTGCGGACGGACCCGCCGGCAGCAGCTGCGGACCTTCGTCCGTGGCGTGATCCGGGCCGTGGACCGCTACGGCGAGGTGGGGATGGAGCCCGCCGAGGCCGCGGCGTTGAGTGCCCTGCGGGCCTTCAACTACGAGCGGATCTACGTCCGCCCCGCCTCACTGGCCCAGTCCCGCGTCGTGGTCGAGGTGCTGCGGTCCCTGGTCGAGTTCTACGTCGAGCACCCGGCGTCGATGCCGTCGCCGTCGGCCTTCGAGGTCCCCTCGGGCGACCCGGTCCGTGCCGCGGTCGCGTACGTCGCCGGGATGACCGACCGGTACGCGTTCGACCGCGCCGTGGGCGAGCTCGGCTGGGATCCCGCGCGCCTGCCCCCGTCGAGCTGACGCTCGGTCTCGCGTGGTTCTGCGTTCCTGAGCCGCTGGCGTCGGCGGATGGGGTGCTCGGGTAGCCGGATGTTGCCGGGGAGTCAGATCTGGTTGCTGGGTGGGCGGGTCGGGTGGCCGGAGGTCGCCGGGGAGTCAGATCCGGTCGACTCGGTCTCTGAGGGACTCGCTGGTCGGCGGCACGGCTCGCAGGGGGATCGCGGTCGCCAGGGCCAGGGTCAGCAGCAGGCCGAGGTAGAGCACCGTCGCCCAGACCCCGCGGACGGTGTCGAGGGCGAAGCCGGGTCCGCCGACGTCATCGGCGACGACCACCCACAGGGTCAGGCCGGTCAGGAAGACCGCGGCGCACACCACCCTGGCCCACGTCCGCCGCCCCGCCAGTCCGTACGCCCCTGCCAGTCCGAGCACGGGCACGCCGATGGCGCCGCCGCCGATGCCGTCGGCGAACATCGCGGTGGGATGCAGCAGGCCGGGCAGCAGCACGCCGGCGAACAGCAACGGCGCCGTGGCCAGCACGGGTCGCGGGCGCCCGGTCGAGCGTCGCCACTCCGCGTAGCCCAGCACCCCGCCGACGACGGTCCCCACGAGCAGGATCCAGACGATGGTGTTGACCCAGGTCACCTGCGAGTCCGGCCCGACGACGGCGGCCATGAAGGCCCGCAGGGCTCCCGCCCAGGCCAACCCGCACACCGCCCCGATCCCGATGTGGGCGCCGCGGCCGACCAGCGGGGGGCGAGCGTGCTGCAGCGCGGCCGCCAGGCAGAGCACCATCAGGAGCGTCAACCCGAGCGCGCCCACCCAGACGCCGCGGGCGGTGCCGAGAGGAGCGGCCAACGTGGCCATCCCGGTGACGGCGACCAGCCCGCCGGCGGCGACGAGTCCACACAGCACCGTGGGCAGCGAGCGTCGACGGTGTGTCAGTGCGTAGCCCGCGCTGAGGGCTGTGACCACGACCAGCAGAGATCCGCTGCCGTACCCCTCCCGCAGGAGCAGCAGCAGCATCGGCGGGTGCAGCAGCACGGCGGCCAGGAGCACCGGAGCCCACACCAGCACCCGGCGTGGCGTACGTCCTCGGGCGTGGGCCTCGGTCGCCTGCGCGAGCAGAGCACCCACCGCGGCGC
Source organism: Microlunatus aurantiacus (assembly GCF_039536605.1). Lineage (NCBI taxonomy): Bacteria > Bacillati > Actinomycetota > Actinomycetes > Propionibacteriales > Propionibacteriaceae > Microlunatus > Microlunatus aurantiacus. Next base: position 886,874 of record NZ_BAAAYX010000002.1, read on the forward strand.
CGGGGAGGAGGACGAAGACGATGGTCAGCCAGGTGATGGTGGACTCCGCACCGGCCAGCTGCACCATCCAGCCTCGCAGGGCGGCGCTCCAGGTCAGGCCGATCAGCGCCCCGGTCAGCACGACCGAGGCGTGCCGACGCCGGCCGGCCGGCGGGACCGACGCCGCCGCCGGTGGTCGTACGGTGTCGGCGGTCACGCCGGGGGGTCGAGCGGTTCGGCGAGCAGCGCCGCTCCGAAGCCGACGACCGCCACCCCGTAGAGGGCGACTCCCAGAGCGAGCAGCGAGGTGAACTGGACCGGAACCAGGGCGAGCATCGCCACCCCGACCGCCAGCGGCGTGAACCGGCGCCACGAGGACCAGCGCCGAGCGCGGATCACGGCCAGGCCGGCGAGCACGAAACCGACGGCGCTCGTCAGGCTGCCCAGCGCGAACAGGCCGATGGCCACCCCCGCCGCCGGGTCCTCGCTGCGAGCCCCGGGAAGGAACGCGCTCAGGCACTGGGCGCCGACGAACACCACGCCGCCGACGACCATCACCTTCGCACCGATCCGGCCCGGTCGACTCCGGCCGGTCGCTTCGCTCCGGGCGAAAGCGACCAGACTGAGGACGAACAGCGCCTGGGCCACCGCCCAGCTCAGCGACAGGGCGACCGACAGGGCGCCCTCGTACGGGAAGTTCAGCCGGTCCGCCGGCACCGTCGTGACCTCACGGTAGAGAACAGTCGCGACGCCCGCCTGCAGCTGGACACCCGCGAACAGGACGGCGGCCACTCCCGGGACGAGGGCCCGCAGCGGCCGTGGTGCCGCTCGGGGCGGCTGCGCTGCGGAACGACGAGCGGCGGTTTCGGTCTCGGTGATCATCGGGGTTCCTTCCGGACGGGGTGCTCGTCAGAGTAGGAAGCCGGACGGCCACCCCGCATCCGCGGCAGCACCACCTCGGATGCCGTGCTGACACTGATGCCGGCACCGCGTCCGAGGGGGATGATGAGCGGGTGCGACTCACCCGATCGGGGTTGGCGGCCCTGGCCTGTCTGGGGCTGACCGTCGCTGCCGAGATCGCGACCGCGGTGCTGTCGCGGGGCTTCGCGCACCCGCTCGACACCTCGCTGTTCGCCCTCTACAACGTCGCGCTGGCGGCCGTCGGCACCCTGATCGTGCTCCAGCTGCCGCGCCATCCGGTCGGCTGGATCCTGTGCCTGGGTGGCCTGCAGGGTGCGGTGATGGCCGACCTCGCCCTCGGCTGGGCCACCCGCGGTGTCGCCGAGGGCTGGACCGGCGCTCCTCTCGTGCTCTGGGTCGGGCTCGCGAGCTGGTGTCCCGGAGCGCTGATGTGGGTGCTCGTCCTCCTCTACACGCCGACCGGGGAGCTGGCGGGGCCGCGATGGCGGATCCCCCTGTGGGCGGGGATCCTCGGCACCGGTCTCTACCTGTGGGGCTGGTGGGTCAGCCCGGCGTCGGTGGACGTGGTCACGGGCGTGCCCAACCGGTACGCCGTCGACTGGCTTCCGGGCCCCCAGGCTGTCCTGGTCGGTGGCGTGCTGCTCTCGGCGGCCGCTCTCGGCGCCCTGACCTCGTTGGTGGCGCGGTTCCGATCCGGCGACGCGGTCGTCCGCCAGCAGCTGAAGTGGGTCGCGATGGCCGGTGGCAGCCTGGGGGTGCTGCTGCCGGTGGCGATCGTGTCGTGGGACTCGTCGGCCGTGGTCCGGGCCATCTGCCCGGTCGTGCTCGTGGGCTGCGCGGCGGCACTGGGGGCCTCCGTCCTGCGCTGTCGGCTCTTCGAGGTGGACCGCATCATCGGGCGCTCACTTGCGTACGCGAGCGTGACCGCCTTCACCGTCGCGGTCTTCGCCGCCGTCACCGTGCTGCTCGGCACCCTCGCCGGACGCCCGTGGTCGTCGCCGTGGCTGGTGGCGCTCGCGACGCTCGTGGCTGCGGCGACCTTCCGGCCCTTGCTGCGCCGGACCCGCCGCCTGGTGGACCGGTGGTTCGACCGCGACGCGCTCGAGGCGCGGCTCCGTCTCGACGCCTTCCTCGAGGGTCTGCGCTCCGGGACCGAGCAGCCCGATCGTCTGCAGCAGGTGCTGTCGGAGGCACTGCGCGATCCCCGGTTGCGGTTGCTGCTCTACGTTCCGGCGCACGGAGGTCTGGTCGACGTCCGCGGACGCCCGGCCGAGCTGGACGATGATCTCGGAGTGGTCCGGGTCGAGCGACAGGGTGCCCCCGAAGCCGTCGTGCAGTTCACCGACGACGGCGAGCCGGCCCGTGCCGGCCGCGTACGCCAGCTGGTCGAGCACGCCCGGCTGGCGGTTCAGGTGGCGCGCCTGGGGGTGGAGCTGACCCGTCGTCTCGACGAGCTCGACCGGTCGCGGGCCCGGATCGCCGAGTCCGCCGACGAGGAACGCCGGCGCATCCAACGTGATCTCCACGACGGTGCGCAGCAGCGTCTGGTGACGGTCGGACTCGGCCTGCGCCGGGTGGAGAGCAGGCTCCGGCTCGCGGGACGGGAGCCGGACGCCGACCTGCTCGACGGCGCGGTGGCCGACCTCGCCGCGACCGTCCAGGACCTGCGGAACCTGACCGGCGCGCTGCCCCCGCCGCAGCTCGACGGCGGCATCGGTCCGGCCCTGCGCGAGCTCGCGTCGCGCTCCCCGATCCCGGTCGTGGTGGATGCCGGCCCGGAGCGCGCCGGACGCACGGTGGAGACCGCCGCCTACTTCGTCGCCTGCGAGGGTCTGACCAACGTCATCAAGCACGCCGACGCCTCGACGGCGACGATCCGCGCAGCCCAGCACCACGGCTCCCTGTTCTTGTCGGTGACCGACGACGGCGTCGGCGGCGCGGCCGTCCGGCCCGGGTCGGGACTGGCCGGTCTGGCCGACCGCGTGGCTGCGGTCGGCGGCTGTCTGCACATCGACTCCGACCGGTACGGGACCCGGCTGACCGCGGAGCTGCCGTGCGGCTGATGCTCGTGGAGGACCAGGCCCTGCTGCGCGAGGGTCTGATCGGGCTCTTCCGTGATGCCGGGCACGACGTGGTCTGGTCCGCGGACAGCTGCGCCGACCTCGACCGGGTCTTCCTCGAGCAGCTGCCGGATGTCGTGGTCCTCGATGTCCGGCTGCCACCGGCCTTCACCGACGAGGGGGCACGCGCAGCGGCGCGCCTCAAGTCCCTGCGCCCCGGGATCGGGGTGCTGCTGCTGTCCCAGCACATCGAGACCGTCCACAGCGTGGGGCTGGTGGGGCTGGGCGGGTTCGGCTACCTGCTCAAGGACCGGGTGCTGGACGTACCCGACTTCCTGTCCTCGCTGGCTCGGGTCGCCGACGGCGGATCGGCTCTGGATCCGCAGGTGGTGGCGGCTCTGCTCCATCGAGCCGGCGGAGGGACCGGCGTCAGCGGGCTCAGCGAGCGTGAGCACCTCGTCCTCGCCTCGATGGCTCAGGGACTGACCAACGCCGGCATCGCCAAGCGGCTCTGGCTCAGTGAACGGACCGTCGAAGCCCACATCCGACGCGTGCTCGTCAAGCTCGGCATCGCCGAGACCGAGGACCACAACCGGCGGGTCCTCGCCGTGCTCCTGCACCTCGGTGTCCCCCTGACCCCAGAAAACCGCTGACGCCCCCTTTCACC
>NZ_BAAAYX010000002.1:890584-1162465 GCF_039536605.1 Microlunatus aurantiacus
CTGGAACCGCTGACGCCACCTTTCGCTCTCTCGCGCTACCCCTGCACAGGGGGCGTGAGTGAGTGAAAGGGGGCGTCAGCGGGTGGGTGAGGGGGAGCAGCGGGAGAGGGGAGGGGGAGGGGTCAGCGCTGGGCGGTGGCCAGCTCCGGCTCGCGGTCTTCGACCTCGGTGCCGTGGCCGTCGTCGACCATCGTCTCCTCGTTGAACGGGTCGCCGCCGCGGAGGACCAGGGCCACCTGGTCGTGGTCCACGCTCCGGGTCCAGGTGCCGATCACCAGGGTGGCGATGGCGTTCCCGGCGAAGTTCGTGACGGCGCGGGCCTCGGACATGAACCGGTCGATGCCGACGATGAGCCCGACTCCGTCGATCAGCTCGGGGCGGTGCGAGGCGAGACCTCCGGCCAGCGTGGCCAGACCGGCGCCGGTGACCCCGGCGGCGCCCTTGGAGGCGATCATCATGAAGACCAGCAGCGAGATCTGCTCGCCGACGGTGAGCGGGTCGCCCATCGCGGCGGCGATGAACAGCGAGGCCATGGTCAGGTAGATCGCGGTGCCGTCGAGGTTGAACGAGTAGCCGGTCGGCACGACCACACCGACGGTGGAGCGGGAGACCCCGATGTGCTCCATCTTGGCGATCAACCGCGGCAGGGCCGACTCCGAGGAGGAGGTCGCCACGATCAGCAGGAACTCGCGGCCCAGGTAGCGGAACAGCGAGAAGATGTTGATCCGCGCCACGACCCACAGCAGGGAGCCGAGGATGACGAACACGAACAGGGCGCAGGCGGTGTAGAAGCCGAACATCAGGATCGCCAGGGCCTTCAGGGCAGCCACCCCGGTGGCGCCGACGACCGCCGCGATGGCCCCGAAGGCACCGACCGGGGCCAGCCACATGATCATGGACAGGATCCGGAAGACGAGCTTCTGCAGGTGCCCGATGCCCTTCAGGACCGGCTCCCCGCTCTTGCCCATCGCCTGCAGCGCGAAGCCGACCAGCAGCGCCACCAGCAGCGTCTGCAGCACCACCTCGGTGGTCAGGGCGGAGAACAGGGTGGTGGGGATGATGTGCAGCAGGAACTCGGCGGTGGTCAGCTTCTCGCTGGTGACCGCGCCGGCACCCTTCTCGGCGACCTCGGGGGTGATCCGCAGCCCCTCACCCGGGTGGATGATGTTGCCGACCAGCAGACCGATGGCCAGGGCCAGGGTCGACATGGTCAGGAAGTAGACCAGGGCGATGCTGCCGACCTTGCCGACCTGCGAGGCCTTGCGCACCGAGCCGATGCCGAGCACGATCGTGCAGAAGATCACCGGCGCGATCATCATCTTGATCAGGTTGACGAAGCCGGTGCCGAGCGGCTTGAGGGCCTTGCCCACCTCCGGGAACACCAGCCCGACGGCGATCCCCAGCCCGACGGCGATGAGGACCGAGATGTAGAGCCAGTGGGTCCGGTCCTTCTTCTTGCTGGCCGGGGCTTCCCCGCTGGGCGGGGTGAGGGTGGCAGCCATGATCTCTCCTCGAATCGACGCTGACGAGTGGGCCCGGAACACCGGGTGCTCGTATCCTGCGGTCTGCCGTGGGACCCGTCCTCGTTGCGTACGTTGAGTTCACGTCGACCAGAGCCGGCCCGCACGGACGGGGCTGGTGGACAATGCCGGCATGGCCCCCCTCGACCGGCTGAGGAGCAGCAGCGTCGCGGCGCAGATCCTGCTGCTGCAGCTGGTCGTGGTCGCCCTTGTGGTGGTCGGTGGCCTCGGGCTGGCCGTCCTGGACGCCCGGCGGGACGCGGTCCGGTCCGCCGGCGACGTCACCCTCGGGGTGGCCGAGTCGCTCGCCTCCTCGCCGACGGTCCGGGCCGGCGCGCTCACCTCCGACCCGACGGCGAGCCTGCAGCCGTACGCCGACCAGGTCCAGCGGGCCACGGGCACCAGCTTCATCGTGATGATGAGCCCCGACGGGGTCCGCTGGACCCACCCGGACCGCAGCCAGATCGGCGGTCGCTACCTCGGCACCATCGAGGCCGCGCGCGCGGGAGGCACCATCACCGAGGAGTACACCGGCACCCTCGGCCGATCGGTCCGCTCGGTCGCCCCGGTGACCGACGGCGACCGCCTGGTCGGCCTGGTCTCGGTGGGCATCACCATAGCCAGCGTCCAGCGCTCCATCTGGCCGACCCTGCCGCCGATCCTGCTGGCCGGGGTCGGTGCGCTGGCTGTCGGCGCCGCGGGCGCCTTCGCCATCAGCCGCCGGCTCCGGCGCCAGACCCGGGGGCTGGCGGAGACCCAGCTGATCGCCATGCTCGAGTACTACGACGCAGTCCTGCACGCCGTCCGCGAGGGCATGCTGCTGCTGGACCCGATGGGGCGGGTGCAGCTGGTCAACGACGAGGCGCGGCGGCTGCTGGCCCTGACCGGCGACGTCGTGGGCACCGACCTCGGTGATCTCGACCTGCCGACGTCCTTCGTCGAGCGGACCGGGAGCCCGGAGGAGATCCGGGACGAGGTCCAGCTGGTGCACGACAAGATCCTGGTGGTGAACCGGACCGTCGCCACCTGGGAGGGCAGGGTGGTCGGCTCCGTGATCACGCTCCGCGACCGCACCGACCTGCAGTCGGTCTCCGGCGAGCTCGACTCCGCCCGGAGCCTGGCCGACTCGCTGCGGGCCCTGAACCACGAGGCGGCCAACCGGATGCAGACGGTGGTGTCGCTGATCGAGATGGGTCGCACCGTGGCCGCTGTCGAGTTCGCGACGGCGGAGCTGGCGCTGGCCCAGCGTCTCACCGACGAGGTGGTGGCAGCGGTCGACGACCCGGTGCTGGCCGCGACGCTGCTGGGCAAGACCGCCCAGGCGGCGGAACGTGGCATCGAGCTGACCGTCGTGGACGGCTCCCGCGTCGCGGACCACGACTTCGACCCCCAGGACCTCGTCACCCTGGTCGGCAACCTGATCGACAACGCCCTGGACGCCACCGGCGAGGTGGAGCGGGACCGTCGGGTGGAGGTGTTCTGCGACCTCGAGGGACACCGGCTGCGGCTGCGGGTCGCCGACTCCGGCCCGGGTCTGGCCCCTGAGCGGCGCCAGCAGGTCTTCACCCGCGGGTGGTCGACCAAACCGGGCGCCGACGGCATCGGCCGGGGGATCGGCCTGGCCCTGGTGACCGAGGTCGTCCGGCGTCTCGGCGGGCGGATCGAGGTCGGTGCCTCGCGACTGGGTGGGGCCGAGTTCACCGTCGACATCCCCGGCGAGGAAGATCTGAGCGGGACGCGGGCGACACGGATGTCGCCCGTGCGGGGGGAGCACGCGTGACGACATCGGCGGAGCCGTCGGCGACCTCGGGGCTGACCGCCGTGGTGGTCGAGGACGAGGCGGTGGTGGCCGAGGCCAACGCCGTCTACCTCCAGCGGCTCGGGCTGACCGTGGTCGGCGTCGCCCGGTCCGGTCGTGAGGCGCTGCGGCTGCTGGCGGCCCAGCCCGACATCGACCTCGTGGTGCTGGACATGAACCTGCCCGACAGCCACGGACTCGACCTGCTCCGGCGCATCCGCGGCACCGGGCACGGGGCGGACGTGATCGCGGTGACCGCGGCCCGCGACGTCGACGTCGTGCGTCAGGCCGTGGCGCAGGGCGTGGTGGCGTACGTGATCAAGCCCTTCACCTTCAGCTCCTTCCGGACCAAGATCGAGCAGTACCTGGCGTACCGGGCCCAGCTGGACAGTCGTCAGGCGGCGCTGGGCCAGACCGAGATCGACGCCATGATCGCCACCCTGCGTCCGGCCCTCAGCTCCCAGAACCTGCCCAAGGGCCTCTCGGTGGAGATGCTCGGCCGGATCACCGGGGTGCTGCAGGGGGCCGAGGCCCTGAGCGCGGGGGAGGCGGCCGAGCAGGTCGGCACCTCACGGGTCACGGCCCGTCGCTACCTGGAGTACCTGGCCGACTCCGCCCTGGTGGAGCGACGCGCCTCGCACGAGGGCCGGGCCGGACGTCCTGAGGTGCGCTATCGCTGGCGCTGAGCCGGAGACGTCCTCTCCGACGACGAGCAACGACGGTGCGGGTGGCGCCGCGGGGTCCTATGCTCCTGGCGTGTCCTCCGACGCAACGACCTGGTTCGTGGCGACGAGCCAGGAGAAGAAGCGGCGCGTCACCATCGTGGACGTCGCGCGCCGAGCCGGGGTCAACAAGGGCACCGTCTCCCGGGCCCTGCGGGGGATGGACGGGGTCGGCGAGCAGACCAGGCGGCGCATCCTGGCCGCCGCCGACGAGCTGGACTACTCGGCGTCCGAGCTCGGCACGGCACTGGCGACCGGTTCGACCCGCACCGTCGGGATCGTCCTGCCCAGCCTCCGCTCCTGGTACTTCAGCGAGGTGGCGTCCGGGGCGAGCGAGGTGCTCAGTGCCGCCGGCTTCCGGATCGAGCTGATCAACCTCGACATCGACTCCGACTTCCTGCAGATCGGCTCCGAGCAGTTCGCCCGGCTCTTCCGGCAGCTGGGCGCCGGTCGCTCCCGCGACGCCCTGCTGTTCGCGGGTACGACGAGCGTCCCGGACGCCCAGGAGGGCAAGGCGCTGGTCCCGGTGGCCGCCCACGGCGGGCCGCTGTCGACCGCCCCGGGACTGTTCGTCGACCACCGGGAGGGCGGCCGCCTGGTGGCCCGGCACCTCGCCGGACTGGGCCACACCTCCTTCGCGATGGTCGAGGGGCAGATGCTCGGGAAGCTGGATGTGAGCATCTGGGAGCTCCGGGCCGCGGGCTTCCTGGACGGACTGGCCGAGGCGGGTCACGATGCCGATGCCGTGCGCCGGCTGCGTCCCGGCGACTGCCACAGCCGTGACGGCGAGCTGGTGGGACGGCAGCTGCTCGCCTCGGCGGATCCCTTGCCCGGTGCCGTTTTCTGCCAGTCCGACGAGCTCGCGTTCGGGCTCATCGCGTCCCTGCGCCGGGCCGGGGTCCTGTGCCCGCGGGACATCTCCGTGGCCGGGTTCGACGATCACCCGATGTCCCACCTGTGGGATCTCACCACCGTCGACCAGCACGCTCACGCCCAGGGCAAGCGCGCCGCCCTGGCCCTGCTGGAGGTGCTCGGCGACACACGTCGAGACGAGACCGCTTCGCTCGAGGGGACCGAGCAGCTGCGGGTCGACCTGATCGTCCGCGACTCGACGGCACCTTACGTGACCCGTAGATAACTATTCGGTCGCATTCTTGCGTACCAGCGGATCCCGTGGTCTGCTGCGAGAGATCAGATGATGCCCACATTCGTGGGTGACAACCGTTGACAACCGGTTGCGTGCCGGGCAGGATCGAGCACGCTAAGGATCTCCTCTGGCTATTCGGGAGCCCAGGGGCGACATTCGAGGAGGAATGTATGACTGAAGTCAAGGACGCACTCGGACGCGCTGTGTCGCGCCGGAGTTTCCTGGGTACGACCGCACTGGCCGGACTGGGTGTCGCCGGTGCGGGAACGCTGCTGGCCGGTTGTGGCAGCGGTAGCGGTGCCGGACCGGCCGGCGGCAGCGGTGGTGGCGGCGAGGGCTCCAAGGGTGCGATCACCTGGGCTTCGTGGGCCAACCCCGGCGAGGGCGAGCGGTTCAAGCAGTTCTCCAAGGACTACACCGCCAAGTACGGCAACCCGGTCACCTGGCAGCAGGTGGTCGGCGACTACCAGTCGAAGCTGCTGACCCAGCTCGCCGGCGGCGCCGCCCCGGACGCCTTCTACATCGGCGACACCTCGATGGCTCCGCTGATCGCCAGCGGCAAGCTCGAGCCGCTGGACGACTTCCTGGGAACCGACAAGGCCGAGGTCAAGATCGCCGACGTCTACGAGGGCCTCTACCAGTGGTGCAAGAGCGAGGACGGCAAGCTCTACGGCATCCCGGTCGACTGCAACCCGAAGGTGTTCTGGTTCAACAAGGGTCTGCTCGAAGAGGCCGGCTTCACCCCGGACCCGGTGGCGGCCTTCACCGGCGGTACGTGGAACCGGGACGCGCTCGACGACATGCTGACCAAGGTCAAGGCGACCGGCAAGCGCGGCATGGTCGTGGAAGGCAACTGGTTCGACCTGTTCAGCCTGATCACCACCTTCGGTGGCACGGCGATCGCCGACGACAAGGCGGTCTTCGACACCGACCCCAAGGCGATGGAGATCATCAGCTGGTTGTTCGACCACTTCAAGAACGAGACGATCACCTTCGGCGGCACGTTGCCCAAGGGCCAGGGTGTCGACGCCCTGTTCTACGGCGGCCAGCTGGCTTCCGTGCAGTACGGCCGGTGGATCCTGCCCAACCTGCGCAAGCTCAAGAACGTGCAGTACGACATCGCCCCGATGCCGTCCGAGGACGGCAAGACGGTCATGCCGGTGGCGGTCTACACCGCGGCCATGGGGGTGCAGACCGGGGCCAAGGACAAGGAGGCCTCGCTGCAGTTCCTGTCCCGCTACGTCAACGCCGACGGCCAGAAGCAGCGCCTCTCCGGCGGCGGCAACGCGGTGCCGTCGATGGCCGGCCTGGACGACATCGTGCTCGAGGGTGGCCTGCCGGCCAACGCGAAGTACTTCACCGAGGTCGCGGCCAAGGCGTACGCCGTGCCCGAGGTCATCGCCCGCAGCTCCAAGGTCGGGACGAACTTCGGGACCACCTTCGACGGCCTGATCAAGGGTGGCGCGGACGCCAAGACCTTCGCCAGCAAGATGGCCGCCTTCATCAACGCAGGGGGCTAGGCGGTGACCACCGCAACCGATGCGCGGCCGGTGGTGGACTCATCACCCGGCGGCAAGAAGCGGGCGCTCTCGGCCAGACGGCGGAAGGACACCCTGCTGGCCTACGGGTTCCTGGCGCCACAGCTGCTCGGGCTCGTCGTCTTCATGATCGGCCCGCTGATCTTCGCCGTGGTGCTGGCGTTCTCCAACTGGGACGGCTTCGGCACCCGGTCGTTCGCCGGGTTCGCGAACTTCGCGTGGGTGTTCAGCGACCCGCAGATGCGCACCTCGATGGTCAACACCCTGTGGTTCACCGTGCTGCAGGTGCCGGGTCTGCTGGTCTCGGGCTTCCTCGCCGCCTTCTTCATGCAGAAGGCCGCGAAGATGAAGAGCGTCTACCGGACAGCCTTCTTCGCGCCGCAGGTCACGTCGACCATCGCGGTGTCGGCGATCTGGCTGTGGCTGCTCAACCCCGAACTGTCGCCCATCAACGGGTTCTTCTCGACCAACCTCGGCATCACGTTGCCGGACTGGCTGCAGGACCCGAAGACGGCCATCCCGGCCATCGTGTTCGTCACCGTCTGGCAGGGCATCGGCTACCAGGTCGTCATGTTCATGGCCGGTATCGAGAACGTCCCGCGGGCGCTCTATGAGGCGGCCGACATCGACGGGGCCTCGGAGTTCCAGAAGATGCGGAAGATCACCCTCCCGCTGCTGTCGCCGACGATCCTGTTCCTCTCGATCACCGGCATCATCGGCTCGTTCCAGGTGTTCGACTACATCTACTTCTTCTACGAGACGACGGCTCCGGCGTACGCACGCACCATCGTGTACGAGATCGTCCAGGTCGCCTTCCGTCAGTTCGACTTCGGTCGCGGCGCCGCTCTGGCGATGGTTCTGTTCCTGATCCTGTTGGCGGTGACTGGTCTCCAGCTCCTCGCCCAGAAGAGATGGGTGCACTACACAGAATGACTCTCCAGAACAACATCCCCGTCCAGGCTCTCGACGAGACCGTTCACGAGCCGAACGTCGAGCAGGTCCAGAACAAGCGTGCCCTCCGGCCCGCTCGCGTCCTGCTGCACCTCTTCCTGACCATCGCCTCGATCCTGATGGCGCTGCCGTTCCTGTGGATGATCCTCTCGTCGTTCAAGCCCCTCGACGAGATCTTCATCAAGCCGCCCAAGATGTTCCCGATGGCCTGGACCATCCAGAACTACCAGACCGCCTTCGGGACGGGCAGCTTCTACACGTCCTTCTTCAACTCCTTCTACATCGCCACACTGGTCACGGTGATCTCCCTGATCACCTGCGCCATGGCGGCGTACGCGTTCGCCCGGATGCGGTTCCCGGGCAACAACGCGCTGTTCGGCGTCTTCCTGGCCACCATGATGGTGCCGTTCCAGCTGATCGTGATCCCGCAGTACCTGATCCTGGGAGAGCTCCGCTGGATCGACACCCACCTGGCCCTGATCGTGCCGCCCGCCCTCTTCAACGCCTTCGGGGTGTTCCTGCTGCGGCAGTACGTCCGCGGCATCCCGTTGGAGCTGGAGGAGGCGGCAGCCATCGACGGTGCAGGTAGGGTCAAGATCTTCCTCACGATGATCCTGCCCCTGCTCAAGACCCCGATGGTGGCCCTGGGGATCTTCATCTTCCTGGGCCGGTGGAACGACTTCCTGGCACCGTTGATCTTCATCAACACCGACACGCTGTTCACGCTGCCGCTGTGGGTGGCGCAGTTCAAGGGTGCCTACTCCTCCGACTGGGGTGGCCTGATGGCGGCGACCTCGTTGGCGGCGGTGCCGTTCCTAATCATCTTCATCATCGCCCAGAAGCAGATCGTCGAGGGCATCGCGCTGTCGGGGTCCAAGACCTAGCCCCGACGGCTCCAGCACCATCGCTGAGCGCTCGGAGACCCATGTCTCCGGGCGCTCAGCGCTTTCCCCTGCCTCGGACTCGAAAGGAACGCCGTGCCCGTCAACGCCTACGTCCTGCTGCGCACCGAGGGGGTGGGTGCGCTCGTCGACCTCACCGACGGACACCTCCCCTCACTCTCCTACTGGGGAGCTGATCTCGGCGAGCTCACCACCGCCGACGCCGCCGCCACCGCGCGGGCGTCGGAGTTCCCCGGGGCCGCCAACATCAGCGACGACCCGGTGCACCTGGCGCTGCTGCCCGAGCACTGGACCGGCTGGCTGGGCCGGCCGGGTCTGGCGGGCTCCCGCAGCGGCCGCGACTGGTCCCCCAAGTTCTCCACCACCGGCCTGCGCGTGGACGGCGCGACGGCCGACACCGACGGCTCCCTGATCGCCACCGAGGGCCCGACCGTGCTCGAGGTCGACGCCGCCGATGAGGTGGCGGGTCTCGCGGTCACCCTGACGGTCGAGCTGACCGCCGGCGGGCTGCTGCGGGTGCGGGCCACGGTCACCAACACCGGCGCCGAGCCGTACGAGGTCCAGGGCCTCACCCCGGCGCTGCCGGTGCCGCCGGTGGCGCGCGAGCTGCTCGACATGTGCGGCCGGTGGGGCAAGGAGCGCGTGGCCCGGCGCAGCCCGCTGCAGACCGGCATCCACCTGCGGGAGAACCGCAAGGGCCGCACGGGCGCCGACGCGGCCACCGTGCTGCACGCGGGGACCCCGGGGTTCTCCTTCGGCAGCGGCGAGATCTGGGCGGTGCACACGGCCTGGAGCGGCAACCACGTCCACTACGCCGAGCGGCTCTCCACCGGCGAGCAGGTGCTGGGCGGCGGCGAGCTGCTGCTGCCCGGCGAGATCGTGCTGGCCACCGGTGAGTCCTACGGTTCGCCCTGGCTCTACGGCGCGTACGGCGACGGTCTGGACGAGGTGGCCCGCCGCTTCCACCGGTTCCTGCGCGCCCGCCCGAACCACCCGAGCACCGACCGGCCGGTGACCATCAACGTGTGGGAGGCCGTGTACTTCGACCACGACCTCGACCGGTTGGTCGACCTGGCGGAGCGGGCGGCTGAGCTCGGTGTCGAGCGCTACGTGCTCGACGACGGCTGGTTCGGCTCCCGCCGCGACGACCACTCGGGCCTGGGTGACTGGACGGTGTCGCCGGACGTCTGGCCGAACGGGCTGCACCCGATCGTGAACAAGGTCAAGGACCTGGGCATGGAGTTCGGGCTGTGGTTCGAGCCGGAGATGATCAACCTGGACTCCGACACCGCCCGCGCGCACCCCGAGTGGGTGATGGCCACCGGCGACCGGCTGCCGGTGGAGTCGCGTTTCCAGCAGGTGATCAACCTCGGTCTCCCGGAGTGCTACGCCTACATCCGGGACGCGATCTTCGCGATCCTGACCGAGTACCGGATCGACTACATCAAGTGGGACCACAACCGCGACCTGGTCGACGCCGGGACCCAGCTCGACGGCCGACCCGGCGTGCACGAGCAGACGCTCGCGTTCTACCGGCTGGTCGACGAGATCAAGGCCGCGTTCCCGGGTCTGGAGATCGAGTCCTGCTCGTCCGGCGGGGCACGGGTGGACCTCGGGGTGCTGGAGCGGACCGAGCGGGTCTGGGTGTCGGACTGCATCGACCCGCACGAGCGGCAGGAGATGCACCGCTGGACCACCCAGCTCATCCCGCCGGAGCTGATGGGCGCCCACATCGCCTCCGGCGAGTCCCACACCACGGGGCGGGCGCACGACCTGGACTACCGGGCGGCGACCGCGGTCTTCGGTCACCTGGGCATCGAGTGGGATCTCGCCAGGGCCAGCGAGGCGGAGCTGGCCGAGCTCCGGGGCTGGATCTCGTTCTACAAGGAGCACCGCGGGTTGCTGCTGGCCGGTGACCTGGTCCGGGTGGACTTCCCCGACAGCAGCGTCAACGTGCACGGTGTGGTGGCCCCCGACCAGAGCTCGGCGATCTTCTCCGTCGTCGCGGTCGACCGCTCGGAGGCGGTCTCCGTCGGTCGCATCCCGTTGCGGGGCCTGGACCCGACGCGCCGCTACCGGGTGGCTCCGGTCGCGGACCTGCTGCCCCACCGGGGACGGCCGCCGGCCTGGTTCGGGCTGCGGATGCCCTCCGTCGACGAGTACGCCGCGCTGAACGCGGGGGAGCGCACCCGGCTGGTGCCCGACGGTGAGCAGGGGGTGGAGCTGTCGGGAGCGGCCCTCGCCCGGTCGGGTCTGATGCCGGCCAACATCGACCCCGACCACGCGGTCCTCTACCTGGTGACCGCTGTCGACTAGTGGTGGACGGCCGAGAGCCCGCCGGACCGGCGGGCTCCCGGCCACCGGACGGACGTCGGCGGACACCTCGATCGGGGTTGCCGCCAACGGGCAAGATGTCCCTGTGACGAATGGACCCCCCGAGTCCGGCTCTCCGGACCGCTCGGCCCGCCCGGTGCTGCTGACCGTCGACGACGACCCCTCGGTGTCCCGGGCCGTCGCCCGGGATCTCCGGCGTCGGTACGGGAACGACTACCGCATCCTTCGGGCGGACTCCGGTCCGGCCGCGCTGGACGCGATTCGCGAGGTCGTCCTCCGTGGCGAGCAGGTGGCGGTGATCCTGGCCGACTACCGGATGCCCCAGATGAGTGGCATCGACTTCCTCGAGGCGGCGATGGACCTGGTGCCGTTCGCACGCCGGGCGCTGCTCACCGCGTACGCCGACACCGACGCGGCCATCGCCGCGATCAACGTCGTGGACGTCGACCACTACCTGCTCAAGCCGTGGGAGCCACCCGAGGAGAAGCTCTACCCGGTCATCGACGAGCTGCTGGCCGCCTGGCAGCGGGACGGGCACACGGCCGAGCGCAAGCTCAAGATCCTCGGCCACCCGTGGTCCGCACCGTCCTACGAGGTGCGCGACTTCCTGGCCCGCAACCTGGTGTCCTACCGGTGGTACAACGTGGCCGAGCCCGACGGCAAGCGGCTGATGGCCGCAGCCGGTGCGACCCCGGACGACATCCCGGTGGTGATCACCAGCGCCGGCGACACGCTCATCCGGCCGGGGCTGGCCGAGCTGGCCGACGCCGTGGGCCTGTCCACCGCCCCGACCGAGGAGTTCTACGACCTCGTCATCGTGGGTGGAGGTCCGGCCGGGCTGGGGGCGGCGGTCTACGGCGCGTCCGAAGGACTCAACACCGTCATCATCGAGCGTGCCGCCGCCGGTGGGCAGGCCGGTCAGAGCTCGCGGATCGAGAACTACCTGGGCTTCCCCGACGGCGTCTCCGGCGGCCAGCTCACCGAGCGGGCCCGTCGCCAGGCGGTCCGGTTGGGTGCCGAGCTGATCACCGCCCGGACGGCGGTCGGGCTCGAGGTGCAGGGGCCCGCCCGGCGGGTCGTGTTCGACGACGGCTCGAGCGTGCTGACCCGGGCGGTGCTGCTGGCCACGGGCGTCTCCTACCGGCAGCTCGCCGCCGACGGGGTGGACGAGCTGGTCGGTCGTGGCGTCTACTACGGGTCCGCCTCGACCCAGGCGACCGCCTGCGCCGGCGACCACGTGATCATCGTCGGTGGCGCGAACTCCGCCGGTCAGGCTGCCGTGTTCTTCTCCGCCCACGCCGCCCGGGTCACCCTGGCCGTGCGCGGGGAGTCTCTGGAGCGCTCGATGTCGAGCTACCTGATCGAGCAGATCGCCGCCATCGACACCATCGACGTGCGGACCCGGACCCAGGTGGAGCGGTGCTCCGGGACCGATCACCTGGAGTGCGTCACGCTCGTCGACCTGGACCAGGGAACTCGTCAGCAGGTCGACGCGGGTCACCTGTTCGTCTTCATCGGGGCGGCTCCGCTGACCGGCTGGCTGCCCGACGTGCTGGAGACCGACGAGGCCGGCTTCGTGCGGACGGGGCCGGACCTGGTGGTCGACGGACAGCGGCCCGCCGGCTGGGACCTGGACCGCGAGCCGTACCTGCTGGAGTCCAGCATCCCGGGGGTGTTCGTGGCCGGCGACGTGCGGTCGCAGTCGGTGAAGCGGGTGGCCTCGGCCGTGGGTGAGGGTGCGCTCGCGGTCACCCTGGTGCACCGCTACCTGGCGGAGTGAGCCAGGGAGCTCCCGGGCGTGGCGGAAGACGCACCGGTCGGGAGGCGTTGACGAGGCGAGAGGTCCTGACGGCTGAGCAGGATGGCGGGTGGGCAGGATCGCAGGTGGGCAGGATCGCAGGTGAGCAGGATCGCGGGTGAGCAGGACGAGGAAGGGAAGGCCATGACCGACACCAGTGCAGGGACCGACGCCGGGGCCGGGCTGGCCCCGGAGGAGCTCCGCAGGCTCTTCCTGTTCGAGTCGCTGGACGCCGACCAGCTCGACTGGCTGAGCCGACGCGGAAGGACCGAGCGGCGGTCCCGCGGGAACTTCGTCTACCGCGAGGGGGAGCGCGCGACCTGCTTCTTCGTGCTGCTGGACGGCACCATCTCCATGCACCGGCGGGTCGAGAGCACCGACGTGGAGATCTCCCGGACCAGCCAGCTGGGCGTCTACGCCGGCGCCACCCAGTCGTTCATGGTCGGCGAGGACTCGGCCTACTCGAGCAGCCTGGTGGCGATCACCGACTGCCGGTTCTGGGTGATCGACGCCGCCGACATCGGCGAACGGATCCGCGAGTGGTTCCCGATGGCCATGCACCTGCTCGAGGGGCTGACCATCGGCATGCGGTCCAGTCAGGCCGCCGTCGGTCAGCGGGAGCGGCTGCTGTCGCTCGGGCGCCTGTCCGCCGGGCTGACCCACGAGCTGAACAACCCGGCCGCGGCGGCGGTGCGGGCCACCGCGTCGCTGCGGGAGCGGGTGAGCCGGATGCGCGGCAAGCTCGCCCACCTCGCCTCCGGTCGGGTCGACGCCGCGGCGCTGCAGATCCTGGTCGAGGTGCAGGACGCGGCGGTGGAGCGGATGGCCAAGGTGCAGGAGATGTCCACGATGGAGGTCAGCGACCTCGAGGACACCATCGGCGACTGGCTGGACGACCACGGCGTGGCCAACAGCTGGGATCTGGCCCCGGCCCTGGTGGCGGCGGGTGTGGACCCGGACTGGCTGGACGAGGTCGCCGCCAAGGTGCCCGACGAGCTCCTCTCCGACGGCCTGCACTGGGTGGCGTACGCGCTGGAGACCGAGCAGCTGATGAACGAGATCGAGGACTCGACCCAGCGCATCTCCACCCTGGTCGGGGCGGCCAAGCAGTACTCCCAGGTCGACCGGGCCGGCCTCCAGGACGTGGTGGTGAAGGAGGGTCTGATCAGCACCCTGATCATGCTGGGACACAAGCTGAAGACCGCGCCGATCACGGTGGAGAAGGACCTGGCGCCAGACCTGCCGACCGTGCCCGGGCACCCGGCCGAGCTCAACCAGGTGTGGACCAACCTGATCGACAACGCCCTGCAGGCCATGCCGGACGGCGGCATCCTGCGGATCCGCACCGCCCGCGAGGACGACTGCGTGCTGGTCGAGATCGGCGACACCGGCAGCGGGATCCCGGCCGAGCTGCGGGACCGGATCTTCGAGCCGTTCTTCACCACCAAGCCGGTGGGCGAGGGCACGGGGTTGGGGCTGGACATCTGCTACCGCGTCATCACCCAGCGGCACGGCGGCGACCTGCGCGTGGTCTCGGAGCCGGGGAACACCCGCTTCCAGGTGCGGCTGCCCCTCCGCCGGGGCACGGACCGCGACTGAGGGCCGCCCCGCCCACCTAGACTGCACCCGTGCCGGGACGGATCAACGACGAGGACATCGCGACCGTCCGGGAGCGGGCCCGGATCGACGAGGTCGTGGGTTCCTACGTCGCCCTGCGCAACGCCGGCAGCGGCACGATGAAGGGTCTGTGCCCCTTCCACGACGAGAAGACGCCCAGCTTCCAGGTCAACCCGTCGCGTGGCTTCTTCTACTGCTTCGGGTGCGGCGAGGGCGGCGACGTCATCTCCTTCGTGCAGAAGATCGACAACCTGTCGTTCACCGAGACCGTCGAGCGGCTGGCCGACCGCGTCGGGATCCAGCTCCGCTACACCGACGGCGGCGCCTCCCAGCCCGAGCGCGGACTGCGGCTGCGGCTGATGGAGGCCCACCAGGCGGCGGCCGAGTTCTACGCCGAGCAGCTGTCCAGCCCCGAGGCCGCCATCGGCCGGCAGTTCCTCGGCGAGCGCGGCTTCGACCGGGCCACCGCGGAGCACTTCGGTGTCGGGTACGCGCCCCAGGACGGTCGGGCGCTGCGTCGGCACCTCAACGGGCGGGGCTTCCGCGACGCCGAGCTGGTCACCGGCGGTCTCATCCGCGAGGCGGGCTGGGACTACTTCCAGGGCCGCCTGCTCTGGCCGATCCGGGACTCCGGCCGCCAGGTGCTCGGCTTCGGTGCCCGGCGCCTGCGCGACGACGACCGGATGCCGGCGAAGTACCTGAACACCCCCGAGACCCCGCTCTACAAGAAGTCCCACGTCCTGTACGGGCTGGATCTGGCCCGCCAGCAGATCGGCAAGAAGTCGCAGGCAGTGGTGGTGGAGGGCTACACCGACGTGATGGCGGCGCACGTCGCCGGGGTCGACACGGCGGTCGCCTCCTGCGGCACCGCCTTCGGCGACGACCACGCCCGGCTGCTGCGCCGGCTGATGGGCAACCACGACGCGTTCCGTGGCGAGGTCATCTTCACCTTCGACGGCGACGCGGCCGGACAGGCCGCCGCCCTCAAGGTCTTCGGTGGCGACGCCAACTTCATCGCCCAGACCTACGTCGCCGTCGAGCCCTCCGGGTTGGATCCCTGCGACCTGCGCCTGCAGCACGGCGACGCGGCCGTCCGCGAGCTGGTGGCGCGCCGGGTGCCGCTCTACCGGTTCGTGATGGCCAACATCTTGACCCAGCACGACCTCGACCGGGCCGACGGCCGGCTGTCGGCCCTCCGGGAGGCGGCGCCCCTGGTCAGCAGCATCCGGGACAGCGGTCTGGTGGGCGGCTACGTCCGTGAGCTCGCCGGGATGCTGGGGATGGACGTGGAGGAGGTGCGGCGCGAGGTGATGCGGTCGGCGGCGCGGCACGAGCGCGCCGAGCAGCGCGCCGAGAGCAGTCGGCCCGACAACGGTCGGCCCGGCGACACCCGTGCCGACGCCCGTGGCTCCGAGAGCCGCTCCGGCACGGCCGAACCGGCTGGCAGCGGCACGCCGACGAGCGTCGCCGCCGAGCGTCGCTGGCTGCCCGAGCCCGACGACCGGCTGCTGGTGACCGAGCGCGAGACGATGAAGCTGCTGCTCCAGGCGCCGGTGCTGTTCGAGCCGGACTGGCTGGAGCTGGACGCCGCCGACTTCACCCACCGCGCGTACGCGGCCGTCTTCCGCTCGATCCAGAACGCGCGCGCCGAGCACCGCGACGCCCCCGCTGCCGGTGCGGTCTGGGTCCACCAGGTCGCCACGGCGGTGCCCCATCCGCTGCTGGCCTCCCTGGTGGCCGCCCTGGCCGTGGAGCCACTGTCCCTGCACGGCCCCGCCACCGCGCACTACGTCCAGGCCAACGCGGCCAAGCTGCGGCTGCTGACCGTGATGCGGCAGGTCGCCGAGCTGAAGTCCAAGCTCCAGCGCACCAACCCGGTGGACAACCCGACGGCGTACAACCAGATGTTCTCCGAGCTCGTCGTGCTGGAGGCCCACCGCAGCGAGCTGCACGCCGAGAGCCTCCGCGGCGCGGTCTGACGCCGGCCCGGGACGGCGGCGCCCGACCCGGGCCGCAGCCCGGCGCGACGATCTTCCCGGTCCCTGTGGACAACTCGGACCGGACGGTTGCCGCCTCACCGGTCGGCCGCCGACAGTGAGGCATGGACACCTCCGTACCCCAGGCCGAACCGCTGCTGACCGCCGACGAGGAGGTCGCGCTGGCCCTGCAGATCGAGGCCGGGATCCTGGCCGCCGCGGCGCTGGACCGGGGCGAGCGACCCCACGGTGCCACCGTCGAGGAGCTCGGCTGGCTGGTCGCGGCCGGTGCGCGGGCCCGGCGGCGCTATGTCGAGGCGAACCTGCGGTTGGTCTCGATGGTGGCCCACCAGGCCGGGCAGCGCGTCGGGCTGCCCGACGCCGACCTGTTCCAGGAGGGCTGCCTGGGGCTGATGACCGCCGTGGACCGCTACGACTGCCGGCGCGGGAGCCGCTTCGCCACCTACGGTCTGCTCTGGATCCGAGCGTTCACCGGTGCCGCCAGCGCCCGGCTGCTGGGCTCGCTGAACCTGCCGACCAGCCGGGCCACGCAGCTGCGGCACGCCCGCGGCATCGAGGCGGTGCTCGCCCAGGAGCTCGGCCGGCTGCCGACAGCGGGTGAGGTGGCGACCGCGCTGGGGCGGTCGACGGACTGGACCAGCCGACTGCTCACCCACGAGCGACCGCAGGGCCTGGACGAGGTCGACGACATCGCGGCCGACGACCCGGGGCTGGAGGAGGTGCTCGGGGAGCGGGTGGCCCCGGTCGACCTGATCGGGCTGGTGGAGGGGTTCGAGCGGCGGGTGCTCGAGCTGCGCCTCGGGTTCGGCGGCGATCCCCTGACCTACGCCGAGGTCGCCCGTCAGCTCGGCGTGACAGGGAACCGGGTGCGCCGGGCCGAGCGACGAGCGCTGGAGCGGCTCCGGGAGGTGTGCCCCCAGGGGGAGCGGGAGAGGCTGGCGGGCTGACCGCCGAACGCCCGCTGAAAGCTCCCCCGGTTGGACTCGAACCAACGACATCCTGATTAACAGTCAAGCGCTCTGCCAACTGAGCTACAGGGGATCGCGTGTGACGCGGCTACGTACTTTAGCAGCCCGATCAGCGTTCGTCGTACTCGTGCCGCAGCGCGGCCAGCGCCGTGTCGGCCAGCTCCCGGACCCCGGGAGTTCGCCAGGTGATGCCCCGCGTGAGCGTGGTGTGCCAGGTGAGATCGGTCGCCCCGGCGGCCAGATCGCGTCGTCCGCTGACGACCACGCCACGGTCGCCGGTCCCGCCGAGCGGCACGAACCGCTCGAAGACCACGCTGGCGTCCACCCGCTCCCGGAAGACCTCGGGCACCCGGGCGGGGTCGGGCAGCGCCACCGCGCCGCGGACGCCGTCGTAGGTCTGCCAGCGCAGCTGGGCGGTCTCGGCGTTCCAGCCGCCCCGCTCGATCTCGTGCCACCCGTGGTGCCGCCAGTCGTCCTCGCGCCACACCGAGACCACCGCCGGGCTGAGCAGCACCAGACCGCCGTCGGCCGTCGGTGCCCAGGCCAGGATGCGCGCCGGACGCCCCGGCTCCTCGGTCAGGCTCTTCTTCCAGCCGGCGTGGGCCTCCGGGGGGACGCCCCGGGACCGGCTCCACCACCGTCGTACGGGTCGGTTCCTGTCGGCGTGTGGTCTGTCGGCCATCTGCTCAGTAGTCGCTGCCGGGACCCAGCTTGCCCAGGTCGTCCAGGAACTGACCCGCCCAGTGGTCGATGTCGTGGTCGAACACGTGCCGGCGCATGATGCGCATCCGGCGGGCCTTGTTGCGGCTGGAGTCGCCGGCCGCCGCGAGCATCGTCGACTTCAGCCCGTCGATGTCGTGCGGGTTGACCAGGTAGGCCTGCCGCAGCTCCTTCGCCGCCCCGGTGAACTCGCTCAGCACCAACGCCCCGTTGTCGCCGTCCCGGCAGGCCACGTACTCCTTGGCCACCAGGTTCATCCCGTCACGCAGCGGGGTGACGACCATGACGTCGGCCGCCCGGTACATGGCGGCCATCTCCTCGCGGGGGTAGGAGTTGTGCAGGTAGATGATCGGCGGCCGACCGAGCAGCCCGGTGTCGCCGTTGATCCGGCCGACCAACCGGTCGATGTCGTCCCGCAGGATCCGGTACTGCTCGACCCGCTCCCGGGACGGCGTCGCCACCTGGAGGAAGACGGCGTCGGCGGGGTCGACGGCACCGTCGGCGACCAGCTCGCCGAAGGCGCGGATCCGCTCCGGCAGCCCCTTGGTGTAGTCCAGCCGGTCCACGCCGAGGAAGATCGTCGTCGGGTTCCCGAGGTCCTCGCGGATCTCCTGCGCCCGGGCGGCCGTCTCCTCCGACATCGCCAGGTCGTGCATGCTCGAGGAGTCGATGGCGATCGGGTAGGCCCGGGCCACCACGGTCCGACCGTCGGGGGTGCGGATGCGGTCCCGCCGGGTCTCGTACGAGAACCGCTGCCGCACCAGCCGGACGAAGTTCTGCGCGCCGCCGGGCAGCTGGAAGCCGACCAGGTCCGCCCCGAGCAGCCCCTGCAGGATCTGGCTGCGCCAGGGCAGCTGCTGGAACAGCTCGGTGGGCGGGAAGGGGATGTGCAGGAAGAACCCGATCTTGAGATCCGGGCGCAGCTGGCGCAGCAGCTGCGGCACGAGCTGGAGTTGGTAGTCCTGGATCCAGACCTGACCGCCGTCGTCGGCCACCCGGGCCGCCGCCTCGGCGAAGCGCTCGTTGACGGTCACGTAGCGGTCCCACCAGTCCCGGTGGTAGGCCGGCGGGGCGACCACGTCGTGGTAGAGCGGCCACAGGGTGCCGTTGGAGAAGCCCTCGTAGTAGAGCTCGACGTCGTCGGCGCTGAGGTGCACCGGTTCGAGCTGCAGGTCGTTGTGGACGAACGGCTCCACGTCGTCGTCCGGCGAGCCGGGCCAGCCGACCCACGCACCGCGATGCGTGCGCATCACCGGCTCGAAGGCGGTGACCAGACCACCGGGGGAGGTCCGCCACTCCTGCGAGCCGTCGGGGTTCTCGACCCGGTCCACCGGGAGCCGGTTGGCCACCACCACGAAGGAGGCGCGCCGGCTCGCCCCCCGTCTGGCGGCGCTCATCGTCGTCCTGTCGCGCTCATCGTCGCCCCACCCCGAACCGCTCTGTTCTCGTGTCCCGCATCCCTGTGACCATAGCGCCCGCGCCCCGTGACCGGGCCGGTCGGTGCGGCGGAAACCTCGGTTGGGCCGACCGGCCCCGTACGTGGGAGGCTCCTCCCATGAGTGGCACGGGCCCGGTCTCGGACGCGGGAATCGACGCGATGCGTACGGTGATGGATCGACCCGAGCAGACCATGCTCGCCCTGGACTTCGACGGCACGCTGGCGCCGATCATCGACGACCCGGAGCACGCCCACGCCGACCCGACCGCGGTCGCCGCCCTCTCCCGGTTGGGGTCGATGCTGGGCTCGATCGTCGTGATCACCGGTCGTCCGGCCCGGACCGCCGTCCGCCTCGGCGGCTTCCGGGCGGCCCAGGGGCTGGAGTCGATGACGGTCCTCGGTCAGTACGGCGTGGAGCGCTGGGACGCCGCCGGTGACCGGTTCGACCTGCCGCCGACCCCGGAGGGCATCACCCACCTGCAGGAGGAGCTGCCGGGCCTGCTCGCCGGCCTGGGTCTGGACGGCGTCCGGATCGAGGACAAGGGGCGCGCCATCGGCGTGCACACCCGCGAGCTGGAGGACCCGGCGACGGCGTTCGACCAGCTGGCCGAGCCGCTGGCCGAGCTCGCGGACCGCTACGACCTGAAGCTGGAGCCGGGCAAGAACGTGTGGGAGATCCGCGCTCCCGGGATCGACAAGGGCGACGCGCTCCGCGCGATCGTGGCCGAGACCGGCGTCAGCTGCATCATCTTCGCCGGCGACGACCTCGGTGACCTGCCCGCCTTCCGGGCGGTCGAGCAGTTCCGGACCGAGGGGATGCCCGGGCTGCTGGTCTGCTCGGCCTCGCACGAGGAGGACGCCCTCACCGAGCTGGCGGACCTGGTGGTGGACGGGCCGAGCGGCGTGGCCGAGTGGCTGGACCGGCTCGCCGACAGCCTGGCCGCTCGCTGACCCTCGGCTCAGTCGGGCAGCACGGCCAGGGCGTCGATCTCGACCAGCATCTCCTCCCGCGGCAGCCCGACGAACACCGTGGTGCGGGCGGGCAGCACCTGGCACCGGTCGGTCAGAAAGGCCCCGTACGCCTCGTTCATGGCCGCGAAGTCGTCGCGGGTGGTCAGGTAGACGCGGAGCATGATCACGTCCTCGAACGTCGCCCCGCCGGCGGTCAGCACCGCCTCGACGTTGGCCAGGGTGCTGGTGGTCTGCGCGGCGACGTCGCCGGGGTGCAGGTAGGAGCCTGAGGCGGGGTCGACCGGTCCCTGGCCGGAGACCTGCAGGATCGGCCCCCGGCGCACCCCCTGGGAGAACACCGGCGCCGGGGCGGGGGCGTCGGTGGTGGACACGGCGATCTTCGGGTTGACGGTCACGGGTGCTCCTCGGGCGGCTGGTCGGTGACCGCGCGCCTGCCGGC
Organism: Microlunatus aurantiacus; assembly: GCF_039536605.1. Lineage (NCBI taxonomy): Bacteria > Bacillati > Actinomycetota > Actinomycetes > Propionibacteriales > Propionibacteriaceae > Microlunatus > Microlunatus aurantiacus. The sequence continues at coordinate 911,446 of NZ_BAAAYX010000002.1, forward strand.
GACCGTGCTGGTCGGTGATCGTGCTGGCCGGTGATCGTGCGGGCGGGGCGCGGTGGTGTGCGTAGTCTGCCGGTCGGAGGTGCCCATGCCCGAACCCGATCCCGCCGTCCTCGATGCCGCCGCCCTGGCGGTGTCGGACGCCCAGCCGCTGACCTGGGCCGACAAGGGTGTCCCGCCGGAGCTCTGGGGGCGGACTCCCGCGCAGGTCGTCGCTCAGCGGGTGCCGCTGAGCGAGTTCCCGACGCCGCTGCTGACCCTGGCGGCCCCGGCTCTCCGGCAGAACGTGGCCACCCTGGCGCGCTGGTGCGCCGAGCGAGGACTCGACCTGGCGCCGCACGGCAAGACCACGATGGCACCGCGGCTGTGGGCGGACCAGCTGGCCGCCGGGGCCTGGGCCATCACGCTGGCCAACCTGCCCCAGCTGGCGGTGGCGCGGGCGTTCGGGGTGTCGCGGGTGCTCATCGCGAACGCGATCATCTCGCCGCTGTCGCTGCGCTGGATCGCCGACCAGCTCGCCGCGGACCCACGTGCGCAGGTGATCACCTGGGCCGACGACGTGGCCACCGTGGCGCTGATGGAGGAGGCCCTGGCGTCGTACGCGCCGTCGTCGGACGACGGCTACCGGCCGCTCGACGTGCTGGTCGAGCTCGGTGGTCCCGGCGGACGCACCGGCGCCCGCGACCTGGCCGCGGCGGTCGACGTGGCCCGAGCCGTCGCCGAGGCGCCACACCTGCGGCTGGCCGGGGTCGGTGGCTACGAGGCCGCCCTGGCGGCCGACAGCGATCCGGCCAGCCTGACCGCGGTGCGCGGCTTCCTCACCGGTGTGCGGCGGGTGCACGAGCGGATCGACGCCGAGGGCTGGTACCCGACCGGGCTGGTGCCGGTGGTCACCGCCGGCGGCAGTGCCTACTTCGACGACGTGGCCGAGGTGCTCGGACCGCTGACCGCCGAGGGCGTCCGGGTGGTGCTCCGGTCCGGGGCGTACCTCACCCACGACGACGGTCACTACCGACATCTCAGCCCGCTGGGCGAGCACCCACGCACCCCCGGGCCCGGGTTGGTCAGCGCCCTGCACGGTTGGGTGCGGGTGAGCAGCCAACCGGAGCCCGGACTGGCGCTGGTCGACGGCGGCAAGCGGGACCTGCCGTACGACCTCGGGCTGCCGGAGGTGCAGCTGCGCCGGCCGCGGGACGCGGGGGAGGCACCACAGCGGCTGACGGGTCTGAGCATCACCGCCCTGAACGACCAGCACGGCTTCCTCCGCTGGGACCCGGCCCTGCCGGCCCCGGTGCGGATCGGCGACGAGCTGCGGCTCGGGGTGTCTCACCCCTGCACGGCGTTCGACAAGTGGCAGCTGATTCCGGTGATCGACGACGCCGACGCCGCCGACCCGGTGGTGGTCGACCTGATCCGGACCTACTTCTGAGTCCGGGAGCGACGTGACCGACGACCTGCTGATCACCGACGCGCTGGTGGTCGACGGGACCGGCGCTCCGGGCCGGCCGGCCGACGTGACGATCGCCGGGGACCGGATCGTGGCGATCGACCCGGTCGGGGACGCCGCCCCGGCCCGCCGCGTGATCAGGGCCGACGGCCGGGTGCTCGCGCCGGGCTTCATCGACCTGCACGCCCACTCCGACGTCGCGCTACTGGTCGACCATGATCATCTCGCCAAGGTCAGCCAGGGCGTCACCTGCGAGGTGCTCGGCCAGGACGGGCTGTCCTACGCGCCGGCCGACGAGGTCACCGCCGGGCAGCTGCGCCGCCAGCTGGCCGGCTGGAACGGTGACCCGGAACGTGCCCTCGGCTGGCCGCGGGTGTCGGACTACCTGGACGCTCTCGATCAGGGGATCGCCGTCCACGCCGCCTACCTGGTGCCGCAGGGCACCGTACGGCTGCAGGTGGTGGGGCAGGAGGACCGGCCCGCCACGGCGGCCGAGCGGGTGGAGATGGCCGCCGTCGTCCGCCAGGGGCTGCGGGACGGCGCCGTCGGTCTGAGCAGCGGCCTGACCTACCCACCGGGCATGTACGCCGACACCGACGAGCTGGTCGAGCTCTGCCGGGTGGTGGCGGCGGCGGGTGGCTACTTCGCGCCGCACCACCGGTCGTACGGGCGGGGGGCGCTGGCCGCGTACGAGGAGATGATCATGGTCGCCCGGCGGTCCGGCTGCGGACTGCACCTGACCCACGCCACCCTCAACTTCGACGTCAACGCGGGCCGCGCCGGCGAGCTGCTGACCATGATCGACAACGCCCTGGACGACGGGCTGGACATCACCCTCGACACCTACCCGTACCTGGCCGGATCCACGTCGCTGGTGGCCCTGCTGCCGCGCTGGGCCACGGCGGGCGGTCCGGACGCGATCACCGCCCGGCTGGCCGACCCGGACGCCCGGGCCCGGATCGGCCACGCGCTGGAGGTTACGGGGAGCGAGGGCTGCCACGGCTGCCCGGTGGACTGGACGACCATCGAGATCAGCGGGGTGGGGGACCCGCGGCTGTCCGAGGTGGTCGGACGCACGGTCGCGCAGCTGGCGGTCCTCCGTGGGGTCGCGCCGGTCGACGCGTACGCGGACCTGGTGCTGGCCGACCGGCTGGCCACCACGATCCTGCAGCACGTGGGCCACGAGGAGAACGTCCGCGCGATCATGCGGCACCGGGTGCACACGGGCGGCTCCGACGCCATCCTGGTCGGCGCGAAGCCGCATCCGCGAGCCTGGGGGACGTTCCCGCGCTACCTGGCCCACTACGTCCGCGAGCTCGGCGTGCTCGACCTGGCGGACTGCGTGCACCACCTGACCGGCCGGGCGGCGGCGCGGCTGCGGCTGGTCGACCGGGGCCTGGTCCGGGTCGGCCACCACGCCGACCTGGTCCTCTTCGACCCCGACCGGGTGCAGGACACCGCGACGTACGCCCATCCTCGACAGCAGGCCACGGGCATCGACTGGGTGCTGGTCGACGGCGAGCCGGTGCTGGCCGACGGTGTCCGCACCCCGGCCCGGCCGGGCCGAGCCCTGCGGCGCACGGCGACCGGCACTCGGGCGCTGGACCGCTAGCATCGGGGGTCGCAGCACCGGGGGCGGTAGCTCAGCAGGTCAGAGCAGGGGACTCATAATCCCTGGGTCGCGGGTTCGAGCCCCGCCCGCCCTACACCCGTCGTCGACCGGTCGGGGTCCTGCGGCGTCTCGCCGGGGCGATCCACGCGTGTTCGGGGACCGCTCGGTCACGATCGGCCCGTGCGCGGCGCGTGCAACCGAGCGTGGCGGAGTTCGCCCGCTACCGTCTCGGCATGGAGCCGCCGCCCAGCGCCCTGAGCGTCCGGGGCTGGTCCGCCACCGTCGGCGCGAACCAGTCCAAGATCATCGACCTGCTGGTGTCCTGTGCCGCGAACGTCGTGGCCGTGGCGGGAGTGGTGCTGTTGTTCGCCACGCAGCCCGTCGCCGCGCGCGTCGCCGGTGCGGTGCTGGTTGCCGTCGCGACACTGGTGGTCGCGTGGTTGCTGCGCCGGGAAGCCGCACGACTGACTCCGCTGCTGACCGCGTACGCCGGCTCGCGGCTGGTGCTGCTGCTCGGCGTCGCCGCCGCCTACCTGCTCCGTCGTCCCGAGCAGGCGGTCTGGGTCTGGGCGGCCAGCGGGCTGGCTCTGCTGGCGGTGCTGACCGAGCCGACGATCAAGGTCCTGCTGAGCAGGACCGAACCGGTGGCGGTGAACCTCCCCGGCGTGCGACCGGTGCCGGCGCCGCCCTTCCGGCCGGACCTCCTCCCCCTCGGCTCCGTGGCCCTGACGGTCGCCGGCGGCGTGCTCGCGGCGCTGGCGGCACCGGCCTGGCTCTACCTCGGCGTCGTCCTGCTGGGCGTCGCCGGCGTGCTGATCATGATCGGCCACGCCCTGCACGCGAACGTGATCAGCCGCGCGTCGCTGGCCGGGCTGCCCACCGCGTTGGCGAAGCACCGACCGGCGTTCGCGGTCTACTACGGCGGCGAGCACGGTGCCCGTTACCAGCTGGGGATGTGGCTGCCGTACCTGGAGCGGCTGGGCCAGCCGTTCGTGGTGATCACCCGCGAACCCTCGACGGTGCCCACCATCACCGCCCTCACCAGAGAGCCGGTGGTGGTGCCGCGGACCACCAGCGCGCTGGGCAACCTGGACGCGCTGGTGGTGCCGTCGATGAAGGCCGCCTTCTACGTGCAGGGGAGCCGGGCCAACCTCAGCTTCCAGAAGTTCCGCCGGCTCACCCACGTCTGGCTCAACCACGGCGACTCCGACAAGGCGGCGAACTTCAGCGCCCGGCACGCGACCTACGACAAGGTGCTCGTCTCCGGTCAGCAGGGGGTCGAGCGCTACGCCGCCCACGGGGTCACGATCCCGCCGGACCGCCTGCTGGTCGTCGGGCGGCCCCAGATCGAGCGGATCGAGGTGCGCGACGAGCCGCTGCCCGCCGGCGCGCCGCGGACCATCCTCTACGCGCCGACCTGGCGCGGCGGACGACCCAGCACCGACTACTCCTCGCTGCCGCTGGGTGAGCGGATCGTCGCCGCCCTGCTCGAGCGGGGGACGACGGTGATCTTCCGGCCGCACCCGCTGAGCTACGCCGACCCGGTCGACGCCGCCCTGATCCGGCGGATCCAGCAGCGGCTCGGGGCCGACCGGCGCGCGACCGGCCGCGCGCACGTCTGGGGCGAGCACGCCGAGCGGACCTGGGACGTGGCCGACTGCCTCAACGCCGCCGACGGGTTGGTGACCGACGTGTCGTCGGTCGCGTCGGACAACCTCGCGTCCGGCAAGCCTTTCGCCATGGTCGCGATGCGGGCGTCGGGTGAGACCTTCCGCGCCGAGTTCCCGATGGCCCGGGTCGCGTACGTGATCGAGAAGGACCTCTCCACCCTGGACGAGGCCCTCGACCACCTGCACGGGGACGACCCCCTCGCGGAGCGGCGCCGGGCGTACCGGCGCCACTGCCTGGGTGACCGGCTCGGCCCGCACGCCGCCGACGAGTTCCTGCGGGTGGCCGGTCGTCTCGTCACTGGCCGGCCCGTGTCAGCGGTGGAGCCCGGGGCGACCCGCCCGACTGCGGTCCCGGTCCCGGACCCGGTTGCGTCGGTCGCGTCGGTGTCGCCCGCCGACGAGCTCCAGGCGGTGCCGGGTCCGCGCCGAGCTGGACGAGCTGCTGGCGGCGGAGGCGGTCGACCCGACCGAGCGGACGCGGCAGACCGGCTGACCAGAGACGCTGCCCCGTCCCGGCCGGGGGAGCCCTTGATTCGACCCGACGGCGGCGGGTAGCAAGACGCGGGGGTCCGGATCCGGACACCCGGACCGAGCACAGACGTCGAAGGAGATGACGATGCAGGACAAGGTGGCGTTCATCAGCGGGGGAGGGTCCGGGATCGGGCAGGCGACGGCGCAGGTGCTGGCCCGGCAGGGGGTCCGGGTCGCGCTGGCCGGCCGCACGCCCGAGGAGCTCACCGAGGTGGCCGAGCAGATCGCGCGCGACGGCGGATCGGCGATCACCGTGCCGTGCGACGTCAGCGACGAGGACTCCGTGCGGTCCGCCATCGACACCACCGTGCAGACCTGGGGACGCCTCGACATCGTCGTGGCCAACGCGGGGGTCAACGGCACCTGGGCCGGGATCGACGACCTGACCGTGGACGACTTCCGCACCACCGTGGACATCAACCTGGTCGGCACCTTCACCACCATCAAGTACGCCGTCCCGCACCTGCGGGAACGCGGCGGCTCGGTCGTGGTCACCTCGTCGGTCAACGGCACCCGGATGTTCTCCAACTCCGGCGCGTCCGCCTACTCCAGCAGCAAGGCCGGGCAGGTGGCGCTGACCAAGATGCTGGCGGTCGAGCTGGGTCCGGCCGGGATCCGGGTCAACGTGGTCTGCCCGGGGGCGATCAGCACCGAGATCTCCGACAACACCAAGGCCGAGAACGAGGACGTGCAGATCCCCGTCGAGTTCCCCCGCGGGGAGATCCCGCTGACCGGGGGCCGTCCCGGGTCGGCCGAGCAGGTCGGCGACCTGATCGCCTTCCTGGCCTCCGACCACGCCTCCCACATCAGCGGCACCGAGCTGTGGATCGACGGCGCACAGTCCCTGCTGCAGGGCTAGGCGCGGCTGACGTGACCTCGACCGAGCGCGAGTGCCTGCGCGCGGCGGGTCTGGTCGCCGTCGGGGCGGCGGTGGTCGCGGTGCTGCTGTGGGCCGCGAGCTTCCCGGGCTGGCCCCTGGCCGCCGGGGTGATCGTGTCCGTGCTCGTCCTCGGTGGGTTGCTGATGATCATGGGCGCGGAACCGGCACCGGCGGCCCGTTGGCTGCGACCGGCCGGTCTGGTCGCCGCCCTGGTGCTGGCCGTCGGCGGCGGGATCGCGATCGAGGTGGGCGGGGACGTCGCGCTGCGAGCCCGGTTCGAGCACAGCCGGCCGTCCTTCGAGCAGGTCGTGCAGGAGGCCGGTCCGCTCCCGGGGTCAGGTGCCGACCACTGGCAGGCCTACCCCGGGACCTGCCCCCCACAGATCGGCACCTACGCCATCTCCGCCTGCCACGGGTTCGCCGGTGGCCTGATGTTCCTGCAGGAGCGGGGCGCCCTGGGCGACGACGCGGGTTTCGCGTACGCCCCCCACGGGCTCCCTGCCGGGGACGAGGCGACCCGTTTCCCGCCGAACGGCTTCACCCCGATCGCCGACGGCTGGTACGCCTGGACCTGCAGCTGCTGAACCCGGTCCCGGCGCACGGCACCGCGTACGGTTCACGGATGAGCGACAACCCCGAGACCAGCGATCAGGAACCCGTCGACCAGGAACCCGTCGACCAGGACACCGTGAACGAGCGGGCGCACCTGCTGCCCGAGGAGATCGCCGCCGGCAGCGACGACCCGCAGCACCAGGCCGAGGTGATCCTGCAGGAGTCGGCGGAGCGGACGCTGGACGTCGAGGGGACCCAGGAGTCCTCCTCCCAGGTGCCCTGACCCGAGGGCGCCGGAGACGACCCTGCGCGGGCCGGATGATCTCCGACCCGCGCAGGGTGTGGTTCTCGTGGCTCGCTGCCCCGCTCGCCCGGCGAGCGGGGTCCGCTCAGCGCAGGCCGGGCTTGGCCGGCGGGACGGCGACCGGGCTGTTCTGCTCCTTGGCGCGGGAGCGCTTGGTCGAGTCCTCCTGGATCGGATCGGCGAACGGCGTGTACTCACCGGTGCAGACCTTGCCCGGGGCCGGCACCTTCTTGGTCAGCAGGTAGGTGTCCACCGCGTCGGTGACGCACTCGGAGGTGCCGTACGCGGTGTGGCCCCACGAGTTGGACGACAGCAGCCGGCTGTTCGGCAGCCGCTTCGACGTCGACAGCGCGCCCGCGTAGTTGGTGGCCGGGTCCCAGTAGTTGCCGACGATCAGCACCGGGGTGCTGGTCCTCTTCGTCCAGGGGCCGCGGTAGGCGTCCTCGTCCTTGACCGTCCACTTCGTGCTGGAGCAGCCGGCCAGGTTCCACAGCCAGAGCCGACCGAAGTACGGGGCCCGCTTGTCGGCCGCGTTCGCCAGGCGCCCGAAGTCGGCCAGGTTCTTGCTGTTCCGGGAGTCCGTGCAGGCGATGGTCTGGAAGGCGTCCACGCTGTTGTCGTACGGGAAGCCGAGCCGCTTGCCCGGCAGCGGCCGCCGCTGCTGCTCGGCCTTGATCTTCTTGGTCAGCGTGATCAGCGCCTGGGTCGTCTGCTGACGGGGCGCGGTGGCCGGCGTGACCCCGGTCAGCTGACCCACGTAGCTGGCGAACCACGTCAGGTCCTCCGCGGTGTAGTACTGGGAGTAGAGGATGCCCAGCGAGGTTCCCACGAAGTCGGCGTAGGTGACGACGAACTGCTCGCCGGACTCCTCGTCGACCACGGTCAGGGGACCCTTGCGCAGCTTCTGGGCGATCTTCTCGTAGTTGGCCACCGGGTTGCCGCCGGCGAAGCTGCAGTAGGCCTCGCCCACCCTGTCGCACAGCAGGAGCGCGCGGTTCAGGGCCTTGCTGGCGCCCTCGGCGGAGCCGAGTCGGGCGCCGATCGGGGTGCTCTGGGTCTTCTTGGTGCCCGCCCAGCGGGCCGGGTCGAGAACGCCGTCGACGGCCAGCGCCCGGACGCGGTCGGGGTACAGGTTGGCGTACACCTCGCCGAGGTAGCTGCCGTAGGAGAAGCCCAGGTAGGTGAGCTTCTTGTCGCCGACCGCCCGGCGCAGCAGGTCCATGTCCCGCGCGACCTCCGCGGTGGACATGGCGCCGCTGAGCGGCTTGCCGGTCGTGGAGCAGCCCTTCGCGTGCTTGTCGTAGACCTTCTTGAAGGCCTTCTCCTGAGCGGCTCCGTACGGGAAGGCCACCGAGCTGATCTTGTCCGACACCGGCGAACCGGTGCGCGGGGAGGAGAAGCACTTGACGTTCTGGCTGAACGCGACCCCACGCGGGTCGAAGCCGACCACGTCGAACCGATCCGTCACCGCCGGGCTGAGGAAGTAGGGGGAACCGTAGGCGATCTCGGTGCCGGACCCCCCGGGGCCGCCGGGGTTGACGAACAGCGAGCCGATCTTCCTCTTCTGGTTCTTCGCCGGCACCTTCAGCACCGCGAGCTCGACCTTCTTGCCCTTGGGCTTGTCGTAGTCGAGCGGGACCTTGACGGTCGCGCACTTCGCGTAGCCGTAGCAGGTGTACCACTTCAGCTTGGGGGTCTTGACCGCCTTGCTCCGCCGCTTCTCCACCTTCGAGGTGGACGAGGTCGCTGCGTCCGCCGCGGGGGCGGTGGACACAGAGAGCAGTCCGGCGGTCAGGGCCATGGCCGAGGCCATGGCGAACAACCTTCGGGAGAGAGGTCGCATGCACGCTCCTGGTGATCGGCGCCCGACTCCGCTGCCGGACGCGCTGGGAGAAACCTAGGCATCCCGAGCGACCGCCGTGGACGGAAATACGAACAGTCGACGAGTTTCTTTTTGACGTTCATGCGGCGTTCGTGAGTTGGTATCCGCCACACCCAGCCGCGCCGAGAGGGGCGGGCCTTCGGGGCCCCCGGCCGGCGGCGCTAACGTGACCGGGTGCGCCGCAGCCCCGAGATGATCCCCGCCGAGTTCGTCACCCTCGATGAGCGGTTCGCCGGCACCGGCGGAGACCGCTGGCTGGGCAAGGTGTTCGACCAGGGGCGATGGCTGGAGGGCCCGGCCCACCACCCGGCCGGTCGGTTCGTGCTGTTCAGCGACATCCCCAACGACCGGGTGCTGCGCTACGACGAGATCACCGGTCACGTCGTCGAGGTGGCCACCGGAGTCGGGTTCACCAACGGTCGCACGATCGACGCCGAGTCGCGGTTCGTCACCTGCGAGCACGGTCACCGGCGCGTCACCCGTACCGAGCACGACGGGTCGGTCACGGTGCTGGCCGACTCCTATCGGGGTCAGCGGCTGAACAGCCCGAACGACGTCGTCGTGGCCGGCGACGGAGCGATCTGGTTCACCGATCCGACCTACGGGATCATGACCGACTACGAGGGCCACGCCGCGACCGAGGAGATCGGCAGCCGCAACGTCTACCGACTCGACCCCTCCGGCGGGCTGGCCGTGGTGGCCGACGACTTCAGCCAGCCCAACGGACTGGCCTTCAGCGCCGACTTCACCCGGCTCTACGTGGTCGACAGCGAGGAGCACCACGTCCGCGTCTTCTCCGTGGACGGCGCCGGTCTCAGCGGCGGGGAGGTCTTCGCGGCCGATCCGGACGGCTACGACGGCATCCGCTTCGACACCCGCGGTCGCCTCTGGGGTGCCGCGCAGGACGGTCTGCACTGCTACGAGCCGGACGGCACGCTGAGCGGCAAGCTGCTGGTGCCGGAGACGGTGGCCAACTTCTGCTTCGGCGGACGGCAGCACAACCACCTCTACCTGACCGCGACGACCTCGCTCTACACGCTGCGGGTGAACTTCACCGGCGTGCGCTACTGCTGAGGCGTGCGCTCCTGCTGAGGCGGGGAGCCAAGGGGTCGCGGCTGGCCCCGACGAGCGGATCGACGGCGCCCCGGGGGTCGGCGCTCGGCCCGAGCGGGACGGTTCGTGCCGGACGGCGTCGAGGGACCAGCAGGTCGACGCCGTTGCTCAGGTGCCGACCGGGACCAGGGGTGGACAGACGTCCGGCGACCCGAAAGTGACCGGCACCCCCGGGGAGTAGCGCACGCTCACCGGCGGTCCCACCGGGGCGGGCAGCCCGCCGGCGGCCACCAGCTGGTCGTCGAGCTCCAGCAGGTCCGCCGTCCACAGCGGCCAGGTCGGGTGCGCGTTGGGCAGGTGCACGGTCCGCCGACCGATCGCGGTGTGCAGTCCCCAGCGGGCGGTCAGGAAGTGGTCCAGCGGCGTCGGGCGGTCGACCGGTTGTCCGACCCGGATCCGCATCGTGCTGGCGGCGCCCCTCGGCTCTGGCCACCGGCGCCGGCAGCGGTACGTGATCTCGTCGTCGTGTCGCTCGACACTCATCCGCGACCACGCGTACGGAAGCCGGAGCGTGACCCGGGCGGTCAGCACCGCCAGCAGCCGGGTCGCGTCGAGGGAACGGAAGACCACACCGCGTCGGCCGTGGCCGTCCACGCTGTAGAGCCGCACGTTGGTCTCGGCGAAGGTGCCGACCCACGGCAGCCCAGGACCGCGGAACAGCCCGAGCCCCACCATCCGGAAGCCGATCAGGCCGACGTACGTCATCCCGTCCAGGGTGTCGGGCCGCGTGCCGGCGGGCAGCAACGGAGCCACCAGACCAGGGTCGACCGGCCAGTGCAGGAAACACAGGTCCGCCCAGAACTGGCTCAGCAGGGTGCGGCGCAGCGGTCGCGAGGTCAGCGGCGTGACGGGTTCGACGTCGCCTCCGGTCGGCAGCTGCACGGACCGAGCCTAGTGCGGCGACAGGCGGATCGGGGCGGGCCCGGTGCCCATCGAGAGGTGGCACGGGATAATGGCTGTGAACGTTCATCCGCCACCCCCAGCGCCGAGGAGACTCCGCCGCCGTGACCGACGCCGACACCGCCACCCTCTCCGGATTCGACCCCACCCGCCCCCGACACGCGGTCGTCGTCCGCGGCGGCTGGGACGGTCACCAGCCGGTCGAGGCCACCGACCTGTTCATCCCGTTCCTGGAGCGCCACGGTTTCACCGTCGACGTGTTCGACTCCCCGGCCCCGTACGCCGATGCCGAGCGGATGGCCGACACCGACCTGATCGTGCAGTGCATGACCATGAGCACGATCGAGAAGGAGCAGTTCACGGGACTGCGGGCGGCCATCGAGGCGGGCACCGGGTTCGCTGGCTGGCACGGCGGGATCGCCGACTCCTACCGCAACACCTCGGACTACCTGCACCTGGTCGGCGGCCAGTTCGCCTGCCACCCCGGCAAGCATCCGGACGAGCTCGTCGGTGAGCAGTCGGACAACTACGTGCCCTACCGGATCGAGATGCTGCCGGCCGCCGCCGAGCACCCGATCACCGCCGGGGTCGGCGACTTCGACCTGGTGACCGAGCAGTACTGGGTGCTCAGCGACGACTACGTCGACGTGCTGGCCACCACCACCCAGGCCGTGCGGGAGTGGGACCCGTGGCACCGACCCGTCACCTCGCCCGCCATCTGGACCCGTCAGTGGGGTCAGGGCCGGATCTTCGTCTGCACCCCGGGGCACCGGGTGGAGATCCTGGAGGTGCCGCAGGTCGACACCCTGGTCAAGCGGGGACTGCTGTGGGCCAGCCGGTGAGCGACCCCACGCCCGCCCAGGTCGTCCCCGGCGACCACGGGACGGAGCCGGCTCCGCTGACCGTGGCCCTGGTGGGCTGCGGGAACATCTCCGCGCAGTACCTGGCCAGTCTGCCGAACCTGCAGAACCTGCGACTGGTGAGCGTCACCGACGCCGTCCCGGCCGCCGCCGAGCGGGTGGCGGGCGAGCAGGGCGTCCCGGCCCGACCGCTGGCCGAGGTGCTGGCCGACCCGTCGGTCGACCTCGTGCTGAACCTCACCCCGCCTCAGCTGCACGCCCCGCTCACCATCGCGGCGCTCGAGGCGGGCAAGCACGTCTACCTGGAGAAGCCGTTCGCCGTCAGCGCGGCAGAGGCGACCCAGATGCTGGCGGCGGCCGAGAAGGCCGGTCGGCGGATCGGCAGTGCGCCGGACACCGTGCTGGGCATCGGCATCCAGACCGCCCGCCGGCTGATCGACGACGGCCAGATCGGGCGGCCGATCGCCGCGACCGCCTTCATGATGTCGCCCGGGCACGAGGGCTGGCACCCGAACCCGGGGTTCTACTACCTGCGCGGGGGCGGCCCGCTGCTCGACATGGGCGTCTACTACCTGACCGCCCTGGTGACGCTGCTGGGCCCGATCGCCGAGGTGTCGGCGATGAGCTCGCGGTTGCGGACCGAGCGGCGGGTGCCCGATGACGGACCGCGGGCGGGAGAGGTCCTGCCGGTCGAGGTCGACACCTACGTGGCCGCCACCCTGCGACACGACAGCGGTGTGATCAGCACGCTGATCGTCAGCTTCGACACCGTCGCCAGTCAGCTGCCCCGGATCGAGGTGTACGGCTCGGCGGCCTCGCTGGACGTGCCCGATCCGAACCAGTTCGCCAACCCGGTGGGCATCGCGCGGGCCCGCACCGAGCCGTTCGCGTACGTCTCCGACCTCGCCGGCTACGCGGGGGCCGGTCGCGGCTACGGCCTGTCCGACCTCGCGCGCGCCGTCGCGACAGGCACCGCGCACCGGCAGAGCGCCGAGCTCGGCTTCCACGTCCACGAGGTGATGGAGCGGATCGCCGAGGCATCGGCGGCCGGTGCGACAGTTCCGGTGGTCAGCCGGTGCGACCGGCCGTCGCCGGTGCCGCAGGGAGCGCGCCCGGAGATCTTCTGATCCTCCCGGCTGCGCCGTGTCCGACCACGGGCGGATCCCGCCGGGGTCTGACCCCGCACTCCGGGGCGGCGGGCTTCTTCCGACCACGGGCGGCATCCGACCGGCTCTGACCTCGCCACGCGGGCGTTTCCCGACCGTGGTCGGCTTGCGCGCTGTGCCGATGCCGCCACGCGGGCGTTTCCCGACCACGGGCGGCTTCCGCTCCCGTTCGGGACAGGGAGCCCGCGTCCGAGCCCGGTGCCGACGCCGCTGGTCCCCTGGCCGATGCGCGCTCTGGCAGATCCGGCCGTGACATCCACCCGAGCGGTGGCGTCTTCACCGGTGTCCGGGCGCACCCGCCCGGTTCGTCTCGTCGAAGGAGTGAGCCCATGTCACAGGTCGACCACCCCCGCACGGGCGGGGAGCGCTGATGGCCGGGCGGGTGATCACCCGGCTGGCGGGCACCGGCATCACGCTGATGGGGTCAGTGCTCAAAGGGGCCGGTTCGCTCGTCCAGAAGGCGGGCAGGACCGCTCCGCGGTCGTCGGAGGATGCCGCGACAGCCGAACGGCGGCGAGCGCGCCACACCGGGGACGACCCGCCCACGGGCTGACGGGCGCAAGCGCCACCCGGACGGGAGGTGGGTGACGGCCAGAGGAGACCGAGCGGCCGTACGACAGCCAGGCTGGCGAAGACGACAGAACGAGAGAGGACACACCGTCAGGTGGCGGCACGACGACCGGGACAGCGGCCGGTGGGTGACACCATGTCCCGGTGCAGGAGGGTGAGCGGTGAGCGGCACCGTTGAGGGCGTCCCGGAGCGGGCCTTCGGTGGCGTGGCGGAGGCGACGGTCGTCGGCCGGGCCCAGGACGGGGACCTGATCGCGTTCGAGCAGCTCCTCCGGCACTACCAGGGGCCGCTGTTCCGGTTGGCCTACCGGCTGCTGGGCGATCGTGGTGAGGCCGAGGACGCGCTCCAGGACACCATGGTGCAGGTCTGGCGTAAACTGCCGGGGCTGATGGAGCCGCTGGTGTTCCGCAGCTGGGTGTACCAGATCATGACGCGACGGTGCCTCAGTCTGCTGCGGACACGGTCCCGCCGGGGCGTCGAACCGGTCGAAGCCGACGAGCTGGCCGAGCTCGGGGCGGGGCAGCGGGTGATGGCTGGCGGGGTCGGCGGCAGTCCGGCCGAGTCGGCGGAGATCGAGGCTCAGCTCCGCGGTCTGAACGAGGTGCTGGCCCAGCTTCCCGAGGACCAGCGGGTGTGCTGGGTGCTCCGGGAGCTGCACGAGCTGAGCTACGCCGAGATCGCCTACGCGATGAACCTGTCCGCGTCCACGGTTCGGGGACGGCTGGCTCGGGCTCGACAGAATCTGGCGAGAGGAATGGACGCATGGCGGTGAGCACGGACTCGACCAACCGCCTCGGATGCGGCCGAGACATCGATGACGTCTGGGCGACCATCGACCGACCCCCCTCAGCCCATGAGCGCCAGTGCCCCTACTGCCAGGAGGCGCGGGCGAGTCTGGGACGGCTGAACCGCGTGATCGACGCCCAGCGTCGGGCGGACGCCGCCCAGCCGGATCTCCAACCGGGTCCACAGGTGCTGAGCCGCGTCATGGAGATCGCCCGGGCGGAGGTCCGCCGAGGCCGTCGGCTGCCGCTCGACGAGCCCGTGGCCGACGGCACGGTCTCGGACCTGTCCGTCAGCGAGCAGACGGTGGCCGCCGCGGTCCGACGCGCCGGCGACGCCGTGCCGGGCGTGGAGGTCCGACGCTGCCGGGTGGAGCTCGGCGACCCCCGGGCCTTGTCCGACCAGTGGGCGGAGTCGACCGACCAGTGGGCGGGGTCGACCGAGCAGGGGGAGTCGACCGAGCGGGCGGGTTCGACGCCGAGTTCGGACCACCCGTACCCGGACGACCCGAGCCGGGAGGACCCGAGCCGGGAGGACCCGGGTCCTGGTGAGGAGCGTTCTGGGGCGGCCGACCTGGTGGACGTGCCCGAGTCCTACCGCACGACCCGACCGTCCCGGGTCGCCGTGTTCCTGCAGATCAGCGTGTCGGTCGCGGTGGCGATCCCGGTGGTCAGCGAGCTGATCCGGCGGGCCGTGCGCCGAGCCGTGTTCGAGGAAGTGGGGATGAATGTCGTCACCGTCGACATCGACGTCCGGGACGTCCACGATGCCTGACCTCGCCGCCCACGACGGTGGGGTGCCCGGCTCGACCGGGCCCGATCCGGTCCACCCCGTGACCGGGCCGTCCGACCTCCGGCACGGGCTGGTCGACGCCGCCGAGATCGAGGAGCTGGGCGAGGCGCTCGCGGACATCGTCACCCAGACCTCCGGGGTGCTGCGGATCGAGCCGACCCTGCGTGGCGCCGTGCAGGCGTGGCGGAGCCGTGAGGGCGACGATCCGGCGCAGCACCTGGAGCTGACCGTGCGCGGCCGGATCGTCGATGTCGGCGTCCACGTGGCGGTGACCACCGACCAGCAGGCGCGGCTGCTCGCCCACCGGCTGCGGGAGCGGCTGCGCGCGCACCTGACCGGCCGCGGCCTGGAGCCGGGCTCCGTCGAGATCAGCATCCTGGTGATAGAGCCGACCACGAGCTGAGGCCGTGGTGAGTCGGGCCCCGTGATCCGCAACCCCGTGATTCGCAACCCCTCGAGCCGGTGGGGCTGCCGAGCCGGTGAGCCCCTCGGCCGGTGAGACCGTCGAGCCGGCGGGGCATGGACGCCGCGTCCGGTCAGGTCGTGGATTCGGTCAGGCCGCGGGGGCGGTCAGGCCCGGTGAAGGGTCGGGCCGATCCGTCAGCGCTGCACCAGTCGAGCCGTGGTCTTGGCGGCCCGCCTGATCCCGCCCCGCTCGTCGAGCCAGCCGCCGGCCACGCCCACGACCGGGAGGGCGGACAGACGCCGGGCGACGAAGCCGCCGCGGGGCCGCTCGTCCAGCAGGCCCTGGACGTCCAGCAGCGCCCGCGCCAGCCCCCACAACGTCCGTACGGTCCGCTGCACGATCTCGCCGACGGCCGCGAGGCCGCTCGGCGGCTCGGTCGGGTCGGCGGCCGTGGCCTCGAGGTGCTCGTCGGCCCGGGCCTCGTCCGGCACCGCGTCGGCGGGAACGCTGCCGCCGGCCGCCAGCGGTCGGTGGAACAGCACCTGGGACAGCAGCGGGACCCAGTCCTTCGGATCGGTCACGCCGTGCTCCCGGGCGACGGCGCAGACGGCCAGGCCGGCCGCCGAGGCGCCGAGGGCCGCCTGCAGCGGCACCCGGTCGGCCAGGGCCCCGGCGAACCGGGGGGCGGCCGCCGCCAGGCCCGCGCTGGCCGCGATCCGTGACGTCCACCACCGCGTCCGGAACGCCACCGGGCGGCTGGCCCACTGCGGCGACGTCGGGTTCACGTCGCCCAGCACCTTGCGCCGCGCGCCCCGCAGCAACCGACCGGGGAGACCCGGCACCCGCTGGGGTCGAGCGTCGTCGACGCCCAACCAGCGGCTCGGATCGTTCAGCACCCGGCTCACCAGGCCCGCGTACCAGCCCAGGGACGACTGCAGGACCTCGTTCGACACACCGTGCTCGCCGGCCACATCTGCTCCTCTGTCACGCCACGACCACTTCAGGTCGAGGACATCTCCTGATCAGGACACCGCCGAGCGGTCCATCGTCACGGCTGTACCCCGATCGATCTGCGGTGACGCAGGTTTCTTCCGGCACGTCCGGTTCGCACGCGTGAGCCGGCCGGATCGGTGTGACGGATCCGGGCGGGGCGACGTCCTACCCAGTGACAGCCGTTGCCCGACGCCGGCCCAGCGCGGAAGGAGCACACCGGATGAGCAGGCAGGTCAGCTTTCGGCGACGGACGGGTCGCGGTTCCCGGTACGGCCGGTCGGGCAGGGCCCGGGGCGCGATGGTCGCCGCCGCCGTCGGGGCGGTGGGCGTCGTCCTGGCCGTCGTGCTCCTGATCAGCGTGGCCGCGCTGATCGGCAGCGGGGACGGGCTGACAGCGGGGACGCTGGTGGTTCCCGTCGGTCGGATCGTGGTCGTCGTCGCCCTGGGCTATCTGGTCGCCCTCGCCCTGCTCGTGCGGGCCCTGAGGTCCGGTTCCAGCGTGCAGGCCTGGCTCAGCGTCGGGGTGGCGGTCGTCGTGGCGTTCGGTGTCTCGGTCTACCCGCTGGTCGCCACGGCCTCCGCCGCCGTCGACCAGGCCCGCGACATCGTCCCCTGGATCCTCGATCTGATCCGGCGCTGACCGCCCGGTCCGCTCAACGGGGGGGCGCGGGGGCGCCCTTCCCGGTGTCCGGGACCTGCCGGCTGCGACCCTCCGCCCGGCGCCGACCCACCAGGGCCGCGGCCAGCAGCAGCGCCACCCCGAGAACGGCGGTGACCGAGGCCAGCAGGTGCTGACCGGCGGTCCAGGCCAGCTCCAGGTCCCCGCCGTTGGGCAGCCGGCGGTAGGGCGAGACGACCACCCAACCGACGAAGGCCCAGCCGAGCACGAGGAGCCAGACCGGGGCTCGCGGTTCCCGCGCGGTCACCACCCGTGCCCGCGGGTGGTGGCCGCGGGTCCGCTGAGCGGGGCCCGGGGAGGGGGCCAGCTCGGCCAGACCGAAGGCCAGCGGCACGACCCAGACGAAGTGGTGCAGCCAGGAGACCGGCGAGGCCAGCAGGCTGGCCACGCCACACAGGGCGATCGCGAACCGGACCTCGCCCGCCCGGTGCCAGACGGCGGCCGCCCACACCCCCAGGGCCACCACCACCGCGCTGGCCAGCAGCCCCAGCACGGTGCCCGCCGGGGCGAGGGAGAAGGCCCGGACGAAGTCGGCGTACACGGACTGGTTGGTGTAGTAGATCAGGCTGTGACCGAGGCCCGTGTCACCGCGGGCCAGTCGGCTCCAGAAGTCCAGCGACTCGCTCGGCAGCACGATCGCGGCCAGGACGGTCAGGGCCCCCGCGGCGATCGTCGCGGTCAGCGCGGCCCGCCACCGTCGCACCGCCAGCAGGTAGAGCACGAAGATCATCGGCGTCAGCTTGAGGGTGGCGGCAACACCGGTCAGCACCCCCTCCGGCAGCCGCCGGCGGCCCGGCAGGGCCCGGGGCCCGGGCGCCAGATCCAGCACCACCAGGGCGACGAGCAGGATGCCGAGCTGGCCGAAGGCCAGCGTCTGGCTGACCGGCAGGACCGCGAACACCACGGCGGTGGACCACAGGCTCAGCCGCCATCCGGTCTGTCCCCAGCGGTGCAGGATCGCCACGATCATCAGCGCGCCAGCGACGGTCCACGCGATCTGCACCAGGGCGACCGGCAGCACCGTGAGGGGCACCGCCAGCAGGGCGGCGAACGGCGGGTAGAGGAACTGCAGGGGACCGGGCAGCTGGTAGAAGTTGCCGCCGTCCAGCAGCACCCGACCGGCGAGGCGGTACACATCGAGGTCGACCATGACGGGGTGCCAGGGCAGCGTCGTCCCCCCGGGAAACGTGCTGGCCCCCACGTCGAGCGCCATCAGCACCGGCAGCAGGCAGATGGCCACCCCGCGCCCGACCCGGGCCGGCACCGCGGTCACCCCGGTCAGCCCAGCAGTCGGCGGATGGTCCGCCCGACCCCGGACTCGGAGTTGGGCGGCACCGAGGCGAAGCCCTGGGCGATCAGGGCCGGGTGGGCGTTGGCCATCACGTACGGCTGGCCGACCCAGCTGAGCATGGACAGGTCGTTCGGCATGTCACCGAACGCGGCCACGTCGGCGGCGTCGATGCCCATCCGCGCACAGACCCGGGCCAGCATCGCGCCCTTGTCGACCCCCCGAGCGCTGATCTCCACCAGCCCGTGGCCGCGGGCGGAGGAGTGGGTGGCCGACAGCCGGTTGCCGAGCACGTGGTCGACCCGGGCCAGCAGCTCGTCGGACGCCAGACCGGGCGACTGGACCAGGACCTTGACCAGGTCCTCGTGCACGATCGTCTCCAGCGGCCCGCTGAAGACGTCCGGATCGCTGCCGTCGCTGGGTTCCCACGTCGTGTAGTGCGGTTCGTGCCCGAACCGGGTGCCGGACTCGAACGCGAACCGGACGTCGTCGACCACCGTACGGATCCGGGTGACCGCGTCCAGGGCGGCCTCGGTGTCGATGGTGATCTTGTCGAGCATCGCGTCCGCCGCGGCGTCGTAGAGCGCCGCGCCGTTGCTGGCGATCACCGTCGGGTGCGCGCCGGGCAGACCCCGGATCACCTCGAGCCAGCGGATCGGGCGACCGGTCGCGAAGACGACCGTGACCCCGGCCTCCTGGGCGGCGAGCACCGCCGCCGAGTTCTCCGCGCTGACCGTGGAGTCCGGCGACAGGAAGGTGCCGTCCAGGTCGGTCGCGATCAGCTTCGGGGTGCGCACGCCGTGAATCCTGCCACGGACGGCCGCTCCCCAGCGGACGTCGCGGTCGCCGTCGTCCTCCCCGACGACGGCGGCGGCGCTCATCGCGGTGATCGGCCAGGTCAGGGTGTAGCGGGCGCCCCGGCGGGGGTTTAGTGTGGACTCGTCCGAATCGTGGGGGCGCACGGCGGGCACGGGGATTCCGGGGGTGGGGACGTTGGAGCATCCGCTGATCAGGGGCCTGACCGAGTGGAGGCCGCTGGCGCGTGGGGGCGTGGCCCTCGTCTGGCGAGCACGGCAGGAGCTGCTCGACCGACCCGTCGCGGTGAAGGTCTACCAGGATGAGTTCGTCGGTGGCCAGACCGGCACGTTCACCCGCGAGGCGATCGCCATCGGTCGGCTCGGCGACAACCCAGGCGTCGTGACCGCCTACCACGCCGGTCTGCTCGCGGACCACCGACCGTACGTGATCATGGAGCTGTGTCCCGGTGGGTCCTTGACCCAGTGGCTGCAGCCCGAGAACCGGCCGAGCGAGGCCAGGGTCATCTCCACCGGGATCACCGTGGCAGACGCCCTGGCAGCTGCCCACCGGTCCGGGGTCGTCCACTGCGACGTCAAACCGGCCAACATCCTGCTCGACACCCTCGGCCGCCCCCGGTTAGCCGATTTCGGACTCGCCGCTCTGGCCGGCGCGGAGGTCGAGGCAACCGATCCGGTGCGGTTGACACCCGCGTACGCCCCGCCGGAGGCGTTCGAGAGCGTGACTGTGAGCGAAGCTGGCGACGTCTTCTCGCTGGCCGCCACGCTGTATGCGCTGCTGGCCGGCCGGGCGCCGCGTGAGGTGGCGCCGGCAGCGGACGGTCGTGAGGTCCTCGAGGCCGTCCGACAGCCGATCGTCCCCCTGCCCGGGGTGAACTGGTTCCTGATGGACGTGGTGATGGCGGGATTGAGTTCCGACCCGGCTGCACGGCCGACCGCGGCTGAGCTCGCCGATCGACTCCGCGGTCTGTCGGCTCCGATCGCCCGCCGCGAGGGGCCGCGAACGGTCCTCGGCCGGCGTGTCGCTGCCGCACCGGGAGCCGACACGGATCGCCCCGTCGTGGTGAGAGACGACAGCCCGAGACCCGGCGGGCGCGGTCGGCGAGTGGGCGCGCTCACGCTGGCTGCTGCGCTGGCCACCGTGGTGGTCTCGAGCACCGCCTGGCTGTTGACCGAGCCGATCTCCTCGGGTGCGCCAGTGACGAGTGGGCCGAACTCCGCGCCGACACCCGGCACGACGGCGGGACCGACCCGGTCCCCGGCGTCGGTCCTCATCGCCCTCCCGGAGGCCGTTCCCGTGGGTGCCGGTGCGCGCACAGAGAAGGCGGAGATCCGGGTGCAGAATCCGCTCCACACCGCCGTGCCGTTCCAGACGGTTCCCGTCCGCGGCACCTACCGCGGCGGAGCGGACACGTTCGTGCGGGTCCAGCGGTGGGAGGGCGGCCGCTGGCAGGCCTTCCCGGTGCCGGCCAAGACCGACCGGACCGGCGCCTTCACCGCCTACGTCGAGCTCGCGGAACCGCGTCGACACCGGCTGCGGGTGGTCGACGTCCGCGGTGAGGTGACGTCCGACTCCTTCGTCGTCGTGATCGCGCGGTAGGCCTAGCCCCGGCGGATCGACGTCTGGCGGGCGAACACGACCACGTTGTCGGGGTAGCGGTGCTGCACCGTGTCATAGGCACCCCCGCAGGTGATCAGCCTCAGCCCGGCGTGGTCGATGGCACCGAACACATCGCGGGTCGGAAACTGCGACTTCGAGTAGCGTGCCACCCTCTCGACGGTGAAGACGGCCGTGTGCCCGTCCTTCCGACCGACCAGCACCTGGTCACCGGCCTTCAGCCGCCGCAGCCGGTGGAACACGCCGGGGCTGCCGTTCCAGGTCACGTGGCCGGCGATGACGGCCGGGCCCAGGGCACCGGGCGCGGCGCCGCGCGTGAACCAGCCGGCCTCGGCCGGGTTGGCGGGAGTCTCCATGGCCCCGTCCGGGGTCAACCCCAGGCGGACCAGGTCCGAGCGCAGGCGGAGCGCCGGGACGGCGACGTCCACCGGGTCGGATTCAGGCAGCACGACCCCCGCGACCCGGTCCCTCAAGGCGGTCGCGCTCGTCGTCACCGGGCCAGGGGCTTCGGTGCCCGAGAGCGCCACCTCAATGCCGTCGTTCGGCATGGTGCGGCCGCGTCGCTCGAGGACGGGGCCCGGTCGAACCACCAGGGAGCGGTCCAGACTCAGCGAGGTGTTCGTGTTGTCGGACCGGGTCGTCGTTCGGGCCGCGGTCGCGCCGCTCTCGGCGCCGCTGGGCACGGCCAGCCCCGCCGAGACCATCGCCAGTCCGATCAGCATGAGGGCGGCCAGGACTCCCCCGCCGGACGAGCCGGTGGTCGAACCGCGAAACGACCCGGACACGGCACCACTCTCCGTCAGCGGACGCTCCGGCGACGGCTGGCGCGGGCCCAGCCGAGCGCTGCGGCTGCTGCCACCAGCACGGCCCCGCTGGCGGCGAGCACGGTGCCCTGATCAGCGACGGGTGTGCCGCCCATCTCCGGCCCGCCGCGGGAGTGGTCGGCCGCACCGGCACCCTGGACGACGCCGCAGCTCGCAGGGTTGGTGGCCTCTTCCGGTACGCCGGGCACCCCGAGGTTCTCGGCGAAGGTCGAGACCCCGAGGGCCTCGACGTCGTACTTGTCGTTGTCGTTGACGTCGATGCCGTGCTGCACCACGTGCAGTGAGGAGAGGTTGTCGATCAGGCCGTCGGGAACGGCACCGGGGGCGAAGGTCCGCTCGTAGTCCAGCCGCCCCGAGGCGTCGGCCACGGGCATCCGGGCGACATCCAGCCCGTCCTCCGGCGTGGCGCCACCCCGAGTCGTCAGAGCCAGGAAGATCACGCCGTACTCGCCGGTGGCCTCCTCGTTCGTGAGCACGCCGTCCTGGTCGGTGTCGTTCTTCTCCAGCGTCGGGCACATGAAGTGCTTCCCGGCGCTGCCCGACCCGTGGACGTGCTGGGGGTGGGGCTGGTTGGGCACCAGGCCGCGCGAACGGATCGCCACCTTCAGGCCGCCGTCGTCCGTCGCCGTGAGAGTGACCGTTCCCGAAGCGCCGCTGCCGTTGAGCTCGACGAGTCGAGCTCGCACGGTGGTGTCGGCCGCGGCGACGGTCGGGACGCAGAGGACGGCCAGGGCGGCCGCTGGGAGGAGCCAGGTGCGGATCTTCATGGGGTGCCTGTCTGAGAATCGGTGAGCGGGGACGACTTCGCACATTCAACCTCAGCCGGGCTGCTCGTGTTGCGAAGTCGACCGAACTTTCGAGCGTGCCGCCTACAGCCTCGATGTCGGTGTGTTGCCGCCGGGCGAGCCGGACTCGTCGGGGCTCGGCTGACCGCCGCCGGACTCGCTGCCGCTGGGCGACGGAGACGCGGACCCCGAGTCCGAGCCGGAGGCCGAGGGCGAGCCGGACTCGCTGCCGGAGGGACTGCCCGACGGCGTGCCGGACTCCGAACCCGACTGGCTGGCCGACGGCGATCCCGACTGGGGCGACGGCGAACCGGACTGCGGGGGCGGTGAGCCGGACTGGGACTGGGGGGGAGGGCTGCCCGAGCCGCCGGTCGGCGTCGGCGGGGTCTGTGGCGGCTGGTTGCGGAAGATCAGGATCGCGATCAGCACGGCCAGCGCGGCCAGCAGCAGCATCAACAGCCAGGAGACCAGGATCGTCTTCCAGCCGGCCCGGTCGTAACGCCCCGGCCAGGGCAGCGGCCAGAGCCGGACCAGACCGGGCTTCACCCGGTCCTGCCAGTAGTGCTGGTAGTCCGGCCCGGCCGGAGCGCCCTGCGGGGACAGGGTCGCCAGCTGGACCTCGTCCAGCACCCGGGCGGCCTCGTCGGCCGCGGCCGCGGTCCCGTCGTACGCCAGCGCGACCCAGGGGGCGAGCAGCGTGCCGTCGGCCGGCAGCGGGTCACCCTCGTCGGCCACGTACTTGCGGCCCAGCCGACCGAAGTCCTGACCGTGACCGCCCCGGGCCAGCACCGTGTCGATGTGCATGTCGTTGACGACGCCGGCCAGCCGGTCGCGGGCGGCGGCGTCGGCGGCCGCACCCTCGGAGAGCACGATGACCATGGCGGTGCGGCCCTGGGCGTCCGACCCTTGGTCGGCGCTCGCCTCGGTGTGGGCGGTGTAGGCCACCCCGGACTCCGCGGCCCCGATCCGGGCGTCGAGCCAGAAGTCGCCGACCCGCGGCGGGTCGTCGGGGAGCAGCGGACTGACCGGCACCCAGTCAGGATCGGCTGGTGGGGTGGACATCGCTCCTCGTCGGCTGGGGTGCCCGGACGCCGGGCTCGGCGCGGTGCCCGCCGAGTCTATGCGGGATCGGGTGGCACGACCGGCGACCTGACCCGGCGGCGCCGGACGCCGCGGCGGGGGTGCGGCCGTCGACCCCCGGGTGGGCTTGGATGGGTCTGCGAGAATGGGCCACCGTTCCGCACCCCGCCACCACCAGGAGTCTGAGAGTGAGCAGTCCGTCGCACGGTCCAGGAGCCCCGTCGGCTCCCCCCGCAGCGCCGACCCAGCCCGCACCCCAGAACGGCAACCAGCAGGCCTCGCGTCTGCTGGGCGAGGCGATCAGCCAGGTGCAGCGCGTCATCGTCGGCCAGGAGCACATGGTCGAGCAGCTGATGGTCGGCCTGCTGGCCAAGGGCCACATCCTGCTCGAGGGCGTGCCCGGGGTGGCGAAGACGCTGGCCGTCCGCTCGTTCGCCACCGTCGTCGGCGGCGACTTCGCCCGGATCCAGTTCACCCCGGACCTGGTGCCCTCCGACATCGTCGGCACCCGGATCTACAAGGCGAGCCAGGAGGGCTTCGACGTCGAGCTCGGTCCCGTCTTCGTGAACTTCGTGCTGGCCGACGAGGTCAACCGCGCGCCCGCCAAGGTGCAGGCGGCGATGCTGGAGCTGATGGCGGAGAAGCAGGTCTCGATCGGCGGCCGGACCTACCCGATGCCCGAGCCCTTCATCGTCATCGCCACCCAGAACCCGATCGAGTCCGAGGGCGTCTACCCGCTGCCGGAAGCGCAACGGGACCGGTTCCTGCTCAAGGTCGACGTCCCCTACCCGCGCGGCAACGAGGAGTTCGAGATCCTCCGTCGGATGAGCGTCCAGCCGCCGACGTCGCGGCCGGTGCTGGATCCCCAGAAGATCCTGCAGCTGCAGAAGCAGGCCTCGGAGGTGTTCGTCCACAACCTGGTCGCGGAGTACATCGTGCGGCTGGTGCTGGCCACCCGGACGCCGGCGGAGTTCAACCTGCCGGACTTGACCTCGGTGATCCAGCTCGGCTGCAGCCCCCGCGCCACCCTCGGCCTGGTCGCCGCCGCGCGCGCCCTGGCCCTGATCCACGGGCGCGACTACGTGCTGCCCACCGACGTGCAGTCGGTGGCCAAGGACGTGATGTCCCACCGCATCGTGCTCGGTTTCGACGCGATCGCCGACAACATCCAGCCCGCCCAGGTGATCGACCGGATCATCGCGATGGTGCCGCCGCCCACCCCGGTGTGGAACGGCGGTCAGTCCCAGCAGCCCGGTCAGTCCCAGCAGCCCGGCGGTCCGCGCGCCCCGCAGCGGCAGGCGGCGCAGCCGGACTTCAGCTGAGTCCCATGTCGTCCTCCGCTCCCGGTTTCCCGCCCCCGTCCGGCGCTCCTGCGTATCCGCCGCCGGGGGGCGTGCCCGGCTACCCGCCCTCTGCCTACCCGCCCCCCGGCGGGGCTCCGGCGTTCCCGCCGCCGACCGGCGCACCGACGATGGCGGCGCCGGACCCGGCCGCGTACGGCGCGCTGTCCTCGGTCCTCGGCGAGCCGACCCAGCCGACCATCCCGCTGAACAAGCTCGCCCCCGAGGCCGCGCTGCGGCGGCTGGAGCTGGCGATCGTGCGGCGGCTGGAAGGGTTCCTGCACGGTGACCACCTCGGTCTGCTGCCCGGTCCCGGGTCGGAGACCAACGAGGCCCGGGTCTACCAGCCCGGTCAGGACGACGTCCGACGGATCGACTGGTCGGTGACGGCCCGGACCAACGTGGCCCACGTCCGCGACACCATCTCCGACCGGGAGCTCGAGGTGTGGGCGCTGCTCGACGTCACCCCGTCGATGAACTGGGGCACCGAGGGCGTCACCAAGCGGGATCTGGGCATCGCCGCGGTGGCCACCATCGGCTTCCTCGGTCAGCGGGTCGGTGACCGGTTCGGCGGCTACATCATGCGACCCGACCGGATCCGGCGGCTGCCCGCGGTGTCGGGACGTTCCGCGCTGTACGGCGTGCTGCGGCGGATGCTGACCGAGCCCTTCGTGCCCGACCACGCGACCGGGTCGATGTCGCTGGCCGCGGCGGTCGAGCAGCTGTCCCGGACCCAGCGGCGGCGCGGTCTGCGGGTGGTGGTGTCGGACTTCCTGACCCCGGGCGACCACGAGCTGGACCCCAACGTGGAGCCGGAGTGGGAGCGGTCGATGCGGCGCCTGGGCGTGCGCAACCAGGTGCTGGCGGTGGAGGTGGTGGACTCCCGTGAGATCGAGTTCCCCGACGTCGGCGACATGCTGATCCGCGATCCCGAGACCGACTTCGAGCGCTACGTCAACACCGCCGACGACGCCGCCCGGGCCCGGATGGACGCGGCGTCGGCCGCGCAGCGGGAACGAATCCGGATCGCGCTTCGTCGTGCTGGTGTGGGGCACATCCAGCTCCGCACCGACCGTGACTGGGTCCAGGACATCGCCCGGTTCGTGCTGGCCTACCGCCGCGTCGCCAGCATGTTGCACGCGCCGCCCCAGGGAGTGACGAGGTGATCCCGCTGCTGTCCTTCATCGCGCCGGACCGGCTGTGGATCCTGCTCGTCATCCCGCTGCTGCTCGCGGCGTACGTCTTCGCGGCCCGGCGCAAGAACCGGCGCGGGATGCGGTTCACCAACACCTCGATGCTCGACATCGTCGTGCCGAAGCAGTCGCAGTGGCGCCGGCACCTGGCGGTCGCGCTGTCCCTGTTGAGCCTGGTCACCCTGACCGCGGCGTTCGCCCGCCCCAGCACCCAGATCGACGTGCCGCGGGAGCGGGCCACCGTGGTGATCGTGATCGACGCCTCCCAGTCGATGCAGGCCACCGACGTGGCCCCGAACCGGCTGGCCGCGGCCAAGGCGGCGGCTGTCGAGTTCGTCGAGAGCATCCCGGACAAGTACAACGTCTCGGTGGTGTCGATGGCCGGCAACTCCTCGATCCTGGTCCCGCCGACGCTGGCCCACAACACCGTCGAGAACGCCATCAACAGCATCCAGCTGCAGGACGGCACCGCCATCGGCGAGGGCATCTACACCGCCCTGCGGGCCCTGCAGCAGGCCCCGAAGGACCCGAACAAGCCCGACTCCGTCGCCCCCGGTGCCATCGTCCTGCTCACCGACGGCTCCAACACCGCCGGGCGGGCCCCGATGCAGGCGGCCGCCGAGGCGCGCAACGCGAAGGTGCCGATCTACACGATCGCGTACGGCACCGAGAACGGCTACGTGGACCTGGACGGCAAGCGGGAGCCGGTGCCGGTCGACCACGACCTGATGAAGCAGATCGCGGCGACCACCAACGGCGACTACTTCGCCGCGGCCACCCTGGAGCAGCTCGACCGGGTCTACGACAACATCGGCACCGAGGTCGGCTACGAGAAGGCCGAGCGTGAGGTGACCTCGCGGTTCGCCGGCTACGGACTCGCCTTCGCGGTGCTGGCCGCCCTCGGCGCGATCTCCCTGGGGGCGAAGTGGCCGTGATCCCGCTGATCCCCCTGTTGCAGTTCCTCGAGCCCAACCGGCTGTGGCTGCTGCTGCTCATCCCCGCCCTGGTCGGCGGCTACGTGCTGCTGTCCCGGCGGCGGGCCAGCAAGCGCCGGTCGATGGGCCGCACCATGTTCGACCTGGTGATCCCCAAGGACCGGGTCTGGGTCCGGCACGTCGCCGTGGGTCTGTCGATCCTCAGCCTGCTCACCTTGACCCTCGCGTTCGCCAAGCCCAAGGACGAGGTGCTGGAGGACCGCCAGCGGGCCACCATCGTGGTCACCATCGACGTGTCCCTGTCGATGGAGGCCACCGACGTCGAACCCAACCGGCTGGAGGCGGCCAAGACCGCTGCGTCGGCCTTCGTCACCGGTCTGCCCACCGAGTTCAACGTCTCCCTGGTCTCGTTCGCCGGCACCGCGACCACCCTGGTGCCGCCCACCCTGGACCGCGGTGCGGTGACGGCGGCGATCGAGGCACTGCAGCCGCAGCCCTCCACCGCCATCGGCGAGGGGATCTACACCTCGCTGGCCGCGCTCAGCCAGGTGCCGCCGGACCCCGACGACCCGACCGCGGACGTCCCCGCCCGGATCGTGCTGCTGAGTGACGGGAAGACCCAGGTCGGTCGCGCCTCGGACCAGGCCGCGCGGGCCTCCCGGGACCAGAACGTGCCGATCTACACCATCGCGTACGGCACCGAGGACGGGTACATCCAGGTCGGCGGGCGGCGCGAGCCGGTCCCGGTCGACCGGGTGGAGCTGCAGCGGGTGGCCAAGATCTCCGGTGGTCAGGCGTACACGGCGGAGAGCGCCGGGCAGCTGGACGAGGTCTACAAGGACATCGGTCGCTCGGTCGGCAAGGAGAAGGTCGACCGCGAGGTGACCTCGCGCTACGCCGGCTTCGGGCTGGCCTTCGCCATCTTGGCGGCCCTCGGCATGATCTCGCTCGGAGCGCGCTGGCCCTGATCGCGCCGCCTCCTCGGTGACGTGGGGGAGCCGTGGGGACCGCTCACTAGGCTGGGCCGGTGGACATCGCCGAGAACCTGGCCGAGGTGCGCCGGCGCGTCGACGTGGCGTGTGCGGCGGCCGGTCGTGATCCGGCGACCGTCCGGCTGCTGCCGGTCAGCAAGACCAAGCCGCCGCCGGTGATCCGGGAGGCGTACGACGCCGGCTTCCGGCTGTTCGGGGAGAACAAGGTGCAGGAGGCCGTGGCCAAGGCCGCGGTGTTCGCCGATGTCCCCGATCTCCGGTGGGCCGTGATCGGCCATCTGCAGACCAACAAGGCCAAGCAGGTCGCCGAGGTGGCGGCGGAGTTCCACGCGCTGGACTCCCTGCGGCTGGCGGAGGCGCTGGACCGTCGGCTGAGCGCCCTGGACCGGACGCTGGACGTATTCGTGCAGGTGAACTCCTCCGGCGAGGACTCCAAGTTCGGGCTGCCACCGGACCAGGTACCCACGTTCGCCGCCGAGCTGGAACGGTTCGCCACCCTGCGCGTACGGGGGCTGATGACCCTGGCGGTGTTCTCCGACGACAGTGCGCTGGTCGGGGCGTGCTTCGACCGGATGCGTGACCTGCAGGCCCGGTTGCAGGACACCGACGGGCAGCCGGAACGGTGGGCCGAGCTCTCCATGGGGATGTCCGGCGACTACGAGCAGGCCATCGGCTACGGGGCGACCACGGTGCGGGTCGGCCAAGCGATCTTCGGCGACCGGCTGGATCCGAACGACTACTGGCCGGTGTCCGGGCGCTGACCCGCTCGGGGATCCGAGTTCGGCCCCGTCCGCGCTGAGGCCCCTGGGGCGGCGGCGGGCCAACCATCCGCCCTCGCAAGCTCGGGCTCCCGCCAGACCCATCCACGCCCCGACGCCGCCCCAGGGGCCTCAGCGCTCTGCCGTCGCACCCGGTTCCGGCTCAGGTCGGAGTCCGGGCGCGGGCCGGTGATCGTCCGGGGTTGGCCGGCGCCTCAGCAGCCTGGAACGGACGGATGTGACTCGGCGGTGGGTTCCGGTGGGTGCGGGCTGCCTGGGCTGTGCCGGATGTGGCTCGGGGGTGGGTTCCGGTGTGGTCGGGCTGTCTGGGGGAGCCGGATGTGGCTCGGGGGTGGGTTCCGGTCGATCCGGCCGCCTGGGCTGTGCCGGATGTGGCTCGGGGGTGGGTTCCGGTCGATCCGGGCTGTCTGGGGGGAGCCGGATGTGGCTCGGGGGTGGGTTCCGGTCGGCCCGGCCGCCTGGGGGAGAACCGGACGTGGCTCGGTGGCGGCAGCGAGTGACCCGGACGGTCGTGGCCGGCGCGCGGGAGCTCAGGGCCAGCTGCTGACCCGTGGCCGAAGGCCGCTGGACTGCAGCTGGCCGCCCCGACTCCTACAGGTTGTCGATCTCGATCGGGGTCAGACGGTCGGCGGGGGTGAAGCCGAAGACGCGGCCGAGGAAGTCGAGCTGGGCCTCCAGGGCGGCACGGATGGAGTCGGCGCGGCGGAAGCCGTGGCCCTCACCCTCGAAGATGATCATCGCCACCGGCAGGCCCTTGGCCCGGACCGCTGCCGCCATCGTCTCGGCCTGGTTCGGCGGGACCACGGCGTCCTCGGATCCCTGCAGGAGCAGCAACGGCACCGACAGCCGGTCCACGTGCAGGATGGGCGACCGCTCCCGGTAGGTCTCGATGGCTTCCGGGTACGGACCGATCAGACCGTCCAGGTAGCGCGCCTCGAACTTGTGCGTGTCCCGGGCCAGGGCCTCGGGATCGGCCACGCCATAGAAGCTGATGCCGGCGGTGAAGGTGTCCGTCGTGGTCAGCGCCTGCAACGTGGTGTACCCACCAGCGCTGCCGCCGCGCACGATCAGCCGGGCGGGATCCGCCAGCCCCTGCTCGGCCAGGGCCGCGGCCCCGCCGGCGCAGTCGGCCACGTCCACCACCCCCCACGCGCCGCGCAGCGCGTCGCGGTAGGGCCGGCCGTAGCCGGTCGACCCGCGGTAGTTGACGTCGAGGACGGCGAAACCGCGGGAGGTCCAGTACTGCAGCGACACCGCGTACCCGGTGTCGCTGAACGAGGTGGGTCCGCCGTGGGACAGGGTGATCAGCGGCGGCAGCTCCCCGTCCGGAGCGGCGTGCTCGGGGTTGGTCGGCGGGTAGTACCACCCGTGCACGTCGCCGGGGAGGTCGTCGAGGGTGCTCGGCCAGCTGACCGCGCGGGGGACCGACACCCACTCCGGGGCGAGCGCCTCCTCACTGGCCTGCCGGATGTCGTGCCAGGTGCCCGTGGCCAGCTCCACGACCGCCAGCCGAGCCGGTCGGTCGGGATCCTCGACGAGCAGGGCGGCGCGCTCGTGCGCGGCCGCCAGCGGGCCGTACAGCCCGGCGTCCAGGACCGGCCGCAGCGTCTGCGACGACCGGTCCAGGAGGTGGACCGAGGCGACGCCGTCGCTGACCCGGCTGACCAGCAGGCGGCTCGAGTCCAGCACCACGTAGGGCTGGTCACCGAAGACCCACTGCGGGGTGGCGAACTCGGCGGGCTCCGGCCACAGGGGACTGACGGAGCCGTCGCGTTCGGCGTAGAGGTTCCACCAGTCCGTGCGGTCGGAGACGAAGACCAGCTCGCCGCCCGGCGCCCAGCGTGGGTGGACAGCGGACTCCGTCGGACCACCGGCCACCTCGACGACGTCGACCACCGCACCGTCGACCAGGCGGCCGCGGCGGATCCTGGTGGAGTCCCACGGCATGGCCGGGTGGTTCCACTCGGTCCAGGCCAGGGCGCCGGTGTCGGACAGCTCGGGGTCGGAGTAGAAGTCCGCCCCCTGGCAGAGGACCGTGCCTGGTCCCTCGTCCCGCAGCGACAGGGCCACGATGGTGTTCACCGGCTCGCCCGCCCCGGAGTGGTCCTCCCGCACCGCCAGCACGAGATCCCGGTCGGGGTGGACCCGCAGGTCGGCGTAGCGATGGGTCCCCGCGGGAGTCAGCGCCGCGTTGCGACCGTGCTCGATGAGGTGGACCCGGTTGTCGCCGAAGTCGGTGTAGACCACGACACCGTCGCGGACGGCATACGCCCCGCCGCCGTACTCGTGGACGCGGCTGCGGACGTTCGCCTCGGGCGCGGTCACGCGCTCGGGGGAGCCGCCGACCGAGACGCGGGACAGGCTGACCCGCCCTCCGTCGTCGGGTCGCGCCTCGAGCCAGTAGAGCGTGTCGCCGTCCAGCTGGGGTGACGCCAGACCGACGGTGCCGGACGTGACCAGCTCGGTGGTCACCGGGGAGGGCCAGGTTCCGTAGGGCGCGGTAGTCATCCGACTCACTCTAGAAGACCCTCCGGACCGCACCGGCGGGTAGGGCGCACCGCGAACCCACAGCGCACCCACAGACGGGTCCCGCGTCCGGCACAGCGCCACCCGCCAGGATCTGACTCGACCGACCCGCACCTCCGAGAGGCGAACGACCCGTGAACCAGCCCCAGCCCGACCCCACCCCCCGTGG
The DNA here is from genome assembly GCF_039536605.1 of Microlunatus aurantiacus. Lineage (NCBI taxonomy): Bacteria > Bacillati > Actinomycetota > Actinomycetes > Propionibacteriales > Propionibacteriaceae > Microlunatus > Microlunatus aurantiacus. The sequence continues at coordinate 942,928 of NZ_BAAAYX010000002.1, forward strand.
TCCCTCCTACCAGGGCCGGCTCCTGCCCCGTCCTGCCGACGAGGTCGTCGACCAGGGTCTCGACTTCGACGTCCGTACGCTGCTGTCCCGCCGCCGGATGCTGCAGGCGCTCGGTCTGGGGGCGGGGATGGTCGCTCTCGCGGCCTGCGGGGTCGACGCCGCGACCACCTCCGACACGACGACGAGCAGCGGCTCGGGGCTGACCGAGATCCCGGACGAGACCGCCGGCCCCTATCCCGGCGACGGGTCCAACGGGCCCGACGTGCTCGAGGAGTCCGGCATCGTCCGGACCGACATCCGGTCCTCGTTCGGCACCTCGACCACCACCGCCGCCGGCGTCCCGCTGCAGGTCGAGCTGACCCTGCTGGACCTGGCGAAGGACGCCGTGCCGTTCGCCGGCGTCGCGGTCTACGCGTGGCACTGTGACCGCGAGGGGCGGTACTCGATGTACTCCTCGGGAGTGGAGGACGAGAACTACCTCCGGGGCGTCCAGGTCACCGACGCCGACGGCAAGGTCCGGTTCACCAGCATCGTGCCGGCCTGCTACACCGGCCGCTGGCCGCACATCCACTTCGAGGTCTACCCCGACGAGGCGTCGATCACCGACGCGTCCAGCGCCATCGCCACCTCACAGCTGGCGCTGCCGAAGGACATGGTCGACGCGGTCTACGCGACCACGGGCTACGAGGCCTCGGTCGCGAACCTGGCGCAGCTCACGCTGGAGAGCGACAACGTCTTCGGCGACGACGGCGCCGAGCACCAGCTGGCCGCGGTCACCGGGGACGTCACGGCGGGATACGTGGCCACGTTGTCCGTCCCGATCGACACCGCCACCGAGCCGACCGGCGGTGGTGCCCCCGGCGGCGGTGGCGGCGGCGCCCCCGGCGGTACGCGACCGAGCGGGGCGCCGAGCGCTCCCGGCACCCCGGGCTGACGCCGGACGTCCTCGGGAAACCTGCGCTGGTTCTCCTGTGACGGATGAGGCAGAATGGACCCAGATCCGCCGGGACGGCGTCGTGAGGATGTTGGGGAAGACAGCCCTCACCCTGCGTCACTGGAGGATCGATGAGCACAACCCGTGGAGTGTTGTACGTCCACGCCGCACCGTCGGCACTGTGCCCGCACATCGAGTGGGCGGTCGGCGGTGCCTTCGGCACGCCCGTACGCCTGGACTGGATCCCCCAGCCGGCGGAGCGTGCCGCCTACCGGACCGAGTACGCCTGGACGGGCCCGGCCGGTACCGCCGCCCGGCTGACCAGCGCGCTCAAGGGCTGGCAGCGGGTCCGGTTCGAGGTGACCGAGGAAGCGAGCGCCGGCGTCGAGGCACACCGCTACTCCTACACCCCGACCCTCGGGGTGCTGCACACCCAGATCGGGCTGCACGGGGACGTGGTGGTGCCCGAGGAGCGGATCAAGCACGCGATGGTGATGGCCTCCCTGGGCCAGCAGGACCTGGTGGAGGCGCTGGACACCCTGCTGGGCCGACCGTGGGACGCCGAGCTGGAGCCGTTCCGCTACGCCGGCGAGGGTGCCCCGGTCCGCTGGTTGCACAAGGTGGTCTAGCCCCGAGACCCGCTGACGCCCCCTTTCACTCTGCGACGCCCCTCTGGACAGGGGGCGCGACCTAGCGAAATGGGGCGTCAGCCGGGTCAGGAGCTGGTGGCGTAGCGGTTGGTGACGGCGATGGCCACGTTGTGACCGCCGAAGCCGAAGGAGTTGTTGATGCCGGCCAGGTCCCCGGCCGGCAGCTCGCGCACGGTGCTGGCGATGTCGATGCCCAGTCCGGGCTCCGGGTCCTCCAGGTTGATCGTCGGCGGCACGGTGCGGTGGTAGAGGGCGAGCAGGGTGGCCAGCGACTCCAGGGCGCCGGCGCCACCGAGCAGGTGACCGGTCATCGACTTCGTGCCGGTGACGATCGCCGAGGTGTCCTCACCCAGGGCCATCCGGATGGACAGCGCCTCGGTGACGTCGCCCTGCGGGGTGGAGGTGGCGTGGGCGTTCACGTGGGAGATGTCGCCGGGCTGCAGCCCGGACTCCCGCAGCGCGTACGTCATCGCCCGGGCCTGGGACTCCCCGGTCGGGTCGGGCTGGACCATGTCGTGGGCGTCGGAGGTGATGCCCGCCCCGGCCAGCTCGCCGTAGATCCGCGCTCCGCGGGCCTGCGCGTGCTCGAGCGTCTCGATCACCATCACCGCCGCGCCCTCGCCGAGCACGAAACCGTCCCGGCCCTTGTCCCAGGGGCGGGACGCCCGCTCGGGCTCGTCGTTGCGCCGGCTCATCGCCTGCATCTGGGAGAAGCACGCGATCGGCATCGGGTGGATGACGCCCTCGGCGCCGCCGACCACGACCACGTCGGCGCGGCCCAGGCGGATCATGTCGATGCCGTAGGCGATCGCCTCGTTGCTGGAGGCGCAGGCCGACACCGGCGCGTGGGCGCCGGCCTGGGCGCCGATCCGCAGGCTGACGTTCGCTGCGGTCGCGTTGGCCATCAGCATCGGGATCGCGAGGGGGGACACCCGGCGGGCTCCCTTCTCCCGCTGCACGTCCCACTGGCCGAGGAGGGTCTGCAGGCCGCCGATGCCGGTGGCGATCACCGCCCCGAGCCGCTGCCGGTCGACCGGGTTCTCCTCCTTGAGCCCGAAGCCGGCGTCCTGCCATGCCTCCAGGGCCGCGACGACGCCCAGCTGGGCCGACCGGTCGAGGCGGCGTGCCTCGACCCGCTCCAGCACGCCGGCGGGGTCGACGGCCGCGGAGGCCGCGATCCGTACGGACAGGTCGGCGGCCCAGTCGGCCTGGATGCTGCTGACGCCGGAGCGGCCCGCGAGCAGGCCCTCCCAGGTGCTGGCCACGTCACCGCCGAGCGGGGTGGTGGCGCCCAGTCCGGTGACGACGATGGGGGTCGGGCTCATGGGTTGGACCTTCCGTGGTCAGGGGTCGAGCGACCGGGAGCGAGGGCGCCCGGGGAGTGGATCGGCCGGACGGCCGGGATGGTCACGCCGAGGGTCACGCGGACCCGACCACTGCTGCGGCCGTCGTCGGCGTGACCCTCCGAGGCGTCAGGAAGCGGCGCGCTCGATGTAGGCGACCGCGTCCCCGACGGTCTTGAGGTTCTTGGCCTCCTCGTCGGGGATGCTCACGCTGAACTTCTCCTCAGCGGCGTAGATGATCTCGACCATCGACAGCGAGTCGACGTCCAGGTCGTCGGTGAACGACTTGTCCAGCTGCACGTCGTCGGTCGGCACACCGGCGACCTCGTTGACGATGTCGGCCAGGTCGGCACGGACCTCTTCGGTGGTGGGCATCGGGCTCAGGGCTCCTTGGGGTTGAACGGTGGACGGACCGGAAGTGGTCAGCCCAGGAATCTGTGGTCGGGCACGATCATGGCAGCACGATCACCTGACCGGCGTACACCAGGCCCGCGCCGAAGCCGATGACCAGGCAGGTCTGACCGCTGCGCGCCTCGCCGGACGTGAGCAGGGTATCGAGGGCGAGCGGGATGGAGGCGGCGGAGGTGTTGCCCTGCCGCTCGATGTCCCGCCCCACCACGACGGAGTCGGGCAGCTTCAGGGCCCGCAGCATGGCGTCGGTGATCCGCATGTTGGCCTGGTGCGGGACGAACACCTCGATCTGGTCGGCGGTCAGGCCGGCTCGGTCGAGGGCCTCGGCGGCGGCCTCGGCCATCGCGTACGCCGCCCACTTGAACACGGGTCTGCCGTCCATCGTCATCACCGGCCACCGGGGCGGCTCGGACGCCATCGCCCGGTCCCACGGCTCGGTCTGGGTGATGAGCCCGGACTGGTCCCCGTCGGAGCCCCAGACCACCGGTCCGATGGCCGGGACGTCGCTCGGACCGACGACCGCCGCGCCCGCCCCGTCGGCGAAGATGAACGCGCTGGTGCGATCCGTCTGGCTCGTGATGTCGGACAGTCGCTCCACGCCGATCACCAGCGCGTACGTCGAGGCACCCGTGCGGACCAGGGAGTCCGCGAGCGTCAACCCGTAGCAGAAGCCCGCGCAGGCGGCGGACACGTCGAAGGCCGCGCCCGTGGTGCCCAGCTCGGCGGCGATCGTGGCGGCGGCCGCCGGGGTCTGCAGGAGGTGCGAGACCGTGGCCACGATGACGGTGTCGATCTGCGCCGGATCGAGACCGGCGCGCTCGATCGCGACCCGGGCCGCCGACACCGACATCATCTGCACGGTCTCGTCGGGCGAGGCCCACCGACGCTCCCGGATACCGGAGCGGGTCCGGATCCACTCGTCGGAGGAGTCGATCATGGTGCAGATCTCGGCGTTGTCGACCACCCGCCGTGGGCGGTAGCCACCGAAGCCGAGGACGCGCGCGTACGGGCCGCCGGTCGAGGTGCGCAGCACCACGCGGGGGACCTGCTCCGGGCCGGTCACGACGTGGCTCGGGGCGCGTCCGCGGACCCGGCGGCGTGCCGCTGGAGGAACTCGCGAGCCTCCGGCAGCTGGTCGGGCGTGCTCAGCGCGAACAGCTCGACCCCCTTCAGGTTGCGCTTGGCGATGCCGGTCAGCGTTCCCGCCGGGGTGAGCTCGAGCAGACCGGTGACGCCGAGCTCGGCCATCGCCTGCAGGCAGAGGTCCCAGCGGACCGGCGAGGCGACCTGACCGACGAGTCGCCGCAGCACGTCCGAGCCGTCGGTGACGACCCGGCCGTCGGCGTTGGACAGCAGCCGGGTCGTGGGGTCGTGGGGATGGAGGGAGTCGGCGAGCCGGGCCAGGTGGTCCGACGCCGGTGCCATGTGCGCGGTGTGGAAGGCCCCGGCGACACTCAGCTGGATCAACCGGGCCCGGGCCGGCGGGTTCTCCGTCAGCGCGGCCAGCTGCTGGACGGTGCCCGCGGCGACGATCTGACCGCTGCCGTTGTTGTTGGCGGCAGTGAGTCCTTGGGCCTCGATGGCGGCGAGCACCTCGTCGACCTTGCCGCCGATCACCGCGGTCATCGAGGTGGGGGTGCGGGCGGCGGCCTCGGCCATCGCCCGGCCCCGCTCCCGGACGAAGGTCATCGCCTCGTCGTCGGACAGTGCACCGACGAGGGCGGCGGCGGTGATCTCGCCGACCGAGTGCCCGGCCACCACCCCGACGCCGGCGCTCGCGGTGTCGCCCGGCTCCAGCAGGGCCCCGGCGGCCAGCAGGCCCGCGGCCACCAGCAGCGGCTGCGCCACGGCGGTGTCCCGGATCGTGTCGGCATCGGCCTCGGTGCCGTAGTGGCGCAGGTCCAGCTCGGTCACCGCGGAGAGGTGGTCGAGGCGGTCGGCGAAGGTGGACTCGGTCAGCCAGGGCGACAGGAACCCCGGGGTCTGTGCGCCCTGACCGGGCGCGACGATGGCCAGCACGTCTCGACTATGGCGCGACCGGACCGTCCGCGTCGCGCAGGGACACGACGAATCTGCGTCGCGCTGGTTGTAGGAATCTGACAAAACGACGTCGATCAGACGACGACGGCCGGCTCAGTCGCCGCGGCCCCCGTCGGTCAGTCCCCGGCGACCGAGCAGCCGGCCCAGGGTGAGCGCGAGCCGCAGGGCGTACGCGTCGCGGGGGTCGGTCGGGCTGTAGCCGCTGACCTCGTGCACGCGCCGGAGCCGGTAGCGGACGGTGTTGGCGTGGACGAACAGCGCCCGGGCCGTGGCCTCCACCGACAGCCCCTGGTCCAGGAAGACCACCAGGGTCTCCAGCAGACCGCCGCCGGCGTCCTGCAGCGGGTCGTGGAGCTCGCGGGCCAGCGCCCGACGGGCGTGCCCGTCGCCGTTCAGGGCCCGCTCGGGCAGCAGGTCGTGCGCACTGACCGGTCGTGGCGCCTCCGGCCAGCCCACCACCGCCCGGTAGCCGCTGAGCGCCTCCCGGGTGCTGGCGCCGGTGTCCATCAGGTGGTCGACCGGCGGGCCGACCACGACGGGGCCGGGGGCGAAGGAGCCGACGAAGCGGGCGACCACGCCGAGGGTCCAGTCCGGGTCCTTCAGCGCCGGGCCGCCGAGCACCACGATCAGCCGATCACCCTGCACGGCGCCGAGCATGTCCAGACCCGAGATCGCCGCCTGGTGACGGATCGCCTCGAGCTCCGACGCCGCGTCGACGCTGGGAGCGTCGGTGTGCGGTGCGCTGCCGACCACCACGACGACCCCCTGGTTGGAGGTCCAGCCCAGGGTGGAGGCGCGCGAGAGGACCGACTCGTCGGTCTCCCCCCGCAGCACCGCGTCGACCACCGACGCCTCCAGCCGGGCGTCCCAGGTGCCGCGCAGCTCCGCGGCCCGCGCGTAGATCTCGGCGGCCGCGAACGCGACCTCCCGGCTGTAGGCCACGATCGCCGTGTGCAGCACCGGTCGGTCGGACCGGGGCATCACCTCGTCGATCTGCGTCTCCACCACGTCGATGGTGGTGCGGACCAGCTCGACGGTCTGGTGCAGGCTGATCCGACGGGCCAGCTCCCGGGGGGCGGAGCCGAACACGTCCGACGTCACCGGGCCGTCCGGGTCCGGGTCGGCGAACCAGGTGACGAAGCCGTCGATGCCGGCCCGAGCCACCAGGGTGATCCAGGAGCGGGGTTCGGCGTCGAGCTCGCGGAACCAGGTGTGCCGCGTCTCCATCTCGCCCACGGCCACCGTGGTCATCCCCGCGGTCTGCGCCGACAGCCGCCGGACGATCGCCGCGCGGGTCTTCGCCGACGACGGACGGGACCTGGTGAGCCCCTTCGTCGCCGCCATAGGGTGAGCGTAGTGCTCGGTCACCCCACTCCCGGCGGGTCCGCGGGAAGCGTGCCGGGCCGGGTCGGGTCGGGCGGAGTCGAGGAGAGGATCGCGGTGAGCGTACGGGAGGCGAAGCCGCAGGAGTACGTGTGCCGGTCCTCGCTGCCGACCGGGCCCGAGGAGCTGTTGCTCGCCGCCCGCAAGGTGTGGCTGGGCAAGACGACCGAGGTGGCGCGGGTGCTGCCCGACCGGGCCATCCGGATGATCGGTGCCTGGTGCTTCCTGGACCACTACGGGCCCGAGGACGTCAGCGACGCGCCGGGGATGCAGGTCCCCGCGCACCCGCACACCGGGCTGCAGACGGTCAGCTGGCTGGTGGCCGGCGAGATCGAGCACCGCGACAGCCTGGGCACCCGGGCCATGGTCACGCCCGGGACCCTCAACATCATGACGGCCGGCCACGGCATCGTGCACTCGGAGATGTCGCTGCCCGACAAGCCGCCCCAGCTGCACGGGCTGCAGCTGTGGGTCGCGCTGCCGGACGCCGTCCGGGACGACGCACCGCGGTTCGACCGCTACACCGACCTGCCGGTCCTCGAGCGACCCGGCGTCCGGGGTCAGGTGCTCATCGGCGAGGTCGACGGGGTGGCGTCCCCGGCGATCAGCTTCTCCCCGCTGGTCGGCGCGGACCTCACGCTGGAGCCCGGCGCCTCCGTCGACCTGGGTGTCGACGCCGACCACGAGCACGGGGTCTTCGTCGTCTCCGGCGAGGTGACCACCGGCACCACCGCGGCGACGACCGACCAGCTCGTCTACCTCGGCACCGGCCGGGATGCCGTGACGCTGACGGCGGGCGGCGACGGCGCCCGGGTGCTGCTGCTGGGCGGCGAGCCGTTCGCCGAGGAGATCGTCATGTGGTGGAACTTCATCGGCCGGACGCACGAGGAGGTGACGGCCTTCCGGGAGCAGTGGCAGCACCGCGGCGCCGATGCCGAAGGCGGTCGTTTCCGCCCGGTGGTCGCGCCGGGGGAACGCGTGATGGAAGCACCGACGATGCCGACGGTGGCTCTGAAGCCCCGTCCCCGCCGCGCACCCGAGGGCGGCCGATGAACCCCGTCGACGCCCTGCGGGAGATCGGCTTCCTGCTGGAGCGGGCCCGTTCCGACACCCATCGCGTCAAGGCCTACCGGCGGGCCGCCGACACCGTCGCCGCGCTCGACCCGGACGACCGGGCCCGGCACGCCGAGACCGACGACTGGAAGACGATCCCCGGCATCGGACCCAAGACCGCGCTGGTGATCAGCCAGGCCAGCGCCGGCCGGGTGCCGGACTACCTGCAGCAGCTGCGGGACGAGAGGCAGCCGCTGGCCACCGGTGGCGACCGGATGCGCTCGTTGATCAAGGGCGATCTGCACGTGCACTCGACCTGGTCCGACGGCGGCAGCCCGCTGGAGGAGATGATGATCACCGCGCAGGCGCTCGGCCACGCGTACTGCGCGATCACCGATCACTCGCCGCGGCTGACGGTGGCCCGAGGCCTGACCGCCGAGCGGCTCCGGCAGCAGCTGCAGGTGACCAGGGACCTGGACGCCGCGCTGCCCGGATTCCGTGTGCTGCAGGGGATCGAGGTCGACATCCTCGACGACGGCGGTCTCGATCAGGACGACGACCTGCTGGCCGAGCTGGACGTGGTGGTGGCCAGCGTGCACTCCAAGCTGCGCTCGGACTCCGAGACGATGACGCACCGGATGGTCGGCGCCATCGCGAACCCGCGGACCAACATCCTGGGCCACTGCACCGGCCGGTTGATCGAGGGTGAGCGGGGCACCCGACCGGAGTCCAGCTTCGACGCCGAGGTCGTGTTCGAGGCCTGCCGTGCCTTCGGGGTGGCGGTGGAGATCAACTCCCGGCCCGAGCGCCGGGACCCGCCCACCCGGCTGCTCGAGCTGGCCATCGAGACGGGGTGCCAGTTCTCCATCGACACCGACGCGCACGCCCCGGGTCAGCTGGAGTTCCTGGCGTACGGGTGCGAGCGCGCCGAGGAGCTCGGACTCGATCCGGACCGGGTGATCAACACCTGGCCCGTGGAGCGGTTGCTGTCCTGGTGCCGGAAAGGCTGAGCGGGGCGACTACCCTCCGGGTGTGGATGACGCGGAGGTAGCAGCCAGCCTGGTGCGCGAGGCCGGGACCCTGGCGGCGGGCATGCTCGCCGAAGGCCTGGACACGCACTACAAGACCTCGGTGTCCGACGTCGTGTCGGCCGCCGACCACGCCGCCGAGGCGTTGGTCGTGGAGCGGCTGACCGCACTGCGCCCCGACGACGGCCTGGTCGGGGAGGAGGGGGCGGCCCGCCCGGGGGACCGCACCTGGTTCATCGACCCGGTCGACGGGACCTACAACTTCTTGTCCGGGCTGCCGTACTGGTGCTCGGCTATCGGGTTGATCGACCACGACGGACCCCTCCTGGGGGCGGTCTACTACCCGGCCCGGGACGAGCTCTGGGTCGGTGGCCGGGACCGACCGACGACGTTGAACGGCGTGCCCGTCGCGACGCTGACCGACGAGCCGCTGGAACGGGTCTCGGTCGCCACCTATCTGCACCCGAGGAACCTCCGCGACGAACCGCGGGTCGCGTCCTGGCGCTCGGCAGTGGGTGCGGCGGCCACCGTGCGGATGCTCGGCTCCGCCTCGGTCGACCTCGCCGGGGTGGCCACCGGCCGGATCGGGGTGTTCCTGCAGGCCAACCTGCACCCCTGGGACTGGTTCCCCGGCGCGGCCCTGGTGATCGGCGCCGGCGGCGCCGCCGAGGTCGTCGAGATCGACGGCAACCGGTGGCAGGTGGCCGGTAACGCCCGGTCCGTCGCCGAGACCGTGGCGGCTCTGCGGCAGGGCGGATGAGACGCCGGGGTTCCGCCGGGCAGCGGCCCATGGCAGGCTTTCGTCCCACATGGACCGGGGACGGCAACGGCGACCGCGCCGTTCCCCTTCGGATGACGCTGGAGGCTGGACAGTGAGCGCGACGGCAGGACCCTCCGAGGCGAAGAGCCCGGCGGGGGGGAAGTTCGGCCTGACCCGAGGTCAGGTCGTGCAGGAGATCGGTTGGGACGAGGACGTCGACGACCAGGTGCGCGTGGCGGTCGAGGACGCGATCGACGGCGAGCTGATCGAGGAGGCGATGGACGCTGTCGACGTGGTGCTGCTGTGGTGGCGCGACGACGACGGTGATCTGGTCGACGGTCTGGTGGACTCCGTGATCGACCTCAGCGCGAGCGGGGTGCTCTGGCTGCTCACCCCCAAGGTGGGTCGCAACGGCTACGTCGACAACTCCGACATCTCCGAGGCCGCGGTCACCGCCGGTCTCGCCCTGACCACCTCGGCCAACGTCTCGCCCGACTGGGCCGCCCACAAGCTGGTGCGGCCGCGCGGCACCCGCAAGTGAGCGGGCTCGACCCGACGGCCACCGGCACCCCGGTCGTCCCCGACGGAACGGCCGCCCCGGACTTCCGCACCCGCAACCAGTACGGCCAGTCGGTGTCACTGAGCGACCTGCGGGGGGCCCCGGCGGTGCTGATCTTCTACCCCTGGGCGTTCAGCTCCATCTGCACCGGTGAGCTGCGGAGCCTCCGGGACCGCTGGCAGCGGTTCGACGAGCTCGGCGCGCGGGTGGTGGCGATCTCCTGCGACGCGATGTTCACCCTGCGCGCGTACGCCGACGCGGAGGGGCTGGCCTTCGACCTGCTGACCGACCACTGGCCGCACGGCGGCATCGCCCGGTCCTACGGCGTGTTCGACGAGGTCGCCGGCTGCGCGCTCCGCGGCTCGTTCCTGCTGGACGCTGACGGTGTGGTCCGCTGGAGCGTGGTCAACGGGATCGGCGAGGCCCGCGATCTCGAGGACCACCTGGCCGCCATGACCTCCGCCTGACCGGTCCCGGCGAGGTCGTGGTCCTGGACCCGGGTTGGTCCGGTCGGCTCCGGCCACTAGATTGGCCGGCTGTCCTGGGCTGCGCCCGGGGCGCGGGAGCATAGCTCAGCTGGTTAGAGCGCTTGCCTTACAAGCAAGATGTCGGGGGTTCGAGTCCCTCTGCTCCCACCAGCTGCGATCCGGAGCTGCTCAGCGCGGACCCGGGGCCGCGCCTACGATGCTCGTCGTGGCCGCGTCCGACATCACGTTCGTCCGCCTCACCGAGGTCGATCTCGACGCCGTGACCAGCCTGCTCAACGAGCCGCGCAACGCGCGTCACCTGCCGCTGGCGGGAGGTGAGCCGTTCACCGCGGAGACGGCCGCCGCCTGGGTCGCCGCCAAGAACAGGCAGTGGGACGAGCACGGGTTCGGCCCGTGGGCGGTCCTGGTCGACGGCCGGCTCGCCGGCTGGGGCGGCTTCCAGGCCGAGGAGAACGGCGCCGACTTCGCGCTGGTGCTGCGACCACGCTTCTGGGGGCACGGCGAGGCGATCACCCGTCGTGCGCTCGCCCAGGGCTTCGACGAGCTCGGTCTCGACGAGGTGCTGATCGCCCTGCCGTACAGCCGCCACCCCGACCGTGCCGTCGCCCGCCACGGGTTCGTCCCCGACGGCGAGGTCGCGTACGGCGGCGTCCGCTTCCGCCAGTACCGGCTCACCCGGGCGGCATGGTCAGCAGGATCACATCCGGAGCCGTAGCCCAGGGCTGGGGCCCCGCCCTACCATGAGCGCACGGCATCGCCACCGACTCGACCGGCCCGCCGGACCCGTTCGCCTCTGATCGTCGCAGCGTGGCGTCGTTCTCCTTCTTCTCCCGTTCCCGCAGGGAGACCAGGCCCGCGCTGGAGCTGCCACGTGACCACGTCTGCGATCGGCCTCTACGACCCCCGCCGCGAGTCCAGTGCCTGCGGCGTCGGCTTCATCACCCGCAAGGACGGGCGTCAGGACCACGACGTCATCGTGCGCGGCGAACAGGCCCTGTGTGCGATCCCGCACCGCGGCGGCATGTCGTCCGAGGGTGTGGGGGACGGGGCCGGGGTGAGCGTCGACCTCTCGGTCCGCTTCTTCAGCGACCTCACCGGTCGACCGCTGGAGGCCGGCACCTTCGGCGTCGCGAACCTCTTCCTCCCCACCGACCCCGCGTACGCCGACGAGGGCCGGGCCATCGTCCGCGGCGCCCTCGAGGTCCAGGGTCTGACGGTGCTGCTGGAGCGGATCGTGCCGGTGGCCGACAGCGCGTTGCGGCCGGCCGCCGTGGCCCTCCAGCTGCCGATCGTGCAGTGGGTCTTCGGCGCGGCGGACGACCGCACCCGGACCGACGTCGACCGGGCGGCTAACGCCGCCCTGCTGGAGATCGAGCAGAGCGCGTACGAGCGTCCCGAGCTGGCCGGGCTCTACCCGCTGTCGCTCAGCGCGCGCACCCAGGTCCTCAAGGGCCGGCTGAACGCCGGCGAGGTGGTCAGCTACTTCACCGACCTGGTCGACCCGCGCCACGAGGTGCGCACCCTCTACTTCCACACCCGGTTCTCCACCAACACCGAACCGCACCCCACCATGGCCCAGCCGTTCCGGATGATGGCGCACAACGGCGAGCTGAACACCGACCGCAAGAACCGGCTGGCCGACGACGCGGGTGCTCGCGCCCGGCTGCGCCGGATCGTGCGCCCGCCCGGTCAGTCCGACAGCAGCCGGCTGGACCAGACCCTGCAGAGCCGGGTCTTCGACGACGGGCTGGACGTCGTCGAGGCGGTCGTGTCCCTGATGCCGCCGGCCTGGGAGAACGACCGCAGCCTGCCCACGCCCGTCCGGGACATGCTCGAGTACTTCTCCCTCTACGAGGAGAAGAACGACGGCCCGGCGGCGGTGATCTTCAGCGACGGCGACGTGGTCGGCGCCCGGCTCGACCGGCTCGGCCTGCGGCCGCTGCGCACGGTGGAGACCGACGAGTACCTGATCGTGGCCTCCGAGGCCGGACAGGTCCCGCTGCCGGCCGAGGAGGTCGTGCACCGGGGCCGGATCGAGGCCGGCGGGATGCTCTACCTCGACCACCGCACCGGCCGGATCCTGCGCACCCGGGAGGCGCTGGCCGCGCTGGCGGCCCGGCGCGACTACGGGGCGCTGCTGGAGCAGGCGCGGGTGGGACTCGACGACCTCCCCGCCCCGGCGATCGCCCGCGGCACCAGCACGCTGGGCTACGACGGCGACCTGAGTCTGCACGGCCGGTTCGTGGCGTACTCGCACAACCAGGAGAGCTTCCGGTTCATGATGGACCCGATGCTGGCCGACGGGTCCGAGCGGATCTCCGCGATGGGCTACGGCAACGCGATCAACGCCCTGTCCGACACCGAAGGTGGTCTCGCCAAGTACTTCTCGCAGCGCTTCGCCCAGGTCACCAACCCGCCGCTGGACTCGATCCGGGAGGCCGACGGGATGAGCATGCGGGTCGCCCTCGGCGCCAAGCCGGACGGCACCGGTCCCGAGTCGCACCAGACCGGCTCCGGGCCGACCGGGACCCGGCAGATCGTGCTCGACTCACCGATCCTGGACCACCTCGAGATGGTGAAGCTCCGCGAGCAGCAGGTCACCCCGCTGGAGCGGTTCGACCTGCTCTACGCACCCGTGCCGGACGCGCCGGACGCCAACGCCGAGGCCATGGTCGCCGCGATGGACCTGCTCTGCGACCAGATCGAGGCCTTCGCCCGCGAGCAGGGGGGCATCGCGGTGCTGACCGACCGCTCGATCTCCACCACCCGGGCGCCGCTGCCGCTGCTGCTGGGTCTGGCCGCGGTCAACCAGCGGCTGATCGCCACCGGGCTGCGGAGGAGGGTGTCGCTGATCGCCGAGAGCGGTCAGCTGCCGTCCTCGCACCACATCGCGTGCGCTCTCGGGTTCGGTGCCGCAGCGGTCTACTGCCTGACCGCGCGCCTGCGGGCCGAGGAGAAGTACCCGAGTCCGGCGGCTCCCGCCGGGCAGAAGACCGACACCGACCGCGCCTTCGACCGGTTCCGCAAGGCCGCGTTGAAGTCGCTCGCCAAGACGATGGGCCGGGTCGGGCTGTGCACGGTCGAGAGCTACATCGGGGGCGAGTTCTTCGAACCCAACTACCTCGACACCCGGGACCCGGTGCTGGCCCGCTGCTTCCCGCACCTGGCGGCCCCGGTCGGCGGTGTCGGCTTCGCCCGGATCGCCCAGGCCTCGACCGACTGGCACACCCGGGCCTGCGCGGTCGGCGCGGAGAACCAGGTGCCGCTGCTGGGCCTGTTCAAGGAGCGCTCCGACGGCGCCGGGCACTCCTACGGTCTGACCGCGGTCCGCGGCTTCGCGGACATGACCGAGGAGCGTCCCGCCTTCGCACCGGCCGAGGACGAGTCCTCGGACCTGCGGTTGCTCACCCTCGGCCAGCTCGACGACGCGTACGGGCTGACAGACGACGCCTACCGGCACACGGGCTTCGAGGCGCTCACCGAGGACCAGATCGACGAGTTCGCGATCACCCCGGGCTACCGCGACTTCGTGGCCACCACCCAGACCGAGCGGGCTCGGCGGCCCTCCGCGTTGCGCGACGTGCTCGCCCTGCCCGCCGACGTGACGATGCTGACCACCGCCGACGAGTTCGCCCGTGAGCTGGGCCGCTTCTCGGTGGCCGGCAACGCCAGCGTCCGGGTCAGGGGGCTGTCCATCGAGCCCGTGGAGTCCGACGGCTTCCGCCTGCGCCTGGTGGACGCGCCGCACGTCGAGCACGCGTCCTACGTCGGCCTGGCCGACTACCTGACGACCGACTACGGCGACGACGTCACCGTCGTCGAGCTCGGTCCCGACGGGTTGCTGCTGACGGCACGAGGGGCGGCGTACGCGTTCCTGGTCCTGCTGCAGCACTCCCCGGCCAGCGTGCCGCTGGCGGAGGTGCAGGCGGCCCACGAGATCACCGCGTCCCTGGCGTCCGGGGCGATGAGCCACGGCGCCCTGGTCGCCACCGCGCACGAGGCGGTCGCGCACGGCACCAACATGGTGGGCGGGCTGTCCAACTGCGGGGAGGGTGGCGAGCACCACACCCGGGCCGGGACCATCAGGGGCTCGCGGATCAAGCAGTTCGCCTCCGGCCGGTTCGGGATCTGGGCCGGCTACCTCGCCGACCCGATGCTGCAGGAGCTGGAGATCAAGATCGGGCAGGGGGCCAAGCCGGGTGAGGGTGGCCAGTTGCCGGCCCCGAAGGTGACTGTCGACATCGCCGCCGCCCGCGGTGGCACCCCCGGCATCGAGCTCATCTCGCCGCCGCCGCACCACGACACGTACTCGATCGAGGACCTCGCCCAGCTGATCCACGACTGCAAGGCGGCCCGGGTCCGGGTGATCGTCAAGCTGGTCTCGTCGGAGGGGATCGGCACCATCGCGGTCGGGGTGGCCAAGGCCGGCGCCGACGTCATCAACGTGGCCGGGAACACCGGCGGCACCGGGGCCGCGGCGGTGACCAGTCTCAAGTACGCCGGCCGCTCCGCCGAGATCGGCGTGGCCGAAGTGCACCAGGCGCTCAGCGTCAACGGGCTGCGGGACAAGGTGGTGCTGCGCTGCTCGGGCGCGCACCAGACGGGTGGCGACGTCGTGGTCTCCGCGCTGCTGGGCGGCGACAGCTTCGAGTTCGGCACCACAGCGCTGATGATGCTCAAGTGCGTGATGGCCAAGAACTGCAACATCAAGTGCCCGGCCGGACTCACCACCAACCCGGAGGTGTTCGACGGTGACCCGCGGGCGCTGGCCCAGTACCTGCTGAACATCGCCCACGACGTCCGGGAGATCCTGGCCAAGCTCGGGCTGCGCTCGCTGGCCGAGGCACGGGGGCGGACCGATCTGCTGCAGCTGCTCGACCACCCGGCCAGCGTCGGCGAGCTCGACGTCCGGGCCATGCTGACCCGGGTCCCGGTGCGCACCGTCACCGACCCGGTGTACCTGGAGGCCGACTTCACGCTCGACGACGCCGTGCTCGAGCAGGTCACGACCAGCCTGTTCGAGGCGGGGGAGTCCTCGGTGGAGAT
This sequence comes from Microlunatus aurantiacus, assembly GCF_039536605.1. Taxonomy (NCBI): domain Bacteria; kingdom Bacillati; phylum Actinomycetota; class Actinomycetes; order Propionibacteriales; family Propionibacteriaceae; genus Microlunatus; species Microlunatus aurantiacus. The sequence continues at coordinate 958,623 of NZ_BAAAYX010000002.1, forward strand.
CGACGGGATCGGGCTGCGCAACCACCACAAGTCCGTCGGCGGACAGCTGTCGGTCGACCTCGAACGGCTGCTGAACCACACCCCGTCGGCGGCGGAGCAGCTGGACCGGGCGCCGGCGGTGCTCACCGACGACCGGGGTCGCAGGTTCCTGGCCGAGGGCTCGGTCCGGGTGGTCAGCACGGGCACGGCCGGCCAGTCGTACGGCGCGTTCTGCAACGACGGCCTGGAGCTGAACCACACGGGGACCGCCAACGACGGGGTCGCCAAGTCCCAGAGCGGTGGTCGCATCGTCGTCCGCACCCCGGGCGGCGGCAGCGCCGCACCCGGCGGCAACGTGCTGATCGGCAACTTCGCCCTGTTCGGCGCCACCGGCGGGCGGACCTTCGTGCAGGGCGAGGCCGGCGACCGCTTCGCGGTCCGCAACTCCGGTGGCACCGCCGTGGTCGAGGGGGTCGGCGACTTCTGCTGCGAGTACATGACGAACGGGGCCGTGCTCAACCTGGGCACGTTCGGCAAGGGCCTCGGCAACGGCATGAGCGGCGGCTTCGTCTACCAGTACGACCCGGCCGGCGAGCTGGCCGAGCGGGTCAGCGACTCCCTGGTCGTGCACCAGCTGGTCGGGCAGCCGCCGGTCGGGGGCGAGGACGCGGAGGTTCCCGGCTTCCACGAGGAGGCCGTGCTGCTGATGCTGCAGTGGCACCTGGACAGCACCGGCTCGGCGCTGGCGGCCCGGCTGCTCGCGGACTGGGCACAGACCCGGACGCAGATCGTGGTGGGGACCCCGACGGCCCTGCTGCTCTACGCCGACAGCGACCAGATCCTGGCCGCCAAGCCGCGCAAGGAGCTGCTGGACGAGCTGGCCACGTCGGTGGCCACCGACCGCCTGCGGGAGTTCAAGCTGTCCCTGCGGGACGACAGACCGGTCGCCGGTGGTCGGACGCCCGCCTTCGGCCAGCCCACCTCGCCCGACGCCTTCGCCGTCCTGTCGTCCTACACGGTCCTGGCCATCGCGCAGGAGATCGCGCTCGAGCGGGTGCCCGGGACCACCGGCCTCGGCGATCCCCGGATCACCGCTGCCGCGCGCAAGCTCGTGCTGACCGAGGACTTCGCCGTCCGACAGAAGCTGGTGCGCTACGTCCGGGGCCGGCTGGAACGCTTCGTCGACGCCGAGCTGGCCGCCCAGATCGCCACCAAACGGCTCGGCGACTACCAGCAGTCGCTGGAGCGTCGCAACGTGCGGGGCATGGACGCCCCGGGCACCTACGGCTGGATCCTGCACCAGCAGCGGGCGAACGCCGGTCGGCTCGACCGGTCGCAGTTCGACGAGCTGCTGGTCGCCGCGGCGATGGAGGACCTGGCCCAGCTGGCCCACGTGGCCCTGACCGAGGAGGTGCCCGCGTGACCACGCTCCTGTCCATCCCCACCGACGCCCCGTTCACCGTGGACCAGCGGGCCTGGCTCGGCGGCTTCCTGGCCGGGATGGCCGCCGCCCGCCGGCACGACGGCGAGACCGCCACCGTCCCCACGCTCACCGTCGACATCGCGTACGGCACCCAGACCGGCAACAGCGAGGAGCTGGCCGAGCGGCTGGCCGGCGCCGTCCGGGGGCGTGGTCTCGGCGCCACCGTCTCCGCCCTGGACGACCTGGACGTGGCGACGCTGGCCACCCGGTCCTACCTGCTGGTGGTCACCTCCACGTACGGCGAGGGCGAGATGCCCGACAACGCCGAGCTGTTCTGGGAGGCGCTGGCCTCCGACGCCGCGCCGCGGCTGGAGGAGACCCGCTACGCCGTGCTGTCGCTGGGGGACAGCGGCTACGAGGGCTTCTGCCAGGCCGGCCGGCTGATCGACACCCGGTTGGAGCAGCTGGGGGCGGTGCGTGTCGTCCCGCGGGTCGACTGCGACGTCGACTTCGAGGAGCCCGCGACGGCCTGGGTCACCGACGTGACCGAGCACCTGGCCGCGGAGGCGCCGGGAGCAGCCGGGGCGGCGCTGCCGACGCCGCCGGTCCCCGTGGTGGCAGCGGCCCGGCCGCCGCGCCAGCGGTGGACCAGGCGGGAGCCGTACCGGTCCCGGCTGGTGACCAACCGGGTGCTGTCGGGTCCGCGGAGTGCGAAGGAGATCCGGCACTACGAGTTCGACCTGGGCGACAGCGGCATCACCTACGCCGCCGGTGACGCGCTCGGGGTGGTGCCGGTCAACGACGGCGCCCTGGTCGAGGCCCTGCTGGACCGTCTTGGTCTGCACCCGGACGTCGCCGTCGACGGCGGCACGGTGGGGGAGCGGCTGACCAGGGGCTGGGAGATCCGCACCCCGTCCCGGGACCTGCTGACCCTGCTGGCCGAACGCGATCCCGACGGCGACCTGGCCGCCGTGCTGGCCCGGGGCGAGCGGGACACCCTCGACCACTGGCTGTGGGGCAAGGACGTCCTCGATCTGCTCCTGGCCGCCCCGGGGGTGAGCCTGACCGCCGACGAGCTGGCGGGCGCGCTCCGTACGCTGCAGCCCCGGGCCTACTCCATCTCGTCGAGCCCGCTGCACAGCCCCGACCGGATCCACCTCACCGTCGCGTCGGTGCGTCACGGCGAGGACCGGGTCCGGGGCGGGGTCTGCTCCACCTTCCTGGCCGACCGGCTGGGGGAGGGGGAGGTCGGCATCTACCTGCAGCCGAACGCCGCCTTCCGGGTGCCGGCCGACGACGACCGACCGATGATCATGGTCGGACCGGGCACCGGGGTGGCGCCGTTCCGGGCCTTCCTGCACGAGCGGGCGGCCCGGGGCGCGACCGGTCGCAACTGGCTGTTCTTCGGCGACCAGCACCGGGCGGAGGACTTCATCTACGCCGACGAGCTGACCGAGCTGGCCGGGCGCGGCGTGCTGCACCGGCTCGATCTGGCCTTCTCCCGCGACCAGGCCGAGAAGGTGTACGTGCAGACCCGGATGCTGGAGCAGTCCGCCCAGCTCTACGCCTGGTTGGAGGACGGCGGGCACTTCTACGTCTGCGGCGACGCCACCCGGATGGCCAAGGACGTCGACGCGGCCCTCCGGCTGGTGATCGAGCAGCAGCGCGGTCGGGGTGCCGAGGACGCCGTCGAGTACGTGGCCGACCTCAAACGGGAGAAGCGCTACGTCCGGGACGTCTACTAGCCGGTGATCGCGTCGGCCGCGCGACGACCCGACACCAGCGCGCCCTGGATGGAGGCGGTGTCGCGGTGGTCGCCCGCGACGAAGACCCCGCTGGGCAACCGCGACGCCCGGCGGATGATCAGCGGCGGCGGCTGGTGCGGCAGGGCCTCGTTGATGACGTGCCGGGTGACGAGCTCCCAGTCGTCGGTGTCGACCCCGTAGACCTGCCCGGCCTGCCGGCGTACCGTTCCCTCGGCCTCCACCGAGCCGTCCGCGCCCACGGTGGAGCTGGCGATCAGCACCCGGCCGGGTGGCGCGTAACCGGGGGCCACGTTGGTCATCACCGCCGTGTTCACCAGCGGACCCCGGCGGGCGCCGTCCAGGTGCAGCAGCCGGGCCGAGCTGGGGGCCCGCGGGGCTGTGTGCCAGAAGGTGGTCAACGACCTGGTCGCCGGCACCGGGATGTCGGTCAGATCGGCCGCGGCCCGCGGGGACGCAGCCACCACCACAGCCTCGGCCTGGATCTCCTCGTCGGCGGTGCGCACCGACCGGGCGCCCACCTCGACCGCCGGGGTCTCGAGCCGGATCGTGCCGGTCGGGAGGCTCGCGGCGAGCAGCTCGGGCAGCCGGGAGATCCCGGTCGACGGCACAGCGGGGGAGCCGAGCAGGAACGAGCGCAGCAGCAACCGGGCGAAGGTGGCCGAGGTGGTCCCGTCCCAGTCGGCCAGCACGCCGGCCAGGAACGGCTCGAGCACGGCGGTCCGCAGCTCCCCCCGGATCCCGGCCCGGTCGAGGGCCTCGGCCAGGGTCCGGTCCGGTCCGGCGAGCTGCCGACGGACGGGCAGCAAGCTGGACAGGGCCCAGCGGACGAACGCGAGGCGTTCCCGGAGCGAGCCGACGGGGCTGCGCAGGGTGGCCGGCAGCAACCGCGGGAGACGGCGGGGATCGGCGAGGACCGATCGCCCCTGCTCGGTGGCCACGACGACGCCGGCGCCGAAGGAGCGCAGATCGAGCTGGTCGACGTCGACGACCCGCGGGAGCGCCGGGTAGGCGGGGTTGATCAGCTGGAAGCCGCGGTCGCAGCGGAAGCCGTCGACCAGGTCGGTGCGCACGCGTCCGCCGACCGCGTCGGAGGCTTCCACCACCACGACCTCGCGGCCGGCGGCGACCAGCCGCTGGGCACAGGCCAGCCCGGCCAGACCGGCCCCCACGACGACGATCGGTGACATCGGGCCAGCCTAGGCGCCGGCCGTGCACGGCCGGCGGACAGCCCGGTCCGGCGGATCGACGGCGGATTCACCCAGGACGGGGTTGCGCTCCGACGCGGGACCACCGATCTGGGCTACGTTGAGGTCACGACGGCGACCGCGGAACCACACCCCCGCAGGAGGAACACGATGGACAAGAACCTTCTGACCGCCCTCGGGGCGCTGACCGGTCTGGTCAGCATGGCGGGGATGATCCGCCTGATCGACGGCGCGGGTCTGGCCTCCACCTTCTCCTGGGTCTTCCTGCTGCTGGCCATGGTGCCCTGGGTCGCGTACGCGGCCTGGCGCGCCCGTCACGGCAAGCTCGGCCGCAGCGGCGCCGCGGCGGTGCTCGCGATCGACGTGATCGGCCTGATCAGCGTGTTCGTGTTCACCATCGGTCCGGTGCTGGCGCTGGCCGCCTCGCTGGCCGCCTTCGTGGTCATCTGGGTGCACGACTGGCCGCCGCGCCGTGAGCGCGGCGAGGACGTCTTCGTCCGGATCGAGGACCTGTCGGGAGAGCCGGAGCGCGTCTCCTGATCGGGCGCCGGACGCCGAAGGCCGGCGGTGCCCTGGAGGTCCGCGGGCTGTCCAAGTCGTACGCCGACCGCCTCGTCCTGGCCGACATCGACCTGACGGTCGCACCGGGGGAGGTGCTCGGCATCTCCGGGCCCTCGGCGTCGGGCAAGACGACGCTGCTCCAGGTGATCGCCGGCACGGTGGATCCCGACCGTGGCTCGGTGCGGCTGAGCGGGGTCACGCTCACCGATGCCGACGTGCTGGTGCGCGACGACCGCCGCAACCTGATGCTGGCGGGGCAGGACGCGGTCCTGGACCGGGAGAACAACGTGGCCGCCAACATCGCCACCGCGCTGCCGTCGGACAAGAAGCGACGCCGGATCGGGGCGCATCGGGTCGCGATGGTGCTGGACCTGCTGGAGCTCGACACCGTCCTGGCCGACAGCCGCCCGGCGCAGCTGTCCGCCGGCGAGCGGCAGCGGGTGGCGCTGGCCCGGGCCATCGTGGGTTTCGGCCTCGGCGGTCCGGAGGCCGCGGTGCTGCTGGACGAGCCGTTGTCGGCGGTCGAGGTCGGCACCCGGATCCGGCTGCTGCAGGCCGTGCTCGCCGACGTCGGTACGCAACCGATCCCCGTCGTCCTGGTCAGTCACGATCCCGAGGAGATCGCCGCCGTGGCGGGCCGCCGACTGGCCCTCACCAGGGGACGCCTGACCCCGGTGCCGTGACCGCGCCGACCCTGCGCGCGGATTTCGACGGGCTGGTGGCCCCGTACCGCCGCGAGCTCCTGGTCCACTGCTACCGGATGATGGCCTCACCGCACGACGCCGAGGACCTGGTCCAGGAGACCCTGCTGCGGGCGTGGCGGGCCGCCGACTCCTTCGATCCGGACCGGGGGTCGCTGCGCACCTGGCTCTACCGGATCGCGACCAACGCCTGCCTGACGGCACTGGCGTCGCGGCGGTCCCGACCGCTGCCCTCCGGGGTCGGTGCCCGCTTCGACGACCCGGACACCGCGTTCGTCCGCGGCCCCGAGGTGCCCTGGCTGATCCCGCTCCCTGTGGATCCGGCGACCTCGGCGGTCGAACGCGACCAGCTTCGGCTCGCCTTGGTCGCAGCGCTCCAGCTGCTGCCGGCGCGGCAGCGGGCCGCTCTCCTGCTGCGCGAGGTCCTGCAGCTGCCGGCGGCCGAGGTGGCCGAGGCGCTCGGCCTGACCACGGCCGCGGTGAACAGCGCGCTGCAGCGGGCCCGGGCCCGGCTCGCGGACATCGGGGGCGGCGCCGACACCGTAACCGGGTCGCCCACCGAGCAGCGGGCGGTCGTCGACCGGTACGCGGCCGCCTTCGAACGGGCCGACGTGCCGGCGATCGTCCGCCTGCTGGCGGCCGAGGTCGTCCTGGAGATGCCGCCGATGTGGAACTGGTACGTCGGACCGGAGGCGTACGCGGGGTTCATGAGGCGGGTCTACCGGACCCGCGGCCGCGACTGGCGCACGGTGCCGGTGTGGGCCAACGGCGAGGCCGGCTTCACCGCGTACCTGGACGGCGAGGCCCACTCCGTCCAGCTGCTCACCGTGGCCGGTGGCCTCGTGGTCCGCGCCACCGTCTTCGCCGACCCGGCGGTCGTCGAGCTCGTGGGGGCGCCGCCGCGGTATTCGGCCTGACCCTGTCGCCGCGATCGGGCCGACACCGATGAGCCCGGCCGTTCCCACCGGTATCACTCTCCGACCGGCACCGAGCCGGAGGGACAGGAGTGAGCATGGCCAAGATCATCGTCATCGAGTACGTGACCCTGGACGGCATCGTCGAGGACCCCGACGGTCGCGGCGGCACCGCCCGGGGTGGGTGGGCGTTCCGGTTCGGCCCCGAACGCCTGGCCGGTGACAAGTTCGACCTCGGTCCGATCCTGCAGACCGGGGCCGTGCTGTTCGGGCGACGCACCTGGGAGCACTTCTCGCGGCTGTGGCCCCAGCGCCTGGACGCCTTCTCGACCGCCATGAACACCCTGCCGAAGTACGTCGTCACCCGCTCGGGTCCCGACCTCACCGTCTGGGCGAACTCCCGACGGCTGACCGGAGAGGTGGTCGAGGGTGCCCGCCGCCTCGCCGCCACCCGGGACGTGGTGGTGATCGGCAGCCTCGGCGTCGTCCGGGACCTGGCGTCGGCGGGCGCCGTCGACGAGTACCGGCTGCTCGCCGTGCCGACCTTCCTCGGCGAGGGGGAGCGGCTGTTCACCGGGACGGTCGATCTCGACCTGGTGCGGGTGGCGAGTGACGGGGCCCTGACCCTGTCGGTCTACCGGCCGCGCCCGGCGGCTACTCCCGGCTAAACGCCAGCGCCGCGGCGCCGAGCAGACCGGCGGTCTCCAGGACGGCCGGCCGGACCTCCAGAGCCGCGACGTAGTCGAGCACCGCGAAGTCGCGGAGGTGGCGTCGCAGCGGCTCGAAGATCACCTCACCGGCCCTGGACACGCCGCCGCCGAGCACGACCACGGCGACGTCCAGCTCGGTCGCGGTGGTGGCGATCCCGGCGGCCAGGGCGCGCATGCCCTGGTCGATCACCCGGACGGCGATGTCGTCGCCGGCGCGGGCGTCCGCGGTCAGCGCCCGGGCGTCGTCCCCGCCGGCCCAGCCCTGCTCCTGGGCCGCGGCGACCAGGGCCGGCCCGCGGGCGTACATCTCGGTGCAGCCCTGGCCGCCGCAGACGCACCGCGGGCCCCAGGCGTTGACGCTGATGTGCCCCAGGTGGACGGCGTTGCCGGTGGATCCGGCGAACAGCCGGTTGTCGACGACCACGCCGCCGCCGACTCCGGTGGAGAGCACGACTCCCATCATCGAGTCGACGTCGCGGCCGGCACCCAGCCAGTGCTCGCCGAGGGCGAAGCAGTGTCCGTCACCGGCCAGACCGACGCTGACCACGTCGGCTCCGTGCGTCTCGGCGAGCACCTCGCGCACCCGGGCGGCGACCGGGAAACCGCGCCAGGCCCCGATGTTGACCGGGGAGACGGTGCCGGCCGGTCCGTCGATGGGTCCGGCGGAGGAGATGCCGACCCGGATCCGCCCGTCCGTCGGCCGCAGCTGGTCGCTCAGACCGCGCACGGCGGCCGCGACACCCGCGAACACGGTCTCCGGGTCGGGGGAGGCGGCAGTGGGCTCCAGCCGATCGGCCAGGACGGTGCCCTCGGCGTCGACCACGGCCGCCGCGATCTTGGTGCCACCGATGTCGATGGCCAGCACGGTCTCACTCATGCGCGTCACCCTAGTGGGGGCGAGAGGGGCCGGACGAGCGTCCGGCGGCAACCACCGGCGTCCTTGCGTAGAGTGGTCGATCATGGCTGGCACCGACTTTCCTGCAGAACTCTCGGCTCTCGACAAGGCTCTGACCTCGATCGAGGCCGTCGTCGACCCGGCGACCAAGAAGATCGAGATCGCGGCGCTCTCGGAGGAGGTCGCCGCCCCCGATCTGTGGGACGACGTGGACAACGCCCAGCGGGTCACCTCGAAGCTGTCCGCCCTGCAGTCCGAGGTCGACAAGCTGGCCGAGCTGCGCTCCCGGCTGGACGACCTGACGATCCTGATCGAGCTGGCCCAGGACGAGGCCGACGCCCCGTCGCTGGCCGAGGCCGAGACCGAGCTGACCTCCCTGCACAAGGCGGTCGAGTCGCTGGAGGTGCGCACCCTGCTCGCCGGGGAGTACGACCCCCGCAACGCCCTGGTCACCATCCGCTCCGAGGCCGGCGGCATCGACGCGGCCGACTTCGCGGCGATGCTGCTGCGGATGTACCTGCGCTGGGCCGAGCGGCACGGCTACCCGACGGAGGTCTACGACACCTCCTACGCCGAGGAGGCCGGCATCAAGTCAGCCACCTTCCAGGTCCGCGCCCCGTACGCGTACGGGACGCTGTCGGTCGAGCAGGGCACCCACCGGCTGGTGCGGATCTCCCCGTTCGACAACCAGGGGCGGCGGCAGACCTCCTTCGCCGGGGTCGAGGTGCTGCCGGTGACCGAGGAGACCGACCACATCGACGTGCCCGAGGCCGACATCCGGATCGACGTCTTCCGCTCCTCCGGTCCGGGTGGCCAGAGCGTGAACACCACCGACTCGGCGGTGCGCATCACCCACCTGCCGACCGGCATCGTGGTCTCCTGCCAGAACGAGAAGTCCCAGCTGCAGAACAAGGCGGCGGCGCTGCGGGTGCTGCAGTCCCGGCTGCTGGAGAAGGCCCGGCGGGACCGCGAGGCGGAGATGAACCTGTTGAAGGGCGACGGCGGCAACAGCTGGGGCTCCCAGATGCGCTCCTACGTGCTGCACCCCTACCAGATGGTCAAGGACCTGCGCACCGACTTCGAGGTGTCCTCACCCGATGCCGTGTTCGACGGGGAGCTGGACGGCTTCATCGAGTCCGGCATCCGGTGGCGGCGGACCAGCGAGATCGCCGCGTCCTGAGTCGTTGCGGGCACGCCCGACGCCTTGCCAAGGCCCGGGAATCACAGATCGGTCACCTAGACTCGTCGACGGCCTGCCGCCGGGTACCACGCCCGGTTCCCTGTCGTCTACCCCAGCCCGAGGCGTGACGTGATTCGTTTCGACAACGTGAGCAAGACCTACGACGGCCAGCGTCGAGCTGCCCTCTCCGAGGTGTCGGTCGACATCGACAAGGGCGAGTTCGTCTTCCTGGTCGGGCCGTCGGGCTCGGGCAAGTCGACCTTCCTCCGCCTCATCCTGCGGGAGCAGCGCTCGAGCAAGGGCAAGGTCTTCGTCGCCGGTCGTGAGCTCAACAAGCTGCACAGCTGGAAGGTCCCGGCGATGCGGCGGGAGATCGGCACCGTGTTTCAGGACTTCCGCCTGCTGCCCAACAAGACGGTGGCCGAGAACGTGGCCTTCGCCCTGCAGGTCATCGGCAAGCCCTCGTCGACCATCAAGCGGGTGGTGCCGGAGGTGCTGGACCTGGTCGGCCTGGACGGCAAGGGCGGACGGCTGCCCGACGAGCTCAGCGGGGGCGAGCAGCAGCGGGTGGCCATCGCCCGCGCCTTCGTCAACCGGCCGAAGATCCTGATCGCCGACGAGCCCACCGGCAACCTCGACCCCGCCACCAGCGTCGGCATCATGAAGCTGCTGGACCGGATCAACCGCTCCGACACCACGGTGCTGATGGCCACCCACGACTCGACCATCGTCGACCAGATGCGCAAGCGGGTGATCGAGCTCGAGGACGGCGCCGTCGTCCGCGACCAGAGCCGCGGCGTGTACGGCTACCAGTGAGCCGGTCGCCCTTCCCGCCCACCCGGCCCGATCCGGCGCCCGAGACTGAGGACCCAGCATGCGTTTCCGCCACATCTTCTCCGAGACCTTCGCCGGACTGCGGCAGAACCTGACGATGACTCTCGCCGTGGTCATGACCATGTGGGTGTCGCTGTCGCTGTTCGGGGCGGGTCTGCTGGCCAACCAGCAGGTCGACCTGTTCAAGGGCAACTGGTACGACAAGATCGAGATCTCCATCTTCTTGTGCACCCCCGACGTGCGGGGCGAACAGTGCGAGCCCGGGCAGGGCGTCACCGAGGCGCAGAAGGACACGATCCGGCAGACTTTGGAGTCCAATCCCGAGGTGGCTCCCGGCGGCGTCTACTTCGAGACCAAGCAGGAGGCCTGGGAAGCGTTCCAGAAGGCCTATGCGGGCAGCCCGATCCAGGACTCCCTCACCGTCGACCAGATGCAGGAGTCGTTCCGGGTCAAGCTGAAGAACCCCGAGCAGTACGAGGGGGTGGTCAGTGCGGTGGTCGGCCTGAAGGGCGTGCAGGCGGTCCAGGACCTGAAGAAGTACCTGGACCCGCTGTTCTCCTGGCTCCGGCTGCTGCAGTGGGGCACCATCGGCGCCTCCGTGCTGCTGCTCCTGGCCGCCGCCCTGCAGATCGGCAACACCATCCGGCTGAACGCCTTCGCCCGGCGCCGGGAGATCGGCATCATGCGCCTGGTCGGAGCGAGCAATCTCTATATCACGTTGCCGTTCCTTTTTGAAGCGGTCATTGCTGCACTTATCGGCATTGTGTTCGCTTCCGTCACACTCGTCACAGGCGTTTACTTCATCATCATGCAGAAAGCTCAAGTCTCTATTAGAGGTTTACCTTGGATTGGGTGGGAACAGACCGGTTGGGCCCTTCTAGGGGTTGCGGCCGTGGGGCTCGCGCTGTCTATCATCCCGACGCTGATAACGACTCGTAAGTACCTCAGGGTGTAATAAGGAAAATCTCAACCTCAATTGCACCTTGAGAGTCTCGAACCGCTTGGTTCGGGGTCATCAAAGCGATTGGGGATTGAGCTGTGGCACCGGTATTCGGGCACGTACGGCTGGTGGTGGCCGTGGGTATCTGCTCCGCAGTGACCGCTGCCCTCCTGGTCCCGCCGGCCCTGGCGGACGACCTGACCGACCAGCGCGACCAGGTGAAGGCGCAGCAGGCGGCCAAGAAGCAGGAGCTGAACGAGTCCTCCCGGGCGCTCAACGCGGCGGCCGATGCCGTCGACGTGGCCGAGTCGCAGCTCGCCGGCGCGCAGGCGGCCCTCGCGCAGACCCGGGTCGAGCTGGCTGCGGCGCAGCGGCTCGACGTGGTCATGGCCGCCAAGCTCAAGAAGGCGCAGCAGGACCTGGCCAAGGCCAAGGCGGCGGTGAAGGCCAACCAGGCCAAGCTGGACGCCGAGAAGAAGCTCGCCGGGGACATGGTCCGTGACCAGTACCAGCAGCAGACCAACCTGCTCCCGGTGGCGATGATGATCTCCGACACCGGCACCACGGACCTGCAGACCCGGCTCCAGTGGTCCACCACCATGTTCGACACCACGGCCGCCACCATCGACCGGACCGAGGTCCTGCAGGCGCAGCTGGCCGCGGCCAAGGCGAAGCAGGCGGCGATCGAGAAGGCGATGGCCGCCGATCGTCGGGAGGCGGCCGACAACCTGGTCACCAAGCGGCGGTTGGAGACCCGGGCCACCCAGCAGCAGGCGGCCGTCGCGTCGCTGCTCTCGCAGCGTCAGTCGGCTGCCTCCCAGGCGGCTTCGGAGGTGGCCCAGGACAAGCGGGACTACACCAAGCTGAGCCAGGAGCGGGCGAACGTCGAGCAGCGCATCGCGGTGCGGATCGCCCAGGCCAGGGCCGAGGCCGCCCGCAAGGCCGCGGCCGAGCGCGCCGCCCGGATCGCCGCCGCCAGGGCCGCCGCGGCCGAGCGGGCCCAGCGCAAGGCCGAGGCCAAGCGGGAGCGGGCCAAGCAGCGGGCCGCCGAGCGCCGGGCCGATGCCGCCACCGCGGCCGAGGAGAGCAGCTCCAGCTCGAGCAGCAGGGCGTCGAAGAAGGCGAAGAGCGACTCCGGCTCGAGCTCGTCCAGCTCGAGCTCGTCCGGCTCGTCGAGCTCGGGCCGCAGCGCCAGCCACGGGTTCTCCTACCCGGTGAGTGCACCGATCACCTCGCCGTACGGGATGCGGTTCCACCCGATCCTGAAGTACTGGAAGCTGCACGACGGCACCGACTTCGGGGCGGGCTGCGGCAACGCCATCCGCGCGCCGTACAGCGGCAAGGTGGTGGAGAAGTACTACAACGCCGGCTACGGCAACCGGCTGATCGTCGACCACGGCGTGGTGGACGGCCGGTTCGTCACCACCGCCTACAACCACGCGATCCGCTACACCGTCGGCGTCGGCGACCACGTCAGCAAGGGTGAGGTGATCGGCTACGTCGGCACCACGGGCTACTCCACCGGATGCCACCTGCACCTGATGGTCTACCTCGACGGCAAGCTCCGGAACCCGATGACCTGGTTCTGACCGGCTTTTGCACCGCTATCCACACCCGACGTGGGTTTTACTCCTGAAGACTGCGCCCCAGGTGCTGGCAGGATGGACACATGGCGAAGGAGACGGGACGCAAGATCGTCGCGCAGAACCGCAAGGCTCGGCACGACTATCACATCGGGGACACCTACGAGGCGGGCCTCGCGCTCAGCGGCACCGAGGTGAAGTCGCTGCGCGAGGGGCGCGCCACGCTGGCGGACGCCTTCGCCACCGTGGACGACGGCGAGGTGTGGCTGCGGGCCGCCCACATCCCGGAGTACAGCCACGGCACCTGGACCAACCACACCGCCCGGCGTACGCGCAAGCTGCTGCTGCACCGCCGTGAGATCGAGAAGATCGCCCGCGAGCTGGAGACCAAGGGCTCGACGCTGGTGCCGTTGGCCATCTACTTCAACGACGGCTACGCCAAGGTGGAGATCGCCATCGCCACCGGCAAGCGGGAGTACGACAAGCGTCAGTCCATCGCCCAGCGTGATGCGGACCGGGAGGCGCAGCGCGCCCTGGCCGCGCGGACCCGGCGAGGTCGCTGATGCGTCGGCTGGGAAGCAAGCTCCTGCTCGGCCTCGCCGGGCTGGTCCTGGCCCTGGGGTTCTCCCTGGCCACCGCGTCCCCCGCCGCGGCCGCCACGGACCAGATCGAGAAGTTCGCCATCGAGTACACGATGGGCACCGACGGTGTGCTGCAGGCGAAGGAGACGATCGTCTGGCGGTTCGGCTCCGAGTCCGGACGGCACGGCATCGACCGCTACTTCGTCACCCGGGAGAAGTACGACGACCAGCAGGACGCGGTCTACACCGTGGACATCGAGGACGTCAGCAGCCCCGATCCCGGCGTGGCCACCCAGTTCAGCGCGAACACCGACGAGACCGACGGGGGGCGCGGCGAACAGCTGCGGCTCCGGATCGGTGACCCCGACGAGACCATCAGCTCGCCCACCGCGACGTATGTGATCACGTACTCGGTCAAGGGAGCGATGCGCACCTTCAACGGCTACGACGAGTTCTACTGGGACGCCACCGGCTCGGACTGGAAGGCGCCGATGTCCGACGTCTCGGTCAAGGCCACGGTGCCGGGCGGCGCCCAGGAGCTGAGCTGCTTCGCGGGACCGGTGCAGAGCAAGGACGCCTGCACCTCGGACCGGATCGCCGACGGCGTGGCCACCTTCACCCAGGACAGCCTCCCGGCCGGCCAGGGGATGACGGTCGGCGTGAAGATCAGGTCCGGTCTGGTCACCGACAACGCGCCGCACCTGGAGCCGGACGGCAGCAAGCTGAGCGCGGGGGAGCGGGCCGGGGTCTTCGCCCTGATCGGGGCCGGGCTGGTCTCGCTGATCGGCGCACCCCTGGTCGGCACGCTGTGGTGGCGCAAGAACGGCCGCGACCGCCGCTACGCCGGGCTCGCCCCGGGCACCGTGCCGCTGCCCGGTCAGCAGGCGCCGGTGGTGGCCAGCGACCCGGATCTGCCCATCCCGGTGGCTTTCACCCCGCCACGGATCCCGGTGGCCGAGGCCGGGTTGTTGATCGACGGGCAGGTCGACACCCGCGAGACGGCAGCGACCATCATCGACCTGGCGGTCAAGGGCGCCCTGACCGTGCAGAGCGAGGGCAAGAAGGACTTCCAGGTCACCCTGGTCGACCCGAACCGGGCCACCGCACCGCACGAGATGGTGCTGCTGACCGAGCTGTTCGGCGGGCAGCCGCCGGGAGCCGTGGAGGACCTGTCCAAGCAGGGCAGCCTGTCCAAGGCGCACCTGGCGATGCAGAAGTCGGTCCGCAACCAGGTGGCCAGCCGGGGCTGGTTCCGCGCCGTCCCCTCGGCGGCGGCGACCAGCGGTTTCGGCTTCGGGATCATCGTGTTCGCTGTCTTCCTCGGCTTCACCCTGGGCGCGGTCTTCCTGCTGCTGCTGGTGCCGCTGCTGCCGATCCTGATCACGTTCGCGATCATCCGGTTCAAGATGCGCCGAGGTCAGCGCACCGCGGACGGGCGGGCGGTCTGTGACCAGGTCGAGGGTTTCAAGACCTACCTGGCCACCGCCGAGGCCGACCAGATCCGGTTCGAGGAGGGGGAGGACATCTTCTCCAAGTACCTGCCGTGGGCCATCGCCTTCGAGCTCGCCGACCGGTGGGCCAAGATCTGTGGCGACCTGGTGGCCATGGGTCGGATCCCCAACGAGACCCCGTACTGGTACGTCGGCAGCTACAACATGGCCGCCTTCAACACCGGCTTCCTGACCAGCAGCCTGACCACCGCCGCCGCCCCGGCGCCGTCGTCCGGCGCGAGCGGAACCGGCTTCGGCGGGGGCAGCTCGTTCGGCGGCGGCGGGTTCTCCGGTGGCGGCGGTGGTGGCGGTGGCGGCGGTTCCTGGTAGGTGGGGGTCCCGGTAGCGGAAGTTCCGCTCGGAAGCGAGCTACCGGACAGCGACGAGGTCGACCACGAAGATCAGCGTCTCGCCCGGCTTGATCACGCCGCCGGCGCCGCGGTCCCCGTAGCCGAGGTGCGGCGGGATCACCAGCTGGCGGCGACCGCCGACCTTCATCCCGACCACACCCTGGTCCCAGCCCTGGATGACGCGGCCCGCCCCGAGTGGGAAGTCCAGCGGCGCACCGCGGTTGTAGGACGCGTCGAACTCTTCCCCGGTGCTGTGGGCGACGCCCACGTAGTGCACCTTCACCTGCTGGCCGGCCTTCGCCTCATCACCCTCGCCGACGATCAGGTCGGTGATCACCAGGTCCGTCGGGGTGTCACCCTCGTAGAAGTCCACTTCTGGTTTCTCGGTCATGGGCGACCAACTTACCGGTGGGTGCGGTGGCGAGCACGACGGCGCCGGGATCCGGTCATCGTCGGCCGACCCCCGCGGGGGACGCCGGCGGAGTCTCTCGCCGACCCGGGTCAGCCCAGCGAGCTGAGGTCATCGGGCACGTCGACGGCGAACCGGCGCAACACCTCCAGCTCGATGACCTCGAGCACCTGCTCGTTGGTGGCGGTCAGCACGACCGGTGCCGCCGCCCCGGCCTCGTAGGCCTGCAACCAGCGCTCCAGCACCACGCACCAGCGATCGCCGGGGTGCAGACCCGGGAACCCGTAGGTCTGGATCGGCGTGGTCAGGTCGTTGCCGACGGAGCGCTGGTGGCTGAGGAACTCGCGGGTCACGACGACGCAGATGAGGTGGCGGGCCTGCGCCGGACCACAGGTGCAGTGACCGTCACGGTAGAAGCCGGTGATCGGATCCAGTCCGCACGGCTCCAGCTCACCGCCCAGGACGTTGCGTTCGTTCGGCACGACCCCAGTCTGCGGCAACCGCCTCGACGTCGACAGCGCCGCCCCACGGTCACCGTCCTCGTGCCCCCCTGCCGCCCGGTCGGGGTCGGACTGGGGGAGAGCCCGATGGCCCCAGCCGGCGGACGCGGGGAGCATGGTCTCCATGAGCGCCACCTTCGAGCATCCCAGCCTCCACCTCCCCGTGACCGAGGAACAACGCGACCGAGCCGAGCACTGGCTCCAGGAGGCGTACGCCGACGGCCGCGTCTCCTCCGACGAGTTCGACCGCCGCATCGGCCAGGTCCTGGGTGCCGGCACCCGCAAGGACCTGAACGAGGCGTTCTACGGTCTCGTCCAGGTGCCCACCACCTCGCGGGCCATGGGAGTCCACCCGGCCTACCAGCCGCTGGTGGGCCGGCAGACGAAGCAGCAGGCGGGCCGCGGCGTCGCCGGGGCCGCGCACTTCTCGGCTCTGCTCACCTCGATCTTCGGACCGCTGGTGTTCTTCGCGCTCAGCCCGCAGGGCAGCTACCCCCGCAAGGAGGCGGCCAAGGCGTTCAACTTCCAGCTCGTCGCCCTGGGCAGCTGGATCGGTCTGCTGGTGCTGCAGGGGGTCACCGGTCTGGGCATCTTCGACTTCCTCATCGGTCTGGCCTTCCTCGGCTGGGTGCTGCTGACCGTGCTCAGCGGGGCCAAGGCGCTGCAGGGTGACGACTGGACCAACCCGGTCAAGAAGATCGTCAAGGTCGAGGCCCTCTCGGAGCGGTAGCACGACCGGCGCGACTCGACCGACGCGGGCATCCGGAGCAAACCGGGTGCCCGCGTCGTCGAGACCGGGTAGAGTGGTGGAGCACAACTCAACAGGGGGTGATCGGTTTCGACTCGGGTCGGTAGACCCAGGAGAAGCGAGCCGAGAATCCAAGGTCAACTCGTTAATGTTCCTTGGAAACCAATAAGTGCCAAGTCTGAACGCACTGACTTCGCTCTCGCTGCCTGATCAGTGATCGAAGGGTCAGCCCGGGCGTGCCTTCGTCCCGGAATCTGGCCTCATCAAGAAGGCTCACCTGTTAGGAGTGGTCCCAGGACCTAACGGGAACATCAACTGAGACTGGGCCTGTCTGCAACGTGCTGGCGCGAGTGCAGGGGCCGAGAAAACGATCTTCACCAGCTGCGCTCGGAGAAGTCCTGGATCGTCGCTCGAGGACGCGGGTTCGATTCCCGCCACCTCCACCCCTGACCGCGAGGGTCGGCTCACTGAGCCGGCCCTCGCGGTGCGTCCGGCCGAGCAGGGTGCCCCCGAGCACGTCCTGCGCGGTGGGCGTCGTCGGTGAGCGAGACCCGTGACTGAGTCGCTGGAGTGAGGAGTCGTCGTGGATGAGGACGTCGTGGACGAACGCGGCACCCTGAGCCGCTGGGAGGACGCCGGCGGCACCTGGCGGGTGGTCGGCCGCAGCTCGGCGTCGCTGACCATCGGCTTGTGCCGGTGCGACGGCGGCGAGGAGGTCGACCGGCTCGTCGTCAGCGATCCGGTGCTCGTCAGCCGGCTGCGGGGCCGCGAGTCGAGCGAGGACCAGGTGTCCGGGGCAGACTGATCCACATGCCCTACCTGCCGCCGCTCGCCCAGCCGGTTCGCACCATCGGCGGGCGGGTGTTCGACTTCGCCCACGAGATCGTGGTGATGGGCATCGTCAACCGCACCCCCGACTCGTTCTACGACCGTGGACGCACGTACGCGCTGGACCGTGCGGTCGAGGCCGGGCGGCGGGCCACCGCCGACGGGGCCGGCTGGATCGACGTCGGCGGGGTGCCGTTCTCCCCGGACGTGCCGAAGGTGTCGCCGGAGGAGGAGCTGGACCGCGTGATCCCGGTCGTCGCCGGTCTGGCGGCCGAGGGGGTCGTGGTGTCGGTCGACACCGTACGACCGGTGGTGGCCCGGGCGGCGATCGCGGCCGGCGCCGGGGTGATCAACGACACCAGCGGACTGCGGGACCCCGAGCTGGCCGACGTGGTGGCCGACTCGGCCGCGACCCTGGTGATCACCCACAGCGCGGCGGCCCCCGGTGTCCACCTGCGGCGACCCACGTACGACGACGTGGTGTCCGAGATCCGTGCCTTCCTGGTCGACCGGGTCGCCCTGGCCACCGCGCGCGGTGTGCCGGCGGAGCGGATCGTCATCGACCCCGGCCACGACCTGAACAAGAACACCCGGCACTCCCTCGAGATCACCCGCCGGTTCGCCGAGCTGGCCGACCTCGGGCTACCCGTGCTGGCCGCGGTGTCCAACAAGGACTTCATCGGGGAGTCCGTTGACCTGGAGCGGGGCGAGCGGCTGGAGGCGTCGCTGGCCGCTGCCACGGTCTGCGCACTGAACGGGGCGCGCATCCTGCGGATGCACCAGGTGCGCGAGTCGGTCCGCGCCGCTCGGATGGTCGAGGCCATCCTGGGCCTGCGCGAGCCCGCCTACCTCCGCCACAACATGAGCTGACGGCGCGCTTCCTGCTCACACCACATCTGCTCGGGTTCGGCGGTTCTGCTCGATCTATAGACCGAGCAGAACCGACGAACCCGAGCAGATCCGTGTGGGGGGCCGGAGGAGCGCCCGGGTCAGTCGATGCCGCGGCTGAGCTGCCGGCCGTGCGGGGTCTCGAAGTCCACCAGCCGGCCGCGGACGAAGGTCTGGCGCACCACGCCGGAGATCGTCTTGCCGTGATACGGCGTCAGCGGGTTCTTGTGGTGCAGCTTGGCCGCGTCGACCACGTACGCGTCGTCGGCGGCGAAGACGGCCAGGTCGGCGTCGTAGCCCAGGGCCAACCGACCCTTGGACCGGAGTCGGACCCGATCGGCGGGCTTGCTGGCCATCCACTCCACCACCTGCTCCAGGCTGATGTCGCGGCGGCGGGCCTCGGTCCAGACCAGCGACAGTCCCAGCTGGACCGACGCGATGCCGCCCCAGGCGACCCCGAAGTCGCCGTTCTCCAGGTCCTTCAGCTCCAGCGTGGAGGGGGAGTGGTCGGAGGCGATGTAGTCGATGGTGCCGTCCAACAGCCCCTGCCAGAGCTGCTCCCGGTTGCCGATCTCCCGGATCGGGGGGCAGCACTTGTACGCCGTCCCGCCGTTGGGGATCTCCTCGGCCATCAAGGTCAGGTAGTGCGGGCAGGTCTCCACGGTGATGTCGAGCCCGTCGGCCTTGGCGCTGGCCAGCATCGGCAGCGCGTCGGAGCTGGACAGGTGCAGGATGTGGGTCCGGGCGCCGGTCCAGCGGGTCCGCTCGATCACCTCGGCGATGGCCAGGTTCTCCGCGCCGCGGGGCCGTGAGGCCAGGAACTTCGCGTACACGTCACCGTCGGGCTGCGGGGCCCGGTCGATGGCCCGGGAGTCCTCGGCGTGGACGATCATCAGCGCGTCGTAGGAGGCCAGCACCCGCAGGTACTCCTCCAGCTCGTCGGGTTCCAGGTGCGGGAACTCGTCCACCCCGGAGTGCAGCAGGAAGCACTTGAAGCCGAAGGCGCCCGCGTCGTGCAGCTCGCGCAGATCGTTCAGGTTGCCCGGGACGGCGCCGCCCCAGAAGCCCAGGTCGACGTAGGCCTGGCCCTCGGCGACCAGGCGCTTGAGCTCGAGCGCCGGTCCGTTGACCGTCGAGGGGATGGAGTTCAGCGGCATGTCGATCACCGTGGTGACCCCGCCGGCGGCGGCCGCCTTGGTGGCGGTCGCGAAACCCTCCCAGTCGGTGCGTCCCGGCTCGTTGATGTGCACGTGGGTGTCGACCAGACCCGGGATCAGGGTCTCGTCGTCGGCCAGGTCGATCACCTGGGTGCCCTGCAGCCCGTGACCGTACGGCTCGATGGCCACGATCGTGCCGGCCCGGACGCCGATCTCCCGGTCGGTGATGCCGGCGGTGGTGAGGATCCGGCGGCCCCGGAAGACCAGGTCGTACGGAGCGGTGCGCTCGGCGGTCTCGACCGGCGGGGCGGGCTCGGCCGCCGGTGTGGACCTCCGCAGCTCGGCGATCTGGGCGCGGACCCGTTCCGGGCGGTTGACCTCGGCGATACGGGCCGGGTCGGTGCTTGCTGAGGGGGACACAGGTGCTCCTCGGTCAGGGACGGGTGGAATCGGTCAGGTAGCCGGCGATCTCGACGCCCAGCCGCCGCAGCAGAGGCCCGGCCTCCGACATGCAGCGGCTCACGTCGGACTCGATGTCGGTCAGGGCCCAGACCCGGTCGAACCCGGCGCCTCGCCGCTCGGTCTCCTCGAGCGTGGTCCGGCCGCACACGGCCAGCACGGTGGCCACCCCCAGGGACCGGGCCCGGGCGGCCACGCCGAGGGGCGTCTTGCCGCCGAGGCTCTGGCCGTCGAGGCTGCCCTCGCCGGTGATCACCACGTCCGCGCCGGACAGCACGGCGTCGAGGTCGACCAGATCCATCACGACCTCGATCCCGGGGCGTCGGACGGCACCGAGGAACAGGGCGGCGTACCCGACCCCGCCGGCCGCGCCGGCTCCCGGTCGACCGGCCGCGTCCCGGGCGCCGGCGCCGGCCACCGCAGCCAGCCGGTCGACCAGCCCGGTGAGGTTGGCGTCGAGCTCGGCGACGTCGGCGGGGGTGGCACCCTTCTGCGGTCCGAAGACCGCGGCCGCCCCGGTGTCACCGAGGAGCGGGTTGGTGACGTCGGCGGCCAGCACCAGCTCGGTCTGTCCGAGCCTGGCATCCAGGCCGTCGACCTCCACCGTGTGGAGCCGGCGCAGACCGCCGCCGCCGTCGGGCACGGGCTGCCCGTCCGGATCCAGCAGGCGTACGCCCAGGGCCGCGAGCAGGCCCGCGCCGCCGTCGGTGTTGGCGCTGCCACCGACCCCGAGCACGACCCGGCGGCACCCGGCGTCCAGGGCGGCCAGGATCAGCTCGCCGGTGCCGCGGCTGGAGGCGCGGAGTGCGTCCCGGACGAGCTCGCCGTCGTCGCCGGTCGGGAGGACGCCCAGTCCGGACGCGGCGGCCATCTCGATCACCGCGGTGGAGGTCGTCTGCTCGACGGCGACGGTGGCCCGCACCGGCGCGCCGAGCGGCCCGGACACCTCGACGACCAGCGGCGCGTACCCGGCGCTGAGGGCGGCCTCCACCGTGCCCTCACCGCCGTCGGCCATCGGCACCCGATGCACCTCGGCGACCAGCCCTCCGTCGGTCAGACCGGCGGCGACCTCCGCCGCGACCTCGGCGGCCTTCAGGGAGCCCTTGAACTTGTCGGGAGCGATGACCACGCGCATGAGATCAGTCTCCCGCGCCTGCCGTCACGCTCGCGGGCACCAGGACCGGTTCCGGCGAGTCCATCACCGAGATGGCCGTCGGTGCGTCCTCGCCCGAGATCGCCAGCGGCTCGAACTCGTTGACCGCGTCCAACCCGGCGGCGCCCATCGAGATGTTGGTGATCTTCTCCAAGATCACCTCGACCACCACCGGCAACCGCTCGCGGTGGGCCAGCTCCTGCGCGGACCGCAGCGCGGCCTCCAGGTCGTCGGGCTGGTGGACCCGGATCGCCTTGCAGCCCAGGCCTTCCACCACCTTGACGTGGTCGACGCCGTAGCCCTCCAGCTCGGGGGAGTTGATGTTGTCGAAGCCCAGCGAGACGTGGTAGGTCATGTCGAACCCGCGCTGCGCCTGCCGGATCAGCCCCAGGTAGGAGTTGTTCACCAGGACGTGCACGTAGGGGATCCGGTGCTGAGCCCCCACGGCCAGCTCCTCGATCAGGAACTGGAAGTCGTAGTCGCCGGACAGCGCCACCACGTTCGCCTCCGGCCGGGCCACGGCCACGCCCAGGGCGGCCGGCATCGTCCAGCCCAGGGGTCCGGCCTGACCGCAGTTGATCCAGTGCCGGTCCTTGTAGACGTGCAGCAGCTGAGCGCCGGCGATCTGCGACAGCCCGATCGTGGACACGTACACCGTGTCGCGGTCGAACGCGCGGTTCATCTCCTCGTAGACGCGCTGGGGCTTGATCGGTACCTCGGAGAAGTGCGTCTTGCGCTGCAGGGTGGACTTGCGCAGCGCGCAGTCCTTGGCCCACACGTCGTAGTCGGGCAGCCGCAGATCGGCCCGACGGCTCTTCACCTCGATCAGCAGGGCGTCCAGGGCGGCGCCGGCGTCGGAGGCCACCCCGTAGTCGGGGGCGAACACGCGGCCGATCTGTGTCGGCTCGATGTCGATGTGCACGAAGGTGCGGCCCTTGGTGTAGACGTCCAGCGCGCCGGTGTGCCGGTTGGCCCAGCGGTTGCCGATGCCGAGCACGAAGTCCGACTCCAGCATGGTCGCGTTCCCGTAGCGGTGCGAGGTCTGGATGCCCACCATGCCCGCGTGCAGCGGGTGGTCGTCGGGGATGATGCCCCAGCCCATCAGGGTCGGGATCACCGGCACGCCCAGCAGCTCGGCCAGCTCGACCAGCCGCTGGGCGGCGTCGGCGTTGATGATGCCACCGCCGGCCACGATGACGGGTCGCTCGGCGGCGGCCAGCAGGTCGATGATCTTGCTCGCCTGGGCCGGGGTCAGCGCGGGACGCTGCACGGGCAGCGGCTCGTAGGTGTCGATGTCGAACTCGATCTCGGTCAGCTGCACGTCGATCGGCAGGTCCAGCAGCACCGGACCGGGGCGACCCTCGCGCATCAGCCAGAACGCCTTCTGGAAGGCACCCGGGATCTGGGCGGCCTCCTTGATCGTCACCGCCCACTTGGACACGGGGCCGGCGATCGACGCGATGTCGACGGCCTGGAAGTCCTCCTTGTCCAGCTTGGCCACCGGGGCCTGGCCGGTGATGCACAGGATCGGGATCGAGTCCGCGGCGGCGGAGTAGAGACCGGTGATCATGTCGGTGCCGGCCGGACCGGAGGTGCCGATGCAGATACCGATGTTGCCGGCCTCGGCCCGGGTGAAACCCTCGGCCATGTGGGAGGCCGCTTCCACGTGGCGGGCCAGCACGTGCTTGACGCCGCCGTGCCGGCGCATCGCCGCGTAGAAGGGGTTGATCGCCGCGCCGGGCAGCCCGAACGCCTGCGTCGCCCCTTCCTTCTCCAAGATCAGGACTGCCGCGTCCGCGGCCTTCATCCGAGTCATGTCAGTTCTCCTTGCTCAGCGTCGAGCGTGTCGTGGGGGGTCAGTGGGAGGGCGAGCGGCCGGACAGCTGCTCGACCAGCAGCAGCAGGGCGGAATGATCGAGGTCGCCGTGCCCGAGCTGGCGCAGCGACTGCATCAGCTGGGCGGTGTGGGCGCCGAGCGGGATGGCCACGCCGGCCTCACGAGCGGCAGCCAGGATGATGCCCATGTCCTTGTGGTGCAGGTCCACCCGGAAGCCGGGCGTGAACTCGCGGGCGACCATCGAGGTGGCCTTGCGGTCCAGGATCCGGTTGCCGGCCAGACCGCCGGCCAGCACCTCGATGGCGGCGGCGGTGTCGACGCCGTACGCCTCCAGGAAGACCAGCGCCTCGGCGACCAGCTCGATGGTGCCGGCCACGATCAGCTGGTTGGCCGCCTTGACGGTCTGACCGGAGCCGGACGGGCCGACGTGGACGACCGTCTTGCCGACGGCTTCGAGCACCGGGCGGACGGACTCCACGACGTCGGCGTCGCCGCCGACCATGATCGACAAGGTGGCCTCGATGGCGCCCGCCTCACCGCCGGACACCGGCGCGTCGACGGCTCTGATGCCCTTCTCGGCGGCCTGCTTCGCGAGCGCCACCGACACGTCCGGTCGGATGGACGAGCAGTCCACCCAGACGGCCCCGGACTTGGCGTGGGCGAAGATCCCGTCCTCACCGTCAGCCACGGCTTCGACATCGGGGGAGTCCGGCACGATCGTGATGATCACGTCCGCGTCGGCGACCGCCTCGGCGATGCTGTCGGCGCCGGCGCCGCCGGCTTCCACGAGGGTGTCGACCTTGGCGCGGCTGCGGTTGTAGCCGGTCACGGCGTAGCCGGCCTTCACCAGGTTGGCGGCCATCGGCCCACCCATGATGCCGAGGCCGATGAAGGCGATGCGGGGCTTGCTGTCAGTCATGGTCAGGTCCTTCGTCGTCAGTCGTCGGTCGGGCGGGAACTCGGTGGATCAGGAGCGCTGGTCGCGCGGGAGCCACCCGAACGGGTCGTCGGTGCTGTCCTTGTACTCCAGCCCCACGTAGCCGTCGTAGCCGCCGGCCGTGGCCGCCGCGAGCCAGTCAGCCAAGGGGAGGGTGCCGGTGCCGGGCTGGCCGCGACCCGGGTCGTCGGCGATCTGGATGTGACCGAAGTCGGCGGCGTGCTCCGCGATCACCGCGGCGACGTCGTCGCCGTTGACCGCCAGGTGGTAGAAGTCGGCCAGCAGCCGGATGTTGTCGGCGCCGACCCGCTCGATCACGGTGATCACGTCGGCCGCGGTCTTCAGCGGGTAGGTCGGTGAGCCGGACACCGGCTCCAGCAGCACGGTCCCGCCGATGCCGGCGATCCTGTCGGCGGCCAGGTGCAGGTTGGTCGCCGCCAGCTCGTCGGCCGCCGCGGTGGCGACGTCGTCGGGGCGCAGACCGTACAGGGCGTTGAATGCTCGGCAACCCAGCCGCTCGCCGATGCCGGCGACGACGTCGACGTTGTCGGCGAACTCGGACTCGCGTCCGACCCAGCTGACCAGACCACGGTCGCCGGCGGCCATGTCGCCGGCGAAGAAGTTGAGACCCGACAACTGGAGGCCCGCGTCCTGGACGGCCCCGACGAACGCGTCGACGTCGCTGTCGCTGGGCACGGCGCCGGGGAACGGCCACCAGAACTCCGCAGCGGTGAACCCGGCATCGGCCACGGCGGAGGGTCGGCGCAGGATCGCCACCTCGGTCAGCAGGATGGAGGCGTTCACGGTGTAGGTCGACATCGTCGGCTAGATCCTCTTCTGTTCCGCTTTGTGGAAGCAACTATCTGTTATGTGGAAACTCTAGGCAGAGTTGGCGGTGTCGTCAAGGTGGCCTGCGCGGTGAATCTCGCCCATCGGATGGACTCTTCTGTATGGTGGAAGCCGTATCGATGTGAGAAAGAGGTCCGCCATGGCCCAGCCGACCACCGAGGCTCGTTCGGGCACCGTCCAGTCGGTCGAGCGTGTCTTCGAGCTGCTGGAGATCATCGCGGACGCCGGTGGCGAGGCGTCCCTGAGCGACCTGGCGGCCGCCTCCGAGCTGCCGATGCCCACGATCCACCGGTTGCTGCGGACCTGCGTGCTGCTCGGTTACGCCCGTCAGCTCCCGTCCCGCCGGTACGCCCTGGGTGCCCGACTCATTCCGCTCGGTGAGCGTGCGGGCCGACAGCTGGGCCGGGTGGCACAACCGAAGCTGGTGGAGCTGGTCCGCGAGCTCGGCGAGACGGCCAACATGGCGTTGATGGACGGCGACCAGATCGTCTACGTGGCCCAGCAGCCCTCACCGCACGCGATGCGGATGTTCACCGAGGTCGGCCGCCGGGCCAATCTGCACGACACCGGGGTGGGCAAGGCGATCCTGGCCACGCTGTCCGACGACGAGGTACGCCGGATCGTGTCCCGGACCGGCATGGCCACGCCCACGCCGAAGAGCCATGCGAGCATCGAGTCGCTGCTGGCCGACCTGAGCGAGATCCGTCGCCGGGGCTACTCGATCGACGACGAGGAGCAGGAGCTCGGCGTCCGCTGCTACGCGGTGTCCATCCCCAAGGCGCCGGCGCCGATGGCGGTCTCCGTCTCGGGTCCGCTGAGCCGGGTGGACGAGGCGTTCGGCGACCGGGCCGTGCCGGTGCTGCGGGCGATCGCCGACCGGGTCGGCTCCGAGCTCGTCAGCTGACGCCCCTCAGCGCTGCAGCCCGGCGCTGACCGACACTCGCCCGCTCCGCCCGGGTGGTGAACCACCACGCACGCCGGGCGTCGGGGGAGTGCTGTCCAGGTGCGCCTTGCCGAGTCGGCAACGCGGCGGCGGCGGGATCACGCTGCTGGGTGAGGATGGAGCCATGATCACGAGCCCGGCAGGATCCAGCGACGTCGACCGGCCCCCCGCAGCCGACTACGTGGGGGATCCGACGGTCCGGGCCGAGTGGGACACCCGCTATCGCGAGAGCGACCGGCTGTGGAGCGGGCGGCCGAACGGCGCACTGGTGGTGGAGGCCGCCGACCTCCTCCCGGGCCGGGTGCTCGACGTCGGGTGCGGTGAGGGGTCGGACGCGGTCTGGCTGGCTCAGCGTGGGTGGGACGTGACCGCGCTCGAGGTCTCCGGGGTGGCGCTGGAGCGGGCGGCCGGTCACGCCCGTGATGCCGGGGTCGCCGTGCAGTGGGTGCACGCCGGGCTCGCCGAGGCCTCGCTGCCGTCGGGGTCGTACGACCTCGTCTCCGCGCAGTACCCGGCGCTGCAGCGGACACCGGACGCCGCCGCCGAACGGGCGCTGCTCGCCGCCGTCGCCCCCGGCGGGGTGCTCCTGCTGGTCCACCACGCCGGGATGGACACCCAGCCGGTGCACGAGGGCGGCTTCGACCCCGCCGACTACGTGTGGCCCGCGATGGTCGCGGCGCTGCTGGACGACGACTGGCAGGTGGAGGTCGACGAGCAACGTCCCCGGATCACCCCCGAGGGCGGCGCTGGTGCCCACCACGTCGACGACCTGGTGCTGCGCGCGCGTCGGTTGCGCTGATCCCTGCGGGCCAGGTGGCCAGTGACTCGAGCACGTACCGGCCGGTGCTCGGTCCTCCCGCGAGGACCGAGCAGCGGCCGGCGTGACCTACTTCTTCTTGACCTTGATCACGATGGACTGCTCGCCGGACACCGGTGCCTTCGCCGCGGTCCGCGCATCCGTGCTGAACTCGCCTTCGGCGTTTTCGTCGAAGTCCAGGTCAGCCTGCACCGCGTTGTTGGCCGGCGCCGCCGTGAGGCCGGCCAGGACGGAGTTCAGGCTCCCGTCCGGTTCGTCGCAGGCTTCCAGCAGACAGCTGGGATCGGTGTCGGAGCTGCTGGAACCGTCCAGCCCGCCCTGCACCGTCAGGGTGCCGGTCTGCTTGGCGTAGCGCTTCGCCACCGTCAGGTTCAGCAGGACCGTGCGATCGACCGTGCTCTGGTAGCCGCGCATCGTCACCTTGACCCGCAGCTTCGCCTTGGGCTTCACCTTGATCACCGACGACGTCTTGTACCTGCCGCCGTTGACCGAGACGGCGATCCTGGTGATCCGGTACTGGTCGTAGGCCGACGACACCGCGGACTTGAAGGCGACGCTGGTGATCTTGACCGGTTCGAGCTCGTTGGAACGGATGGCGTCGACCGCGTCCGCGACCTCGATCGTCGGCTCGATCGTGGGATCGCTCCGATCGGACCACATGTTGCTGCGGCTCACGGCGAAGGCCTTGCCCGCCGCTCGGGTGCCGCGGATGGTCCAGCTGGAGGTGGCCAGGCCCTTCCCCCACTTGTCGAAGGTCGAGTCGTAGTTGGCCCACAGGCCGTACGCGGTGGCGACGGCCGTGTAGTCGGGTGCGGCGACCTGGGTGGTGCCGGTGCGGGTTCGCCGGTTGTCCAGGTTCGTGATCGTCGAGGTGATCGGCGTCGTCGCCGGGCCCCTGCCGAGAGTGGCGCGGAGGGCGGCCAGCCGGTCCTGGTCCACGGTCCCGAAGGTCCCACCGACGTTCGCCATCTTGAAGGAGCCGAAGGTGCCGTCCTTGACGATGGCCAGTGAGGTGGCGGCGTTCGCCCCGTAGGTGACCTGGCCGGCGAAGTCCATCGGGTGGCCGAAGGCGAGCACCTTGCTGCCGCAGACGGCCGTCGTGGTCCCGACCCCGCTGATCGACAGGTCCCCCGAGGTCAGCACGGCGGCGAAGTTCCCGCCCGGCACGGGAGCGGCGGCGGCCACGGCGGTGGCGCTCGTCCGGCCGCCGGCGTAGGTGATCACAGACCGCCCGGCGCCGTCGAAGGCTCCCTGGAGACTGGCCAGCCGCTTGCTGGTCAGCCCGCTCACCGAGACCGGGGTCCGAAGCCGCTGCAGCGTGGTGCGGGGCACAGCGGCCGCGGCCCTGGTGTCCAGCGACTTCCGCTGGCCCGTCGAGAGCGTGACCTTCGTCCGTGGCGCACTCGCCGTCCTGGCCGGGCTCGACCCCAGCAGCGCGAGCATGTCCGCCGCCGGTGTGAGCCCGCCGATCGGTGACGGCGAGGCGGTGAACCCGTACGAGACCGCACCGAGCAGCTTGCCGTCGACGTAGACCGGTGATCCGGACATCCCTGCCCAGATCCCGTTGTCCCCGACGACGGTGGAGCCGTCCAGATCGGAGACCTCGATCATCACCATGTCGCGACCGGCGCCGATGCCGTCCTTCAGGAGGCCGAGGACCGTCACCGTGAACGGCTGCGGGGTGTCCCCCCGGACGACCGTCATGCCCTGGCCGACCAGGCCCGGCACGATGGCGGCGGTCGGGACGGGGGAGGGACACGGGTCAGCGACCTGCGTCGTGACCGGCCCGCCCGGGTCCGGCTCGGCGTGGGCCGGTGACGCCCACGACGCCGCCGCGACGACGAAAGCTGCCGAGGCGGCGACCAGCGCCCGCCGTCGGCGCGGGGCCGACCTCTCTGCGAGTTGCACGTTCAGTCCTCTCTGACCTCGACATCCGGAGTGGAGACGCCGGCGACCGGCGCCTGTCGATGGCGGGAGGCTAACCGTCCCGGGGTCAGCCGGAACCGCAAAACTCCCAACGTCAAAAGAATTCCTGCTGGCTGCTCCGCCTGGTGGAAAACTCCGCCCCGGGCCGTGACAGTCACCCGGCGATCGGCTGGCACCGCGCTGGATCCCGCGCACGTCCGGTGGCATCGACAGGTGCCACCGGACGGGCTGCGATCAGGAGTAGTTCGTGCAGTAGCGCACCTTCGACGACGTGCTCACGTACGCTGCCCGGACCCACCGACCGCCGTCGGTGAGGTACCACTTCTGGCCGGAGTCGGTGAAGCACTGGACCCGGAGCTTCTGGCCCTTGGCGTAGCTGCCGGCGCTGGCGTCGGCGGTGGTCGGACCGACCCGCTTGGTCAGCTTCGCGGTCGCCTTGGCGGCGAAGGTGCCGTCGCTGGGGTCACACGGATCGGGGGCCGGACCGACGTTGCTCACGTAACGGGCGGACACCCAGTTCGCGTCGCCCTCCGCCACCACCAGGTACCAGCGGGCGTTGCCGTCCACCACGGTGCCGGACACCTTGCAGGACAGCGTCACCTTCGAGCCGTTCGGGAACGTGTAGTTGGCCGGGGCGTGGACGCTGGGTCGGAGGTGTCCGATCAGGCCGCCGTGTGCCACCACGACCCCACGCGCGGGAGGGTCGGAGGGCGCGGCCGTGGCCGCCGGCGGCGACGCGACGAAGGCGGTGACGAGGGCGGCGGTGGCGGCCAGAGTTGCGGTGAGTCGGTGCATGGTGTGCTCCTTCGCAGACGGCAGCCGACGGTGGTCGGCCGTTGCCACTAAGAGAAAGGGCTGACGCGGGTGATACCGGGGGTGCATCGGCACAGGAGGACCGTGGCGTCCTGAGTGGAGGGGGTCAACGGTCTTGACGGATGGTCGTCGATGCGGCTGAGGTGGGTACGTGGGGGCTTCGATGGAGTACAAGCGGCTCGAACGCGAGGACCTGGGCGGCGTTGCCGACCTCGACCGGCAGGAGCGCATCGACGTCATCTACGAGCAGCGCGGAGTCGACCTTCACGAACGTCCCGGAAGCTGGAACTCGCCAGGTTGGGACCCCCACGGCACCCACGACCACTCCGTCGCGGCGCAGCGCCAGGCCCTCGAGCACTACGTTGATGCGGGCGGGATCGCTCTCGGCGCTCTCGCTGACGGGCGGTTGGTCGGGATCGGCGTGGTCGTGCCCCACGTCCGCCCCGAGATCGCGCAGCTCGCTTTTCTCCATGTCGACGCGGCCTTCCGCGCAACGGGCATCGGTCGTCGCCTCTCCGACGAGCTCGACTGCATCGCCCGCGACGCCGGCGCCACCCAGATCGTCGTCAGCGCTACACCATCGCAGAACACGGTCCGCTTCTACCTGGCGCGAGGCTACGTCGTGACTGACCGACCACTGCCGGAGCTCTACGAGCTCGAGCCTGAGGACGTGCACCTGAGGAAGGCGCTCTGAGCACTGGTCGCCTGCCCACACCCCGCAGGAGGGCCCATGTCACGACCGACGTGGCCGCTCGTCGCGGCCCCGCCTCAGGGCGGGGGGACCTGGTGAACCATGTACTGACAGGTCCTGTTCCGAGGGAGGGCGGCCCTCTAGCGTCGGTGTCGTGGATCAGCGCCAAGACGTCCGGGACTTCCTCGTCAGCCGGCGGGCCCAGCTCAGTCCGGAGCAGGCCGGTCTGCCGTCGTACGGTGCCAACCGCCGAGTGCCGGGTCTGCGGCGGGAGGAGGTCGCTCTGCTCGCCGGTCTCAGCGTCGACTACTACGGCCGGCTCGAGCGCGGCAACCTGAGCGGTGCGTCGGAGTCGGTGCTGGAGGCGGTGGCCCGGGCCCTGCAGCTCGACGATGCCGAACGCCAGCACCTGTTCGATCTCGCCCGGTCCCGGGGCGGCACCTTTCCGCGGCCGCGGCGTCGCAGGTCCACGTCCGAGCCGAGGCCTGCGATCAGGGCGATCCTGGCCGGGATGACCGGTGTTCCCGCCTACGTGCGCACGTCGCGGATGGAGATCGTCGCCGCGAACGAGCTCTGCCGAGCGCTGTACGGGGGGGTGCTCGATGAGGAGCGGTTGCCGGTGAACCTGGCCCGCTATCTGTTCCTGGACCCGCACTCGCGCGGCTTCTTCCTGGACTGGGACCACGTCGCCGATGACTTCACGGGGGCGCTGCGGGCCCAGGCCGGACGCGACCCGCGCGACAAGGCGTTGAGTGACCTGATCGGGGAGCTGTCGACGCGCAGTGACGAATTCGTGGCCCGCTGGGCGCGACAGAACGTACGGTTGCACCGGACCGCCCGCAAGCGGCTGCACAACCGCCTGGTCGGCGACATCGAGCTGACCGGGGACGCTCTGGAGTTCTCCGGCGACGACCTGACGCTGATCGCCTACACCGCCGACCCCGGTTCACCGGCCGAGGAGAAGCTGAGGCTGCTCGCCTCGTGGGCCGCCACCGGAGCCACGCCACACACCCCGGTCGCGAGACCGGCCGGGGCCGACCGCCCGGTCCCCGGCAGCGACTGACGATCAACCGACAACCCTGTTCGCACCGTCCCACCACCTCAGGCGAACGCCGGAGAGAAACGAGATGCACCATGCCCGACGTGTCCACGCTCACGCTGAACAACGGCGTCACCCTGCCCGCCCTCGGACTCGGGGTGTTCCAGACCCCGCCCGATGAGACCCGGGATGCGGTCACGGCCGCCCTGGAGGCGGGCTACCGCCACATCGACACCGCCGCTGCCTACGGCAACGAGCGTCAGGTCGGGGAGGCCATCGCCGCCTCCGGTGTCGATCGCGGTGACGTGTTCGTGGAGACCAAGATCTGGATCAGCGACTACGGCTACGACCAGACCCTGCACGGGTTCGAGAAGTCGGCCCGGAAGCTCGGTGTCGACCAGATCGACCTGCTGATCCTGCACCAGGCGCTGCCGTCTGATTTTGAGGCGACCCTGGAGTCGTACCGAGCGTTGGAGACGTTGCTGTCCGACGGAAAGGTCCGCGCGATCGGGGTCAGCAACTTCATGGTCGACCACCTCACCGCCCTGCTCGAGAAGGCGACGGTGGTGCCGGCGGTCAACCAGATCGAGCTGCACCCGTACTTCCAGCAGCGTGAGGTCCAGGACCTGGGCGCCGAGCACGGCATCCTCACCCAGGCCTGGTCGCCGATCGGCGGCATCACCTTCTACCGCGACGGGAAGCACACCAGCACCCTGCAGGATCCGGTGATCGCACGACTCGCCGTGGCGCACGGGAAGTCACCCGCTCAGGTGATGCTGCGGTGGGGTGTCCAGCAGGGGCGTTCGGTCATCCCGAAGTCGACCAAGCCGGCCCGGATCGCGGAGAACCTGGACGTGTTCGACTTCGACCTGACCGCCGACGAGCTCGCCGCGATCGACGGCCTGGACACCGGTCAGCGCGGCGGACCCGAGCCCGAGGTGATCACCCTCGAGGCGTTCGGTCGTCCGATCCCCGAGGACTGAGCACGATCAGCCGTCCTCGCACCGACGGGTCGTCAGGGCCCAGCCGCCGGACGCTGTTGCGAGCAGCAGTGCTCCTGGGCGCCGGTGGCTGGACCCTGGCGGGCTGTGCTGCTCCGGGCAGCCCGCCCCCGGCCGCTGATCAGAACCCCACCACGTCGCCCTGAGCGGCTCCCGCTTCGACCCCGACAGCAGGTGACACCTCCGTGACCGGCCGCGTCCTGTGGCGTACTTCTCCCGGCCGGGGGAGAACTACTACTACGGCGGGCGGCGGGATCTGGCTGTCGGCAACACGCAGGTGCTGGCCGAGATGATCGCCGAGCTGATCGACTGTGACGTGTTCCGGATCGAGGCGGCCGAGCCCTACCCGGAGGCGTACGACGAGACTGTTGCGCGCAACGTCACCGAGCAGGACTCCGACGCGCGACCGGAGATCGTGTCACCGCTGACGTCGGTCGAGGGTTGCGAGCACGTGCTGTTGGGTAGCCCGATCTGGAACGTTCGGCCCCTGATGATCATGAACACCTTCGTCGACGGACTCGACCTCACCGGCACGACGGTGCACCCGTTCGTCACGTACGCGGTCAGCGGCCTCGGCAGCACCCAACGCCTCTACACCGAGGCCTGCGCCGGCGCGGAGATCCGTCCGGGCCTGGCTGTCCGGGGCGAGGAGGTCGCCCAGCAGCGCGACGACGTCGAGACCTGGCTCCGTCAGAACCGACTTCTCGCCTGACGGCTCTCACCCACTTCCACCCCACCAACGACGACCGCGCCCGGCACGACACGGCGCGACACGAGAGGAACACGATGGAGAAGCGACATCTCGGCAGCCTGGAGGTCTCAGCGATCGGGCTGGGTTGCATGGGCCTGAGCGCCAACTACGGCGAACCGGTCGACACCGACCACGGCGTCAGCCTCATCCGCAGTGCCCACGACCAGGGCATCACGTTCTTCGACACCGCCGAGGCGTACGGTCCGCTCACCAACGAGACCCTGGTCGGCGAGGCGATCGAGCCGATCCGCGACCAGATCGTCATCGCCACCAAGTTCGGCTTCGGCTACGACAGCGTCACCCGCACCGGGCTGAACAGCCGGCCCGAGAACATCCGCCGGGCCGTCAACGGATCGCTGCAGCGGCTACGAACCGACCACATCGACCTGCTCTACCAGCACCGGGTCGATCCGGAGGTGCCGATCGAAGACGTCGCCGGCACCGTCAAGGAGCTCATCGACGCCGGCAAGGTCGGCCACTTCGGTCTGTCGGAGGCCAGCGCGGACACCATCCGCCGGGCCCATGCCGTGCAGGCCGTCGCCGCCGTGCAGAGCGAGTACTCGATCTGGGCCCGCGACCCCGAGGCCGAGGTGCTGCCCGCCTGCGAGGAGCTGGGCATCGGTTTCGTGCCCTGGTCACCGCTGGGGCAGGGCTTTCTGACCGGCACCGTCGGCCGCGGTGAGGCGTTCGCCGCGAACGACATCCGCAGCCGGTTCCCCCGCTTCACCCCCGAGGCGCTGGAGGCGAACCAGCCGATCGTCGACCTGGTCAGCAAGATCGCCGGCCGCCAGCAGGTCACCCCAGGACAGGTAGCTCTCGCCTGGCTGCTCGCGAAGTCGCCCGGCATCGTCCCGATCCCCGGCAGCCGCCGACCGGAACGGGTCACCGAGAACCTGCAGGCCGCCGCCGTCATCCTCGGTGCCGACGACATCGCGGAGATCGATGCTCGGTCCGCCCGGCTCGACGTGGCCGGTGCCCGCGGATCTGGTCACGAGAGCTACCGCTGACGGAGCTCGAGCGCCGGGTCCAGCGGGTGGGAGGCACCTGCCGTCCGGTCAGCGGTTGACGCTCGTGCGGGAGCTGACGGGATCCCAGGCCCTGTCAGGCCATGGCTCAGCAGGGCCTGGTTCGCGGCCCTCAGGGCGGCTTGGATGGGGGGAGTCAAAGAGAGGACAGCGTGGTGGAGCAGGTACGACTCGGGTCGTCGGGGTTGAAGGTCAGCAGGATCGCCCTGGGGTGCATGAGCTTCGGCGACGGCTCCCGGATGCCGTGGGCACTGGGCGACGAGGCGGGGGAGCCGATCTTCCGCCAGGCGATCGAGCTCGGCATCACCTTCTGGGACACCGCCAACATCTACGGGCACGGCAGCTCCGAGGAGATCGTGGGGCGCGCGCTCAAGGCGTACACCCGTCGAGACGACATCGTGCTGGCGACGAAGCTCTTCCAGCCGATGGGCGATGGGCCCGGCGGTGCCGGGCTGTCCCGACGAGCGGTGCTGGAGCAGGTCGACGCGTCGCTGGCCCGGCTCGGCACGGACTACATCGATCTCTACCAGATCCACCGCTTCGACCCGCACACGCCGATCGAGAGACGATGGAGGCGTTGCACGACGTCGTCAAGGCCGGCAAGGTCCGCTATCTCGGGGCCTCGTCGATGTGGGCGTGGCAGTTCGCCACCATGCAGCACGCCGCCGACCTCCACGGCTGGACCCGGTTCATCTCGATGCAGGACCAGTACAGCCTGCTGCACCGGGAGGAGGAGCGGGAGATGTTCGGTCTGCTGGCCCACCAGGGTGTCGGCGCCATTCCGTGGAGCCCGCTGGCGGCCGGCCGACTCGCGCGCCCGTGGGGTGCGACGGGCACCGAGCGGTCGGTCAAGAACGCCGACGTCGACATGTACGGTCGGCCGCTGTTCCTGGACAGTGACGTCGCCGTCGTCGACGCCGTGCAGCGGATCGCCGAAGCTCGTGGCGTGCCGATGGCGCAGGTCGCGCTCGCCTGGGTGCTGCACAACGCGGTGGTCAGTGCCCCGATCGTCGGGTCGACCAAGCCGCACCACCTCAGCGATGCGGTGGCCGCCCTCGACCTCCAGCTCACCGACGACGAGGTCGTCGCCCTCGAGCAGCACTATCTGCCGCGGCAGCCGACCTACTTCCGGTAGCTACGCCCGCGGATGGACCCAGCCAGACCCGAACCCGATCACCAGTGAGGACACCATCATGATCACCCGCGAGCTCGGCACCAGCGGCCTCGAGGTCTCCGCGATCGGCTTCGGTTGCATGGGCCTCAGCCACGCGTACGGCAGCGACGTACCCGAGCAGGACGGCATCGACCTCATCCAGGCGGCCGTGGATCTCGGTGTCACGTTCTTCGACACAGCCCAGGTGTACGGGCCGTTCGTGAACGAGGAGCTGCTCGGCAAGGCGATCGCGGGCGTGCGCGATCAGGTCGTGATCGCCACCAAGTTCGGCTTCTCGTTCGACGGCGGCACCCGCAGCGGCCTCGACAGCAGCCCCGATCACATCCGATCGACAGTCGAGGAATCCCTGCGACGGTTGAATGTCGAGCGGATCGACCTGCTCTACCAGCACCGGGTCGATCCGGAGGTGCCCATCGAAGACGTCGCCGGCACCGTCAAGGAGCTGATCGACGCCGGCAAGGTCGCCCACTTCGGTCTGTCCGAGGCCGGGGTCGACGTCATCCGTCGCGCCCACGCGGTCCAGCCGGTCACGGCGCTGCAGAGCGAGTACTCCCTGTTCTGGCGCGAACCCGAGGCGGAGATCCTGCCCACGCTGCTGGAGCTCGGGATCGGTCTGGTCCCGTTCAGTCCGCTCGGCAAGGGCTTCCTGACCGGCACCATCGACAGCTCGACCAGCTTCGCCGACGACGACCTGCGCAGCCGACTTCCCCGGTTCACCGAGGAAGCCCGGCGGGCCAACCAGGATCTCGTCGACCTCCTGTCCGTCGTCGCGTCGCGCCTCGACGCCGCACCCGCTCAGGTGGCTCTGGCCTGGATCCTGGCCCAGCATCCCTCCATCGTGCCCATCCCGGGCACCACGAAGCGGCACCGGCTGCAGGAGAACACGGCCTCCGCAGCGGTCACGCTGCCTGAAGAGGATCTGGCCGAGATCACAGCGGCGGCCGCCACGATCGATCTCACCGGAGACCGCTACCCCGCGGCGATGCAGCAGTGGATCAACCGGTAGCCGGCAGAGCGCGGGACGCTGGACCAGTGATCTCACTGCGTGACCGACGGCTTACGAGCCCGTGTCGATGGTGAGGTGGGAGAAGAACGCTTCGGTGCCGATGTCGACGAACAGACCGACGGCGCCGGCCCGTGGCTGTGCCTTGGGTTGTTCGATGGTGAGCGCGGCGACCCCGTTGACGGTGGCGGTCACGGTGGTGGCGGTCACGGCGAGCTCGAGGTAGATCCATTCTTCGGGGCCTATGGCGAGGCCGGCTTCGTACCGGCCGTCCGGGTAGGTGTCTCGGAGCCGATCGAACGGCCAATCGGGGTAGGCGAAGTACTGGATGGCACGACGGTCTCGCGGCGGCGGCGGGTCGCACCTGAGGCCGTTGAGCGGGCGCAGGTACACGCTTTCGAAGGCGTCGCGCCGGTCGTTGATGCGATACGCGAGGCCGGCGAATGCTCGGGAGTCGGGCATGCCCTTGCCGTTGAGGCGGCTCCACACGTCGACGGCGATCGTGCCGGTGCTGAAGGTGGTCGGGATGATCAGGAAGGTGGGTTGGTCGACGTAGTCGATGCCGGGTCGGCCGTGCCGGGTGATCTCGTCCGGCAGCTCGACGGCGACGGCTCTGCGGCCGCCGACGTCAGCTGGTCGGGCGGTGACGCGGTGGGCGACAGCACCGTCGGGCAGGTCAGTCAGGGCGTGGGTGATCACGGATGCGTCCTTCACTGGTGGGTGAGTTCTCTGGGGTCCGGGGTGGCTGAGTCAGGTCAGCACGACGCGACCGCGACCGCGGGCGAGCCGGTTGGTGGTCTCGCCGGCGGCTCACCAGAAGCGGTCTCGGTCATGCTGCCGTCCCCACGGACCGGTCATCCAGTCGCGCCTGGAGCCGACCCAGCGCAGCTACCAGCGGCTGAACATCCTCGCCCGCCACAGCGCGGTCCACGGCGGCGAGCGCCCGCTCGAGCGCCGCCGTGAGCGCCTGGTGCCCACGAGGCGTGAACGCGATCAGCGACGAGCGTCGGTTGGCCGGGTTGGGCCTCCGAACGGCCAGGCCGTCCCGCTCGAGCCGGTCCACCAGCTTGCTCGCCGCACCCACGCTGATGCCGATGTCGCTGCTCAGGTCCTGCACTCGGGCCTGACCGGCGTACCGGTCGATCACGCGCAGAGCGTGGAGCTGACCCAGAGTCAGCCGGCCATCGCGGCGCAGGGCCTGGTCGACCGCATTCCACAGCGCCACTTCGTAGCGCACCAGCACATCGAAGAACTCCATGACCCGTCCGATCTCATCACGTCGAACAACATTCCTGGTAATGAACTCTACCGCGTCGTCTGTGCCTCGAGGGCGCTGGGTGGGTCAGCCCAGGCCCCCCCGGTAGGTGCCGGTGGGAGGAGTTCAGGCCCCGGCCAGGGAGGCCGTCGGCAGTCCCTGCCGGGCCGGAGTCAGGACGTGTCAGGCGAGAGAGAGGAAGAGCTTCTCCATCTTCTTCGTGTCGAGGCTGTCGGCTCCACCGTCTTCGGTGAGGCACTGCTTGAGACCGGTGGCGATGACGGCGAAGCCGGCGCGGTCGAGGGCGCGGCTGACGGCCGCGAGCTGGGTGACGACTGCTTCGCAGTCCTGCCCCTCCTCGAGCATCCGGATGACGGCGTTGAGCTGGCCCTGGGCGCGCTTGAGCCGGTTGGAGAGGGGCCGGACCGTGTCGGGCTGCAGCTGGACCATCACCGGTCCTCGGTCGATCGGGCCGCCAGGCTCGCCAGAGCGGTCGTGAGCCGCTGGGTGGCGTCGTCGGCCACCCCTTGCAGCGCGGGGTTGTCGGTCATCGACACCATGGTCTGGGGGTCGACCGCCTCGACCGCCGTGGTGGACGCGTCGAGGGCGCGCACGACGACGTTGCACGGGAGGAGCAGCCCGATCGACGGCTCTGCCTGGAGGGCGGCCAGCGCGAGCGGGGGCCGGCAGGCGCCCAGGATCACCTGGGCCGGCACATCGGCATCGAGCTTGGCCTTCATCGTGGCCCTGATGTCGATCTCGGTCAGGATCCCGAATCCCTGATCGCCCAGGGCGGCCTTGACCCGGGGGACGACGGCGTCGTACGGCTGCTGGACGGTGGTGCTGAGCGCGTAGCCCATGGCTCTCTCCTCTGTTGCGGGCAATACCCAGGGGGGTATACCGGCTCCAGACTAGCCGATCGATTGAAGGCCTCCCAGCCACGCTCGTCGGACGGGCCAGATGGAGACGTCTGGCCACCCGCGCACGGTGCGCGCACGAGCTCCCGACCTGCAGCCGCCCCAGCCGGCGGTACGTCAGCTGTCCAGACGACCACTCCGTGTGCTCAGGCCCGATGAGATCGCGGCGACCGGTCGGTCTCAGACAACGTGAGCGACAGCGAGGCTCGGACCAGAACGGGCAGTGACGCCACCTCGGGGGGCCGGACCAGAGCCCGAGGACCGGCGAAGGCACGCTACCGGGACGTCGCAGCCTTCCTCGACGATCTCGATGCACGCCAACGCGGGATCGTCGAAGCGCTTCGTGCGCGCATCAAGGACGTAGGGCCGCAGCTGCACGAGCACGTGAAGTGGAACTCACCGACCTACACCCTCGATGCCGTCGACCTGATGACCGTCAACGTGCAGAACCGGCAGCGACAGGTGCAGCTGATCCTGCATCGTGGCGCTCAACGACCCGAGGATCGGAGCAGACCTGCGATCCTCACCGAGGATGAAGGACTGGTCCGCTGGCTGTCCGACATTCGCGGCGTGATCACGTTCCCGGATGCTGACACCGTGGCGCGCGAGGATGCCGCGCTGCGTCGGGTCCTCGAACGCTGGATGCACCTGGCCTAGCCCGTTCTTGCCGATGAGTCGGTTGAAGGTGAGGGAACCGCCAAGATAACCTCCCCATCAGCCCGCTCGCCGCTGCAGCTCGCGATCGGCGCCTCATCGGTACGGCTCACACCGACCGTCACCGACGATTGCGTGCGTCGAGCGCCATGACGGTCGCGGCACCGTCAATGTGACAACAGGTGGCAGAGACCAATCGTGCTGTGTGCTTGCATCCCGGGTGGTGAGCGGCTCATCTGGTCAGCGGTCGCGTCGGGAAGCGACGATGATGGCCGCAGCCAGAAACACTGATCCGAGGATGCTCAGCACCGCGGTGATCACGGCTGAGTTGTCGCCCACCCAGGCCCGCAAGATCGCTTGTCCGACGGCGGAGACCAGAAAAACAACCGCAATGACGACTAGCACGGCCGGATCCTGCAGCCTCGTGCGAATGGTCGCCAGCGCACCCGAGATAGCGGAGTCGTGCACGAAGTCCTCCTCTCAGAGGCCGGCCGGACTCTCCGGGCCGATCTTCCTTGCCACTTGAACGGTAGGTGCGCGTGCGCCGACCCAGTAGGGCCTAAGGACTTCCCGCGCCGGGACACATTGCCTACCGGGGACCGTCAGAGTCGCGGGGCGTTGAGGGTGCAGCGAGCCTGTTGACCTGGTCGGTGATCTGGCCGCCGAGCCAAGCTGCGCAGGTGGTGAGGTCTCAGCCGCGTTGTTCGGAGAGCAAGCGAGTTCGGGGGAGATCAAGGCGTAGACCACGTCGACGGCCTGCGGGGTGTCAAGGTTGGCGCCGGGCAACCAGGCCAGCAGCTGACGGGTGCCGTTCAGTCGTTCCGTACGGGTCTGTGCGAGCAGGTCGGCCAAGTCAGGCGTATGTGGCGTGTGAGGCGCTGCGCCATGCCGCCGCCTGCTGCTGGGGGCATGCACGCCGCGTCCGCGGCCGCCTTTCCGTGTGTCGGCGGATGTGCAGGAGTACGCGTCGGCCGCCATCAGTGCTGGGCAGCGCCGGGCGAGAGTGAGTTCCGGCGCCGATGCCGGCAGCGGCAGGGTCTCCCTACGGTGGTGAACACCAACCAACCGGCGGTAGGAGAGGGCCAGCGCCGGACTGTCCTACACCAAGGTCTGAGCGAGACAGAACGCGTTCGATCATGTTCAGGCTCAGCCCCGGGAGCGCACGGTCGCCGACACGATGGCAGCGGCGTGCCGGCACAGGCCAATAGACCCAGCACGTGATCACGAACACGTCAACGAAAGGAACTGATCATGCCCACCACCACAACGCCTCAAAAGCGCCAGCGCACAGGCCACGGGGCTGCCGCGGCCGGCATCGTGACGGCTCTTCTCGCCATCGCACCGAGCGGGACAGCGCTCGCAACCCCGACCGTCTCGGATGTGCAGCTGACGTGCGGCAGCGTGATCACCGAGAACGTGCGGCTTACCCGCGATCTGGTCGGCTGTCCCGGCAACGGCTTGATCGTCGGCGCGAACGACGTGGACATCGACCTCAACGGACACCTGGTCTCTGGTGTTGGTCCGTTTGTCAGCCTGTCCGGCATCGACATCGACGCGTACGAGAACGTGCGCATCAGGAACGGCCGGATAAGCGACTTCAGCCGAGGCGTCCTCGGGTACGACGCCGACGCTGCCCGCGTCGAGCGGGTGACGATCACGCGAACCCTGGAAGGTGTGAACTTCGAGGAGTCGACCGCTGTCAAGGTGACGGGCAACCGGCTGGTGGGCAACCGAGAGGGCATGGTGCTCCGCCGCACGGAGAAGGTGACGGTCGCCGGTAACCTGGCAGTCAACAACGACACCACCGGCATCACCGACATCGACTCTCGAGAGAATCTGCACACCCGCAACCACGTCGCGGGCAACACCTTCGACGGGATCGCTCTCGAATCCGCAGTCAACACGGTGGTGATCGACAACGTCGTACGCCGCAACGGTATCGACGGCATCGACGCAGTAGCTGGGTCTGGCGTTCGTTACGTCGGCAACCGCGTGAGCCACAATGACGAGAACGGGATCAACGATTCCGGCGACGGGACCGTCTGGCGGCGCAACAGCGCCAACCACAACGGCGCGGTCGGTCTGCGCGCCGACGGACCCGGCCACATCGACGCCGGCGGCAACCAAGCCCGCGGCAACGGAGAACAGGACTGCCTCGGCATTCGCTGCCGCTGACGGCGACGACTCCGCGACCAACGCTCTCGGCCGGCAGGACTCACACGTGCACCCTGAGTCTGCCGCTGAGGTTTCTGTCAGCCGTCCACCCTGAGCAGCGAGCCAGATTCCCGGTCAGCGCTCCGCACCTGGCGGATCCGCATCGTCGTATGTCCCGCTCGATGACGATGCCCACTTCGAGGGGTCAGCTGCACCCGGACGGCTGAATCGCGCGTCAGGGGCTGATGAAGGCGGCCGCCAGGGTCGCGCGGACCAGCTCGAGGTCACCTCCGCTGCCTTGCCCGGCGATCAGGCCGATGATCGCGCCCTCGTCGAGGCGGGCTATGGCTACCACTTGCTGCACGGTGGGCTGCACTGTGCTCGCGCGTGGTTCGACGAGGGATTTCCCGAGGCTGGGGTAGTTGTCGCCGCGGTCCAGCACGACGATCTGCACTGTGCGGTACCCGTCGCCATTCGGTTCCCACTCCACCTCGCCGGTGAGCACGTAGGTGCCGGAGACGGGCAACCGAATCCGGTCCTTCTTCCCGTTGACCGGATGCATCCTGGCCGTGTCGAACACGGGGTCGTCGAACTCGACGAGAACGAACTCGGCGGAGCTCAGGCGGACTTGGGTGTCGTCTTCGACGCGCACCGCCGGCAGCGGGGAAGCCTGTTCAACGCGTGGGCTGTTCATGCCTCACTCTATCGACGGCGGCGGCGCCTCGACCGATGACGGCCCGCTCCGCCGCAGGTGGGCCAGACCGTCGTGGTGATGCCACCTCGAGGGTGGTCGCCGGTCCGACCCCGGAGGTCAGACGACCATGGTGAGGGCCACGTCGGGCTGAATGCCGACGACCGTGTGCTGGACGCCTCGACGTCGAGCCGTGGGGCGCA
Source organism: Microlunatus aurantiacus (assembly GCF_039536605.1). Classification (NCBI taxonomy): domain Bacteria; kingdom Bacillati; phylum Actinomycetota; class Actinomycetes; order Propionibacteriales; family Propionibacteriaceae; genus Microlunatus; species Microlunatus aurantiacus. The sequence goes on from NZ_BAAAYX010000002.1 coordinate 1,000,557, forward strand.
GTTGACCAGTAGGTGGGCGGTGAACCAATCCACCAGGTCACGAGCGGCGACGTCGGGTCAGGGCTGTGGGAGCAGTGTGGTGAGGTCTGGCCAGGCGTAGATCCGCTCGGGCAGGAGGTCACCGTCTTCGTCGAAGAGGCGTTCTCCCTCGGGATGGCCGCCGAGTGCCTCGTAGAAGCGCTGCGCGTCGACGTTGGTGGCGATCACGCCGATGTGGAGGGTCCGGACGCCCATGGTGCCAAGCCGGGTGGCGAGTTGTTGGAGCATTTGTCGTCCGAGGCCGTGACGTTGATGATCGGGGTCGACGTACAGCGACCCCACCTCACCTGTGGAGCCAGTCGGGTCGTTCGCGGCGACGGCCGCCGCGGCGACCGCGACCAGGGATCCGGCGGGGTCTTCGGCGACCAGATAGCACGCTTGGGCGCCGCCCGGGTCGGCGTCACGGTCTCGGAGGTGCCGCTCCCAGCCGGCGGCTGAATCCTCTGGGGTCCACGAGGCCCGCCGCCGATGCCAGGCTCCCGCTGGGATGTGGGCGCGATGCGCCCGTAGCCAGGTCGTCACCATCAGCTCACCCATGGCTGGCGCATCGAGAACCTGAGCGTCACGGATCAGGACCGCGCCCGCCTTCTGCGATTGATCCGTCGCGACCACCTCCACGGTTCTGGGCGGATGGGCGGGACGGCGTGTGGCAGGCCCAGCAACCGACCAGAACACTACGGTAGTTCGGTGGTAGGCGTGGTCCATGAGCCCGTCTGACTGCGCTGATGCCGGTTACCTGGAGAGGGACATCCGAGACGTGCAGAGATGGCGCTGACCTCCGTCGACGCGCCAGGGGAAGTCGTCCGAAGACAGTCCTGAGCTGACGGTGGGAACCCTCCGCATGGGAGCGGATGCGGTGCGTCGCCATCGCAGCACCGAAGCCTCTCGCCGCCTTGTCCGAACGCTCGACCACAGGCACGGGGTCGTCGTCATAGGGCGGCCTATCGGACAGCAGCCAGGCACGGATGTGCTCTGTCTGGCGTCTGTCGTTCCCCTGCGGTTTAAGCTGCGGTCGTTTGCTTCTTCTTGATCCCGAAGATCGTGTAGGCCAGCGTGGCAACGGCGGTGACGGAGAGCAGGATCAGCCCGATGGTGTAGCTGTGGTCCTGTTCGTCGTAGGTGGCTCCCATCACCAACGGCGGGAAGTAGCCACCGAGGCCGCCGGCGGCACCGACGATGCCGGTGACGGTTCCGACCTTCGCGGGCGGGGCGAGCTGGGCCACCCAGGCGAAGGTGGCCCCGGTGCCCAGACCGAGGAACACCGCCATCAGCACGAAGGCGATCCCGGCCGGGATCTCCGGCGGCAGCTTCAGGGCGATCACGATCGCCATCACCGCCGCACCGGCCAGCGAGACGATCATCACCGCCCGCGGCCCGACCTTGTCGGACAGGATGCCGCCGACCGGTCTGGCGATCACGGCGGCGATGGCGAAGCCTGCGGTCCGGGTGCCGGCCCCGGTGAGGTCGAAGTCGTAGACGTCCTTCAGGTAAGTCGGCAAGTAGGTGGAGAAGGCCACGAAGCCGCCGAACGTGACCGCGTAGAGGAACGCCATCTGCCAGGTCACAGTGAGCCTGGCCGCGGCCGCGAGCTTCGGGACCACCGGGTCGGTGTTCGGCGACCAGAGGGGGGAGTCGCGCATCATCAACCAGACGATCACCCCGACGACGGCAAGGGCGATCGCGATGGACACGTAGGTGGCGACGTAGCCGATCGACTGCACCATCCGCGGGGTGAAGAACGACGAGAGCGCGGTGCCGCCCATGCCCGCGCCGAAGACGCCGGTGGCGAAGCCGCGGCGGGGCTTCTCATACCAGGCGTTGACGAAGGGGATGCCGATGGCGAAGGTGGTGCCGGCGATACCGAGGAGGAAGCCGAAGGCCAGCAGCAGGGAGTAGGACTTCAGCGTTCCGGCGAGGCACACCAGCAGCACGGGCACGCTGGAGGCGAACAGCATGATCGTGAACATCACCCGACCGCCGTACCGGTCGGTGAGTGCGCCCACGGGAATGCGGCCCAGCGAGCCGACGAGCACGGGCATCGCCACCAGCAGGGACTTCTGGGTGGCACTGAGCCCGAGCTCGGTGCTGTAGCGGACGCCCAGCGGGCCGATCAGGTTCCAGGCCCAGAAGGTGACGGCGAACGCCAGCAGGGCCAGAAGGAGGTTGCGGGTCTGGGCAGACTTCTCGATCGTCGGTGTCGACGGGGTGGCAGCGGTCATGTCGCTCCGTTCAGGCGGTCAGGGGGCACCGCGGCTGCGGTCTCGGGTGCCCACCGGGTCCCAGCCGCGGTGCCCTGGAGTGGCGCCGGGGCGGGGCCGGTCGTCGCGACTGCGGTAGACGATGTAGGGCCGGAAGAGGTAGTGGAGGGGGGCCGTGAAGGCGTGCACCAGGCGGGTGAACGGCCACAGGCAGAACAGCAGCATCCCGATCAGCACGTGGATCTTGAAGGCCAGCGGCGCGGCGGCCATCGCGGTGACGTCGGGCTGCAGGATGAACACCGAGCGGAACCAGGGAGACACCGTCTCCCGGTAGCTTGGCCCGTGGTCCGGCGCCACCACGCTGAGCACGGTGGTGGCCAGCCCGGCGATGATCGCGGCCACCAGGACGACGTACATCAGCTTGTCGTTCCTGGTGGTGGCCATGAAGACCGGTCCGGTGGTCCGCCGCCGGTAGATCAAGATCACCACACCGACCAGCGTGGCGATCCCGGCGACCGAGCCGAGCGCCAGGGCGTTCAGGTGGTAGAGGTGCTCGCTCACCCCGATCCGGTCCGTCCACGACTTCGGGATCACCAGACCGACGAAGTGACCCACGATCACCACCAGGATGCCGAAGTGGAACAGTGGCGAGCCGATCCGCAGCAGCCGCGACTCGTACAGCTGGGAGGACCGGGTGGTCCAGCCGAACTGGTCGTAGCGGTAGCGCCAGATCGTGCCGCCCACCAGCACCGCCAGCATGAGGTAGGGGAGGACTCCCCACAGCAGCACGTCCATCAGACGTTCACCGGTTTCAGTGGCAGCAGCCGCGGATCGGCCGGCTCCAGTCCCACGGTCTCGGTCGGAGGCCCGGCCGCGGCCATCGCCATCACGGCCTTCCGGTCCCGGGGCGATGGTCCCGGCAGGGTGGCACACACCGCTGCGACCACGCCGGCGTACGGGGTGGCCTTGTCGACCAGGGCCAGCCGGAGCAGCTCGAGGCTGCGCCGGAAGTCCTGCAGCAGCTCGGCTCCGTCTCGCGGGTCCACCCGGGCGGCGTACTCCAAGATCAACGGCAGGTAATCGGGCAGCTCGCCGTGGGTGTCGACGAGGAAGCCGGAGCGGCGGTAGCGCTGCTTGATCGTCATCAGGGTCTCACCGCGTCGGCGGGTGTCGCCGTCGGTGTAGTACGACAGATACAGCGTGTGCCGTCGGGACAGGTCGAAGATCTCGACGTAGTGGTTCTGCACCGCTGCCGCGGCGGTCGTCGCCCAGAAGTCCCACACGGCGTCGAAGTCGGCGGCACGACCCGGGGCCGCGTCGGTGAGGGCTGCGCGGATGAGACCTTCTCGGCCCACCACCTCGTCGTCGGGGTAGCCCAGCACCACGGAGGCGGCCTGCCAGACGACCCGGTCCGACCGGTCGATCCTGTCGGAGCCCCTCATGCCTGGCTCTGCCTCTCCGTTGTCGCGTTGGGGGACGACGGGAACATGCCCGGTGGGGATCCGTTGCCGTCCCAGTTCAACAGGTTCACCCGGCCGCGCAGCGTCTCGTCGGAGGTGGCGCTGTCGGAGGTCTGCCGCTGCTTGAGGGCGTGGAAGGTCTCCACCGCCACCGGTGTGGATCGACCGCTGGCCTCGCCGAACGGCCCGGACTCACCCATCTCGTACGGTCCACCGTCGAAGTCCAGCGAGCAGCCCATCTCCTCCAGGTCGTGGGCTTGCTCGACGTGGGCCTTGGGGATGACGTAGCGATCCTCGTACTTGGCGATGGCCAGCAGCCGGTACATCTCGTAGACCTCCTGGCTGGTCATGCCCACCGCGGCGGCGATCGACTCGTCGGCCGTCCGGCCCAGCGTGGCGTTGCGCATCTGGGCCCGCATCGCGGCCAGGGTGGTGAGGACCCGCTCGACCTCGCCGGTGTCTCCGGCGGTGAACAGCTCGGCCAGGTACTCCAGCGGGATCCGGAGCTCGTGGATCGCGCCGAACAGGACGTCGGCGTTCTCCGCGTCGTGCCCCTGGTCGCGGAGCAGGTCGACGACCGGGGACAGCGGGGGGATGTACCACACCATCGGCATGGTCCGGTACTCCGGGTGCAGCGGCAGTGCCACCTTGTACTTCTTAGCCAACGCGTAGACCGGCGACCGCTTCGCCGCGTCCAGCCAGTCGGCTGGGATCCCCTGCTGGCGGGCGTTCTGGAGGACCTCCGGCTCGTTCGGATCCAAGATCACGTCCAGCTGAGCGGCGTAGAGGTCCTTCTCGTCCGGGGTGGCGGCGGCACCGGTGACCGCGTCGGCGTCGTACAGGAACAGACCGAGGTAACGCAGCCGACCCACACAGGTCTCCGAGCAGACGGTGGGTAGCCCGACCTCGACCCGGGGGTAGCACATCGTGCACTTCTCGGCCTTGCCGGTCTTGTGGTTGAAGTAGATCTTCTTGTACGGGCAACCGGTTATGCACTGGCGCCACCCTCGGCACCGGTCCTGGTCGACCAGCACGATGCCGTCCTCGGACCGCTTGTAGATCGCGCCGGACGGGCAGGACGCCATGCAGGACGGGTTCAGGCAGTGCTCGCAGATCCGCGGGAGGTAGAACATGAACGTCTTCTCGAACTCGAACTTGATCTTGTCGTTCGACTCCTGCCGGACCTTGGCCACGATCGGGTCCAGGTGGCCGAGCTCGCTGGTGCCCCCGAGATCGTCGTCCCAGTTCGCCGACCAGGTGATCTTGGTGTCCTCGCCGGTGATCAGCGACTTCGGTCGGGCCACCGGGAAGTCGTCACCGAGCGGGGCGTCGATCAGCGTCTGATAGTCGTAGGTCCACGGTTCGTAGTAGTCCTTGAGCTCCGGCTGCACCGGCGAGGCGAAGATGCCCAGCAGCTTCTTCAACCGACCGCCGGCCCGCAGCTTCAGCCGGCCGCGGCGGTTGAGCACCCAGCCGCCCTTCCACTTCTCCTGGTCCTCGTACCGCCGGGGATAGCCCTGCCCAGGCCGGGTCTCCACGTTGTTGAACCAGACGTACTCGGTGCCCGACCGGTTCGTCCACGCCTGCTTGCAGGTGACCGAACAGGTGTGGCAGCCGATGCACTTGTCCAGGTTCATCACCATGCCCATCTGAGCCATGACGCGCATCAGACTGCCTCTCCCGTCGAGCTGGTGTCGTTGTCGTCGCTGCTGTCCCTGTCCCTGCGGTCACTGTGCGAACTGAGCATCAGTACTGCACCTCCTGCGACCGACGACGAATGGTGGCCACGAGATCACGTTGGTTGCCGGTGGGCCCGAGATAGTTGAACGCGTACGACAGCTGCGCGTACCCGCCGATCAGGTGGGTCGGTTTGACCAGCAGCCGGGTCACAGAGTTGTGGATGCCGCCCCGCCGACCTGTCTTTTCCGACTTCGGCACGTCGATGGTGCGCTCCTGGGCGTGGTGGACGTAGACCACCCCGGTCGGCATCCGGTGCGACACGATCGCACGTCCCACCAGCACGCCGTTCGCGTTGTGGCACTCCATCCAGTCGTTGTCCTTGACGCCGATCGCGTCGGCGTCCGCTGGACTGAGCCAGACCGTCGGTCCGCCGCGGGACAGCGAGAGCATGAACAGGTTGTCCTGGTACTCGGAGTGGATGGACCACTTCGAGTGCGGTGTGAGGTAGCGGACCACGACCTGCTTGGCGCCGTCCGAACCGAGCTCCGGTTCCCCGAACAGCTTGTGCATGTCCAGCGGGGGCCGGTAGATCGGCAGGGCCTCGCCGAGATCGCGCATCCAGTCGTGGTCCAGGAAGAAGTGCATCCGCCCGGTCAGGGTGTGCCACGGCTTCAGCCGCTCGACGTTGACCGTGAACGGCGCGTAGCGCCGACCACCGGTCTCCGAGCCGGACCACTCCGGCGAGGTGATCACCGGCACCGGGGCCTGCTGGGTCTGGGCGAAGGTGATCCGCTTCTCCTCCGAGCCCTCGGCCAGATCGTGCAGTGGCTTGCCGACTCGACGCTCCAGGCTTCGGAAGCCTTGGGTGGCCAGCTCGCCGTTGGTCGTGCCCGACAGCGTCAGGATGGCCTCGGCCATCTTCTGGTCAGTGTCGATGGCGGGTCTGCCGTCGGCGGTTCCGCCGAGCATCACCCCGCCCGACTCGGCCAGCCGGGCGAGCTGCGCCTCCAACCGGAAGGTCACGTTCTTGACGGTGAAACCGAGCTTGTCGGCGAGCGGGCCGATGCTGGCCAGCTTGTCGGCGATGGCGGTGTAGTCACGTTCGACCAGCTGCAGCGCCGGCATCGTCTGTCCAGGGATCGGCCTGACGTCCTCGCGAGCCCAGTCGCGCACGACCCCACTGGGCTGTGCCGTCTCTCCCGGGGTGTCGTGCTGGAGGGGCACGGCGACCAGGTCGTGGCGGGTGCCGAGGTGGGTCTCGGCCTGCTTCGACAGCTCGCGGGCGATGAGGTGGAACATCTCGAAGTCGCTCTTGGCCTCCCACGGCGGGTCGATCGCCGGGGTGAACGCGTGCACGAACGGGTGCATGTCGGTCGAGGACAGGTCGTACTTCTCGTACCAGGTGGCGGCCGGCAGCACGATGTCGGACAGCAGGGTGGTCGAGGTCATGCGGAAGTCGGCCGACAGCAGCAGGTCGAGCTTGCCCTCCGGTGCGTCCTCCCGCCAGGTCACATCACGTGGCCGGACGTCTTCGCCGCCCTCGGTGGCCATCACGTTGCTGTGGGTGCCGAGCAGGTGCTTCAGGAAGTACTCGTTGCCCTTGGCCGAGGAGCCCATCAGGTTGGATCGCCACAGGGTCAGGGTCCGCGGCCAGTTCTCCGGGGCGTCGACGTCGGCGATCGACGGCGTGAGTGTGCCGTCGACGAGTCGGTTCGCCACGTACGTCGCCGCGTCGGGGGCTTCCCCGGCGTCGACTGCCGCCCTGGCCTGGTCGGCCAGGTCCAGTGGGTTCGCGTCGAACTGCGGGTAGAACGGCATCCAACCCATCCGGGTCGACTGGGCGATGGTGTCTGCGGTGTGCATACCGGTGAAGCTGCCCTCTGCCAGCGGGGAGGCGAGGGCGTCGGCCTGGTAGCCGTCGAACCGCCACTGGTCGGTGTGCATGTACCAGAAGGCGGTGCCGATCATGGTCCGTGGTGGCCGGGACCAGTCCAGCCCGTTGGCCAAGGAGATCCATCCGGTGATCGGGCGGCACTTCTCCTGGCCGACGTAGTGGGCCCAGCCGCCGCCGTTGCGGCCCATCGCGCCGGTCAGGATCAACAGGCTGAGGATGGACCGATAGGCGGCGTCGGCGTGGAACCACTGGCAGACGCCGGCTCCCATGATGATCATGGACCGGCCTTCGGACTCCTCGGAGTTGTGGGCGAACTCGCGGGCGATCCGGATGCACGCCTCGGCCGGCACGCTGGTGATCTCGGCCTGCCAGGCTGGGGTGTAGGGGCTGGCCGCGTCGTCGTAGCCGGTTGGCCACTCGCCCGGTAGGTCCGGGCGGCCGACACCGTACTGGGCCAGCATCAGGTCGAACACGGTGGTGACCAGGCGGCCGTTGACCCGGGTGACCGGCACCCCGCGGCGCAGTACGCCACCCTCACCGCGAGGATCGGAGAAGTGCGGCAGCAGCACCTCGGCCGTCTCCGGGCTGATCTTGGCGTCCCTCAGCGAGAGCGCCGGGACGACCCCTTCGAGGTCCAGGTTCCACTTCCCCTCACCCGACGCGGCGTAGCGGAAGCCCAGGGAGCCGTTCGGCACCCTCGCCTCGCCCGTGGCGGCGTCCAGCAGCACGGTCTTCCACGCGTCTTCGGGGTCGGTTGAGGCACCCTCGGAAGCCAGGTCCGCGGCGGTCAGGAACTTGCCCGGCACCAGGCCGCCGTCGGGAGCGGCGGCAGAGACCGGGGCCTCGGTGAGCGTGATCAGGAACGGCAGGTCGGTGTACTGGCGCACGTAGTCGACGAAGAACGGCACCCGGCGGGCCACGAAGAACTCGTTCAAGATCACGTGGCCCATGGCCATGGCCAGGGCGGCGTCGGTGCCGGCCTGGGCCGGCAGCCACTCGTCGGCGAACTTGGTGTTGTCGGCGTAGTCGGGGCTGACGGTGACGACCTTCGTCCCGCGGTAGCGCACCTCGGCCATCCAGTGCGCGTCCGGGGTCCGGGTCACGGGGACGTTGGAGCCCCACATCATCAGGTACGTCGCGTCCCACCAGTCGCCGGACTCGGGCACGTCGGTCTGATCGCCGAACACCTGCGGGCTGGCCACAGGGAGGTCGGCGTACCAGTCGTAGAACGATGTCATCACCCCGCCGATCAGCTGGGTGAAGCGGGTGCCGATGCAGTGCGACACCATCGACATGGCCGGGATCGGGGAGAAGCCGGTGCACCGATCGGGGCCGTACGTCTTGATCGTGTGCACGTGCGCGGCGGCGGCGATCTCCACCGCCTCCTGCCACGAGGCCCGGACGAGTCCGCCCTTGCCGCGGGCCTGGTGGTAGCGGCGGCGGCGCTCGGGGTCTCCGACCACGTCGGCCCAGGCGAGCACGGGGTCGTGCAGCCGGGCCTTCGCCTCGCGGTACATCTCCAGCAGGACGCCGCGGACGTACGGGTAGCGAACCCGGGTGGGGGAGTAGGTGTACCAGGAGAACGCCGCGCCCCGTGGGCAGCCACGGGGTTCGTACTCGGGCCGGTCCGGGCCGACCGACGGGTAGTCGGTCTGCTGGGCCTCCCAGGTGATGATGCCGTCGCGGACGTAGACCTTCCACGAGCAGGATCCGGTGCAGTTCACGCCGTGCGTGGAGCGGACGACCTTGTCGTGGCTCCAGCGGTCGCGGTAGAAGACGTCACCGGCCCGACCACCCTTGCGGAAAGCCACGCGGCCGTCAGCGGACTCCTCCCAGCGGCTGAAGAACTTGCCGATGGAGAGCAGGGCGTCGGACGCGGGACCGTCGACCCCCGGTGACGGAGGGGAAGCCATGGCACGAAACTAACGGTGGGTATTGGAGTAAGTACAGGCTCACATCGCATCACAGGACTTTGGTCCCGAGCGAGAGGTTCTGTTCATCTTCACGGATCTGGGGCCCACCGAAGTGTCCTTTGCGACAACCGCCAGTTGCTGCAAACCAACTTCAGCAGCCCCCTCGACTCAGTTCTCCTCCGCGTCCGTCGGGCGAGCTGCACACCAGCCGATTCGTCGTTGTGCTTCCGGGGTCGGGCACCAGTGCAAGCCCCCACACAATCCAGTTCGGCGGCAGCGCAAACTCCAGTTCGGCGGCAGCGCAAACTTCGCAGCGCCATGCTGCAACGGCGGGGGAGACCGGACTGCCGCGGCACGATTCCAGCTCAGAACCCTGCCTGCCACCAGGCACGATGGCTAGAGTCGATTGAGTCGGCGTCCGCCGGCCAAGATCGGACTCGATATGACTGATCACATTCCCGATGAAGTCTTACCGGCCGGCCGGGACCTGCGTGCCTACACCGACGAGCTGCGACCCGACCATCCCGTGGTGCGCAATGACCGTGGGGAATGGGTGCTGCTGCGTCATGACCTGGTGCGGCGTGCGGCGCTCGATGATCTGAGCTTCTCCAGCGAGGTGTCCCGGTTCCTGCAAGTCCCCAACGGGCTGGACGGTTCCATGCACACCGAGTTCCGGGAGGCACTGGACCCGTTCCTGGCCCCGGCGGCGCTGGCGCCGCACCGAGCGGAGTTCGAACGGATCGCCGCCGCTCTGGTGAGGTCTATGCCGCGGGGCGCCTCGGTGGAGGCGGTCGGGGAGATCGGCGCCGCCTTCGCGGTCCGAGCGCAGAGTGCCTGGCTGGGTTGGCCCGCGGAGTTGGAGGGTCGGCTGCTGGCGTGGATTAAGGACAACCACGCGGCCACCCGCTCCGGCGACCGGGTGCGCACCGCCCGGGTAGCAGAGGAGTTCGACGACATCATCCGGTCGGTGCTGGCACGACGGCGCGCCACCACCCTGATTGATGTCACCGGCGAGCTGCTTCGGGTCCGTGTGCACGGGCGCGAGCTCGTCGACGCCGAGATCGTGTCGGTGCTGCGGAACTGGACCGGCGGCGACCTCGGCTCCATCGCATCATGTGTCGGGGTACTGGTGCATCACCTGGCCAGCCGTCCAGAGCTCCAGTCGCGGCTGCGCGAGGGCGTATTGGATGCTGAGCTGGATCTCGTCATCGACGAGGTGTTGCGAATTGACGACCCGTTCGTGAGCAACCGCCGGGTGACGACCCGTGCGGTGGACCTCGGTGGGGTCCGGCTGCCGGCAGGAGCGCCCGTGAAGCTGCACTGGACCTCAGCGAACCGCGACGATTGTGTGTTCAGCGATCCCGACGCCTTCGATCCCGCCGGTCATGCGAGCGACAACCTGGTCTACGGCGTCGGACGCCATGCCTGCCCCGGCCGGCTGCTCGCCACCCTCGAGCTGCGCATCGCGGTCCGGGCGCTGCTGGCCGGCACGACGAGCATCACGCTCGACCCCAACCGGCCAGCCGAGCGGGAGGTGGCCCCGGTCGGCGGCTGGGCCCGTGTGCCAGTGCTCCTGAACTGATCTGACTAGAGTCCTTCGTGATGGTTCGGTGGTACGCACGACCAGGGCTTGGCCACGAACTGAGGCGCACGGTCAACAAGATCGCGGAGCGCTCCACGGCCGCCAGCGCGTGTTGAGCCGGCGGGGTTGCCATCAGTTCGCCGGCGGTTCCTTCCCAGGCGTCGCCGCCGGTCGTGGGGGATGATCGGCCAACACCAACTGCGTCGCCTCCGTCGGGCTCTCGTGGTCGGCCGGCTCAAGACAGGCCACCGAATGGGGACACCACCGTTCTGTCTGGTGTACAGAATCGTTGCCTGTGGTGTCCCTGACGGACTCGTTGCTCATGGCGGATCGTGCAGGAGCTGACGTCCGGATTCGTCTCGGTGTGATCTGGATGAAGAGGTTGCGGATGCCGGCAGCCCATGGTGCGACCCCGTCGACGGTCCAGAACTGCACCAGGTTTCGAGGCTCCTCGACCGCTTGGGCCTGCCCTTGGACCACGATGCTCCAGCCGAGCCGTTCGTTCTGGTCGAGTTCGTCAACCTCGAGGGCGGCATCGTGCGCGTGGATGAGTTCGGCCAGCACGCCGAAGGGAGAGGTGCGGAACATGACAGTGCCTTCGTGGTACGCGTAGGAGACCGGCAGAATCTGTTGCCCGTCCGAGGACTGCCAGGCGACCCGGCCGACGTGGGAGGCCTCCAGCAGCTCGATGCATCGTTGCCGGCTCATCTCGACAAGGCGGCGCGGTTGACTCACGTGGGCACCGGTTCAGCTTCGGCCGGAATCTGCGCCGCCCACAAATCGGGACCGAACACTTCGTAGCGGATGCGTGATGCGGGCACTCCACGGGCCAGCAAGGTGGACCGGACATGCCGCATGAAGGGCAACGGGCCGCAGGTGAAGACCTGCACCTCGTCCGGGAGCGGGATTTCGGTCAGGTCCATGAAGCCCTGGTGTGATCGAGAGTTGTCCGGGTCGAGAGTTTCGTACCAGGAGTAGGCGGTGAAGTCGTCGAGCTGGCGACCGACGTGAAGCACAGTCTCGCGTAGTGCGTGGTCTTTCGCGGTCCGGTCAGCGTGGGCGACGATCACGGGCCGTTGCGGTTGGGTGCGGGCGAGGTGTTCGACGATGGGGAGGACGGTGGTGATGCCGGCGCCCGCACTGGCCAGCAACAGGGGGCTGTCGGAGGGCTGGACGACGAAGTCGCCGGCTGGGGCGCTGACCTCGAGCATGTCGCCGACCTGGACGCCGTCGTGAAGGTAGGACGACACCTGGCCGTCCGGGGCGCCGTCCAGGCCTCGGACGCGGCGGACGGTGATCTGCAGACGGGTCTCCACGCCGCTGGAGGAGACGGTGTATTGGCGCGGTTGACGTGACCCGTTGGGAAGATTGACGAAGACCGACACGTACTGGCCGGGAGCGATCGGCGGGAGGGGGCCTCCGTCAGCCGGTTGGAGCACCAAGGAGATGACGTCAGCGGTCTCTTCGATGCGACGGACGACGCGGTAGGGCCGCAGGGGTGCGCTTGGGTCGATGCTGGCTAGCTGGTAGTAGCGGGCCTCGGTGGCGATGAGCTGGGTGGCGAACAGCCAGTACACCTCGTTCCACGCCGCACCCACCTCCGGGGTCACCGCCTCACCCAGCACGTCGCCGACCGCGCCCAGCAGGTAGCGGCCGACGATCGTGTACTGCTCGGGTCGGATCCCCAACGAGATGTGCTTGTAGGCGATGCGTCTCATCACGTGCTCGAACGAGGGAGCCGACGGGTCGACGAGCTGGACGGCGTAGGCGACCACCGACGCCGCCAGTGCACGGCTCTGCTCCCCGGTAGCCTGATTGCCCTGGTTGAACACCCGGAGCAGCTCCGGATGCGCCTTGAACACGGACGGATAAAAACGTGCGGTGATCTGTTCGGCGTGCTCGGCGACGACACTGGCTGTTGCCTCGACGACGGCCTTGGCCTCCGGTGAGAGCAGAGACTGACGGTTTTCCTCGACCGTGGTGGTCACAGGTGAGCTCCTTGTGCGTTCGCGAATGAGGCAGTGCGGTTCAGAGGGTCTTGGCCACCGTCAGCAGGACGGCGGAGTCTTCGACGGCCTCCAAGCTGTGTGTCGAGTCGGGGACGATGATGAGGTCACCGGGAGAGCCGTGCCACTCGTTGTTTGCGGCGACGAGTGTGACCCTGCCGTGGAGGACGTGGACGGTGGCCTCGCCCGGATTGGCGTGGTCGTCGAGGCGGCGGCCACCGAGGATGGCGATCAGCGTCTGCCGGAGGGCGTGGTCGTGGCCGCCGTACACGGTCGACGCGCTGCGGCCACTCGTGGATGCTCGGGCGATCGCGAGCTGTTCACGCGCAAGGGCGATCAACGACAGTTGTTGCATCAGTTGTCTCCTGTCCAGGAAAGGATGTGTGGGTCACTTGACGCGTTATAGGCCGGTCGGTGGCTCGATGGTCTGATTTCCGACATGGTCGAACCGACCCCTGATCACGGCTGCAATCTCTGACACGCCATCCCCTCCAGTACACAACTCGCACCTCGATGGGACGAGCGATCCTGCTCCTGCGATCAGCAGACCGCGTATCACCGCGACCTACTAGAGCAACTCGGGCAAGACTGAGGGCCAAAGGTCCCCTGTCTTCGGGAGGCCGGCAGCTGGTCGGCACGTTCTTCGTGACTCGCGACAACAAGGACGCCTACTGGCCCGTGCAGCGAGAGCTCTGTCGCGGCGGCCCGCGACCCGATGGTTCGATGAGGCAGTGGCGACCCGCGTACGACCGGCCGGTGACTTTGACTACGAACAGCACGGGACGGGCTACGCCTCCGTCCGGCGGCCAGATCCCCGGATCGAGGCTCTCGTGGAGTCTGCGCTGGGGGGACAGCCGCACTGTGCTCAACGTCGGCCCTGGCGCCGGGTAGAACGAGCCTTCGAGCCGGTACGCGCTGGCGGTCGAACCATCAGCGACGATGCGTGCTCAGCGGCCCATCGAGGCAGCGCCAGCTGTAGACGTGACTGCTGAGCACCTGACATACGGCGTCATATCGGACGGCGGGTGCGCGGGGCGGCGTCCTGGTGCAGCACCGCGTCTCCGCCTCGGGCCCTCTCGACTGCGGTCAGGGGCTGTTGTCGACGCTAGCCAGCGTGGGCGACCGCGCTAGGTACGACCGGGTACGGGATCGAACCACGCGCCTCGTACATCCGGTCCCCGCCGCGCTGAACAGATCGGTTGGCGCCGGCGAGTCACGTCCGGCGGTGGGATGCGCGGGGACAGGGACCGGATGCCGCCGGCGAGCCAAGAACGGTCATCCCGGCCCGCCGGCGCCCCAGAGTCTCAGCGGGTGATCGGCCAGCCGGTCATCTTCTTCGGCCGCGCCGGTGCGTAGGTCCGTACCTTCGAGGTGCTCAGGCCGAGGCGTACGAGTGACTCCGCGACGGTGACGGCGGCAGCGACACCGTCGACCACGGGGACACCGGTGCGCTCCCGGACCGTCGCCTCCAGCTCGGCCATGCCGCCGCAGCCCAGCACGATCACCTCCGCGTGGTCGTCGCGGACCGCGGCTTCCGCTTCGGCCACGATCGCGTCGACGGCCCGCTCGGGCTCGGACTCGAGCTCGAGCACGGCCATCCCGCTCGACCGGACCGAGGCGCAGCGCCGATCCAGACCGGCGAGCAGGAGCCGGTCCTCGATCAACGGTACGGCTCGGTCCAGGGTGGTGACGACGCTGTAACGGTGTCCGAGGTACATGGCGGTGGAGGCGGCCGCCTCGGTGATGTCGACCACGGGCACGTCGAGCAGCTCCTGCAGGCCCTCGCGGCCGTGCTCGCCGTACCCCGCTTGGATGACCGCGTCGTACGGCTGGTCGTAGGACAGGACCCGGTCCATCACGGCGACCGCGGCCAGATAGCTCTCCAGGTTCCCCTCCACCGACTCGGCACCGAACCGGGGAGTCAGGGCGACGATCTCCGTGCCGGGTGCGGCGACCCGGCGGGCCTGTTCGCCGATGCCGGCGGTCATGGACTCGGTGGTGTTCACGTTGACGACGAGGATGCGCATCTGGGTGGTGCCTTCCATGATCAGTGGGTGCTCTCGATCGCGATGGCCTCGCCGGACACGTCCTCGTAGCTCCGGCTGCGGTCGGCCAGCACGAAGTAGATCACTGCTCCGAGACCCGCCGCGATGAACCAGGAGAAGGAGGAGAAGGCCCGCAGGGACGGGGCGAACGCGAAGACCAGCGAGATGGTCGCCGAGGGGATGAGGGCGCCGATGGCCCGCAGGTTGATCCCGCGGCTGTAGAAGTAGGTGCCCTGCGGATTTGTGGTGTAGAGCTCGGGGACGTTGATCCGCTGCTTGCGCAGCAGCCAGTAGTCGGCCATCACGATGCCGAAGAGGGGACCGAGGAAGGCGCCCAGGCCGCCGAGGAAGTAGACGATCACCACGGGGGAGTTGTAGAGGTTCCAGGGCAGGATGACGAAGCCGAGGATCGCGCTGACGATCGCGGCCCGCCGGAAGTTCAGGTGCCGGGGAAGCAGCGCGGCCAGGGCGAACGAGGGCGCCACGAAGTTGGCCATCAGGTTGACCGCGATGGTCAGGATCAACAGCGAGACACAGGCGAGCACCAGCATCGGGGTGCTGCCGATGGACTCGACCACGTCGGTGGGGCTGGCGATGACCTTGCCGTCGATCGCGAGCCGGCCGCCGGCCAGGACGACCACGATGACGCCGAAGAACAAGGTGTTGACGGGGATGCCGAAGAGGTTCCCCCAGACGATGGACTTCGTGGTCTTGGCGCTTCGGGTGAAGTCGCAGAAGTTGAGCACGAAGGTGCCGTAGATCGCGACCCACAGGGCACCCCCGCCGAGGATCTCGCGCCACATCTCACCACCCTCGACGGCGTCCGGCGGCTGCCAGACGATCTCGCCTCCGGAGACGGAGAGCACGTAGGCGGCCAGGACGACGAAGGTGACCAGGATGACCGGGCCGGCGAAGGCCTCGTACTTGCGGATCATCTCCATGCCGTAGCAGGCGATCACCACCTGGATCAGCCAGAGCACGGTGAAGCAGGCCCAGCCCAGCACGGTGAGCCCGAGGAACGTCGTCTCGGCCAGCGGTTGGGTGGCCGGGACCAGCGCCATCACCAGCACGTTGCCGACCAGCGAGGCGAGGTAGGTCTGGATGCCGAACCAGACGATGGCCACGCCGCCGCGGATCAGGGCGGGGATCTGCGCGCCGCGGATCCCGAAGCTGATCCGGCTCATCACCGGGAACGGCACCCCGGTCTTGTAGCCCATGAAGCCGGACAGGCACAGCAGCACGAACAGGAAGGCCGAACCGACACCGAGGGCCAGCAGGATCTGCCAGGTGCCCAGTCCCAGCGCGAACAACCCCATCGCGAAGGAGTAGTTCCCCAGGCTGTGCACGTCGTTGGCCCACAGCGCGAAGAAGTTGTACGCACTCCACGTGCGGCCCTCGCGCTTGGTCGGGGCGAGGTCGTGGTTGTACAGGCTGGGGTCGACCCCGCCGGGGAGGGCCTGGTCGAGGGTGCCACGGTGGTGCTCGGGAGTCCGCGAGGCGCTCACGTCCGAGAGGGGGCTAGGCATCCTGCTCCTTTCCGCATTGCGACAGTGCAATTCCGCTAGGACCGATCCTGCCCGTCGCAGGCGCGTCGGTCAAGGTTGCACTTCCACGAAGTAGAAGTTAGAATCCACCAAACGGAATAACTTGAGGAGTTCCAGAATGGCCAGCAGCCCCAGTCCCGGTTACTCGATCACCCTCCGCGTCGCCGTCAGTCCCAGTGCGGGCTCGACCACGGACCTCGCGTCGGCGGTCGCCGAGACCGGCGCAGCGGTGACCGCGCTCGACATCGTGGAGTCCAGTCACGACGTGATCGTCGTCGACGTCACCTGCAACACGGTGAACGAGGAGCACGCGCAGAAGATCTCCGAGGCGCTGGATGCCCGTCCGGGGACGACGGTCCGCAAGGTCAGCGACCGGACCTTCCTGCTGCACCTGGGCGGCAAGCTGTCCGTCGAGCCCAAGGTCCCCCTGAAGAACCGCGACGACCTCTCCCGGGCCTACACCCCGGGCGTCGCGCGGGTCTGCCTGGCCATCGCCGCCAACCCCGAGGACGCCCGTCGGCTCACCATCAAGCGCAACACCGTGGCCGTGGTCACCGACGGCACTGCGGTGCTCGGTCTGGGCGACATCGGCCCCGCCGCGGCTCTGCCGGTGATGGAGGGCAAGGCCGCCCTGTTCAAGCAGTTCGCCGGTGTCGACGCCTGGCCGGTCTGCCTGGACACCAAGGACACCGAGGAGATCATCAGCATCGTCAAGGCGCTGGCCCCGGTCTACGGGGGCGTCAACCTGGAGGACATCTCGGCTCCCCGCTGCTTCGAGATCGAGCGCCGGCTGCGGGACGAGCTGGACATCCCGGTGTTCCACGACGACCAGCACGGCACGGCCATCGTCGTGCTCGCCGCGCTGATCAACGCTTTGCGCGTGGTGGACAAGAAGATGGGCGAGGTCAAGATCGTCGTCTCCGGTGTCGGTGCGGCGGGCAGCGCGATCATCCAGCTGCTGCAGGCCCAGGGCGCCGAGCACATCGTCGGGGTGGCCCGCTCCGGCGCGATCCACGGTGGGCAGACCTATACCGACGAGCACCGGACGTGGATCGCCGAGAACACCAACGCCGAAGGCTTCTCCGGCACCCTGCACGAGGCGCTGGTCGGGTCCGACGTGTTCATCGGGGTCTCCGGACCGAACCTGTTCGGGGCCGAGCAGGTCGCGACCATGGCCCCGGGGGCGATCGTGCTGGCCCTGGCCAACCCCGACCCGGAGATCCTGCCGAACGAGGCCGCCAAGCACGCCGCCGTGGTCGCCACCGGCCGCAGCGACTTCCCGAACCAGATCAACAACGTGCTCGCCTTCCCCGGGCTCTTCCGCGGTCTGCTCGACGCGGCAGCCTCGGACATCACCACGCCGATGTTGGTGGCCGCCGCCGAGGCGATCGCCAACTGCGTGTCGGAGGACGAGCTGAACCCCAGCTACATCGTGCCGAGCGTCTTCGATGCTCGGGTCGCTCCTGCGGTCGCCGAGGCGGTCGTCCAGCAGGCCCACTCCTGACCGCACCACGACCACGAGAGACACCATGAGCATCGAGATCACCGACCGCCATCCCCTCGACCGGGCCGAGGAGATCCTCACCGACGAGGCCCTCGCCTTCTTGGAGAAGCTGCACCAGAACTTCGCCGGACGTCGCGACGAGCTGCTCGCGGCACGCGCCGGCAAGCGCGAGGCCGCCGCGGCCTCGAAGTCGCTGGACTTCCTGCCCGCGACCGCGGACGTCCGCGCCGGCGACTGGCAGGTCGCCCCGGCCCCGCCGGCGCTGCAGGACCGCCGGGTCGAGATGACCGGTCCGGCCAGCCCGGCCAAGATGGCGATCAACGCGCTCAACTCCGGCGCCAAGGTCTGGCTGGCCGATCTCGAGGACGCCAGCTCCCCGACCTGGGGCAACGTGGTCGACGCCATCCTCAACCTCCGCGACGCCGCCCGCGGGACGCTGTCATTCACCCAAGCGGACGGCAAGAAGTACGCGCTCCGCACCGACGCGCCGCTCGCCGTGGTGGTCGCCCGACCGCGCGGCTGGCACCTTCCCGAAGCGCACGTGATCGTCGACGGCTCCGTCGGTGTGGGTGCCCTGGTCGACTTCGGTCTGCACTTCTTCCACATCGCCCAGCAGCTCATCGACAACGGCCAGGGGCCGTACTACTACCTGCCCAAGATGGAGAGTCACCTCGAGGCCCGGCTGTGGAACGACGTCTTCACCTTCGCCGAGGCCGAGCTGGGGATCGCGTACGGGACCGTCCGCGCCACCGTGCTGATCGAGACCATCCCGGCGGCGTTCGAGATGGAGGAGATCCTCTACGAGCTGCGCGATCACGCGTCGGGTCTGAACGCCGGACGCTGGGACTACCTGTTCAGCATCATCAAGTACTTCCGCGACGCCGGCCCGGAGTTCGTCCTGGTGGACCGCGCCGACATCACCATGACAGCGCCCTTC
Source organism: Microlunatus aurantiacus (assembly GCF_039536605.1). Lineage (NCBI taxonomy): Bacteria > Bacillati > Actinomycetota > Actinomycetes > Propionibacteriales > Propionibacteriaceae > Microlunatus > Microlunatus aurantiacus. Next base: position 1,019,359 of record NZ_BAAAYX010000002.1, read on the forward strand.
ATGCGCGCCTACACCGAGCTGCTGGTGAAGACCTGCCACAAGCGCGGTGCGTTCGCCATGGGCGGGATGGCCGCCTTCATCCCCAGCCGCAAGGACGCTGAGATCAACAAGGTGGCCTTCGCCAAGGTGAACGCCGACAAGACCCGCGAGGCCGGCGACGGCTTCGACGGCTCCTGGGTCGCCCACCCCGATCTGGTGCCCGTGTGCCGCGAGGTGTTCGACGGGGTACTCGGCGACAAGCCCAACCAGATCGACCGTCAGCGGCCCGAGGTCGAGGTCACCCCGGCGCAGCTGCTGGACGTCTCCTCGGCCACGGGCAGCAACACCGAGGTCGGGCTCCGCGGCAACCTCGAGGTCGCCGTCGCGTACACCGCGGTCTGGTTGTCCGGCAACGGCGCGGTGGGCATCCACAACCTGATGGAGGACGCCGCCACCGCCGAGATCTCTCGCTCCCAGGTGTGGCAGCAGATCCGCAACGAGGTCGTGCTGGCTGACACCGGTGAGACGGTGACAAAGGAGCTGGTCGCCCGGGTCCTCGACGAGGAGGTCGAGAAGCTGCGCAAGCAGGTTCCGGCCGAGCAGTTCGAGCGCTTCTACCTGCCGGCCAAGGACCTGATCGCCGATCAGGTGCTGTCGGACGACTTCACCGACTTCTTGACCCTGCCGGCGTACGAGCTGATCAAGTGAGCGTGCTGACCGCGTCGGGGGGGCCGCGCCTGGACGAGCAGGTGCTGGCCGACCTCGACGCCCGACTCGCCGACACCGACGCCTTCCTCGACCGGGCCTACCCGGGCGAGGACGGTCGGCGGCAGCCGGTGCACACCGTGTACGTACCGGCCGACCGTTACACCGTCGACCTGCCGCAGCGGTGGGGCGCCGAGGCGGCAGCCCTGGTGGCCGCGCAGGGTGGCTGGGCGGCCCTGTGCCGTACGGTCGGGGTCGCCGACCACCTGGTCGAGGCGGTAGCCGCCCGGGCCGAGGCCAAGCTGGCCGCCGAGCCGATCGAGGACCTGCGGCTGGACTTCGAGGACGGGTACGGGACCCGTGTCGACGAGGTCGAGGACACCGACGCGGTCGCGGTCGCCGGACGACTGGCCGACGCGTTGGCGGCCGGTGCAGCCCCGGCCTTCGTCGGGTTGCGCTTCAAGTGCTTCGAGGAGCCGACCCGGCGTCGCGGTGTGCGCACGCTGGATCTGTTCCTGAGCACGCTTCTGGACCGCACGGGCGCACTGCCCGACGGGTTGGTGATCACCTTCCCGAAGGTCAGCACGGTCAGTCAGGTCGAGGCGATGGTCGCCGCCTGCGAGGCGTACGAGACCGCGGCCGGGCTGCCGGCCGGTCGGCTGGGCTTCGAGATCCAGGTGGAGACGCCGCAGCTCATCCTCGGCGCGGACGGCACGGCTCCGGTCGCCGCCGCCCTGCACGCCGGTCAGGGGCGGGTCACCTCGCTGCACTACGGCACGTACGACTACAGCGCGTCCCTGCAGGTGTCGGCGGAGTACCAGTCGATGGAGCACCCGGTCGCCGACCACGCCAAGGACGTGATGCAGGCCGCGGTCGCCGGCACCGGCGTGCACCTGTCGGACGGCTCCACCAACATCCTCCCGGTCGGCTCCGACGACCAGATCCAGGCGGCGTGGGGACTGCACCACCGGCTGGTCCGGCGCTCGCTCGAGCGAGCCATCTACCAGGGCTGGGACCTGCACCCCGCCCAGCTGCCGACGCGCTTCATCGCCAACATCACCTTCTACCGTGAGGGTTTCGAGCGCGCGGCCGGCCGGCTGCACGCCTACCTGACCAAGGCGGGCGGCGGGGTCCTCGACGAACCGGCCACCGCCCGGGCGCTGGCCCGCTACCTCTACCGGGGCTTCGCCTGCGGGGCGGTCGGCGACGCCGAGCTGCTCGGCGCGGTCGGTCTGGATGCCGGCCGCCTGGAGCAGCTGGCCCGGCCGAAGTCCGACACCGAGAACGTGGCGGTCGCCGTCCGGTCCTGATCATGCTCGCCGGCCACGCCCGGCGGGTCTTCGCAGCCTCCACCACCTTCGAGAACCAAGGAAGTGATCTCGTGTCCAGCACCACGTCAGTCCCGGCCGACCTCGGATCGACCGCGAGCGGCTACTACGCGCCGTACGGAGGACACCCGCCGCAGACCGATCTGCTCACCGACCGGGCCATGTTCACCGAGTCTTACGCCGTCATCCCGCGGGGGGTGATGCGCGACATCGTCACCAGCTTCCTGCCGTTCTGGGAGGGCACCCGGTTGTGGGTCCTCGCCCGTCCGCTGTCCGGGTTCGCCGAGACGTTCTCGCAGTACATCGTCGAGGTCTCACCCGGCGGTGGCAGCGACCGGCCCGAGCAGGACGCCGGCGCCGAGGGCGTGCTGTTCGTGGTCGAGGGTCACCTGGAGCTCACCACCGACGGTGACCGGCACCGGCTGGAGCCGGGCAGCTACGCCTACCTGCCGCCGTCGACGGACTGGACGCTGCACAACACCTCCGAGGTGGCGGGCCGGTTCCACTGGATCCGCAAGACCTACCAGCGGGTCGACGGGCTGGACGTGCCACCGGTCCTGGTGCGGCACGAGCGCGACGTGGAGCCCGGCGTGATGCCCGGCACCGAGGGCCGGTGGTCGACCACGCGCTTCGTCGACCCGGCCGACCTGCGGCACGACATGCACGTCACGATCGTCAACTTCGAGCCGGGTGGGGTGATCCCGTTCGCCGAGACGCACGTGATGGAGCACGGCCTCTACGTGCTGGAGGGCAAGGCGGTCTACCGGCTCAACCAGGACTGGGTGGAGGTGCAGGAGGGCGACTTCATGTGGTTGCGCGCCTTCTGCCCTCAGGCCTGCTACGCCGGCGGACCCGGACGCTTCCGCTACCTGCTCTACAAGGACGTGAACCGGCACGCCGTGCTGTCACGACAGTTCGTGTAGCCCTCGCGCGCGGCCATGAGCGGAGCGCGGCTCTGCCTGGACGACCGAGTGAGCAGACACGCTCGTCGTCTGCGCGGGCGGGAGGGAGGCAGAGTCCTGAGCGCGCAGGGAACAGCGAGTGAGGAAGGAAGGCAGAGTCCTGAGCGCGCAGGGAACAGCGAGTGAGGACTAGCGGAGCCGCGCCGCTGCCGCGGCGACGAACGCGTCCAGGCCCGGCTCCTCCAGAGCGTGGTCGAACGACACGACGTTGGTCAGGTCCCAGTACGCGTGGTAGTCCCGGGTGCCGCTCAGCTCCTGCCAGTGGGTGAGGAACTCGTCGGCCCAGTCCTGACCGAGACGGATCGCGAGGTTCGCCCGGCAGTGGCCGATGTCCTCCTCGGGCGGACCGGCGCAGGCCGACACCCAGTCGACCACCCCGGTGAGTCGCTCGCCGGTCCACAGCAGGTTGCCCGGATGGAAGTCGCGGTGCAGGAAGACGCGCCGACTGGCCGGGACCGGCCCGTCCCACAGCGCGTACGCGGTCAGCCAGGCGTCGGGGTGGCGGCTCCAGGTGGGGGCGGTGCGGGCGTGCGGCGGATAGGGCGCCCAGTCCCCGAGCTCGGGTGACACCGGCGCCGCGTGGATCCGCACCGCCAGGGCCGCGAGCGCCCGCAGCCAGGCCGTCCGGTCCCAGGGTTGCCAGACCGGCGCGCCCGGCAGCGCGGTCATCAACGTCAGCGGCACCCCCAGCGCGCGCCCGTCCGGGTCGTGGGCCAGCAGCCGGGGGGCCGGCACCCCGAAGGTGTCTGTGCCGACCAGGCGCAGCGCGAGCGCCTCGTTGGCCGGGACGTCGGCCTCCTCGAGCACCCAGTCCAAAACGTAGCGCCGGAGCACCAGCCGGTCCTGCGGCGGGGTCGCCGTGGTGGTCAGCAGGTGCAGCGCCGACGACGTCCCGCCGAGCAGGGGGCGCTGGTCGACCACCCGCGCGCCCACGGTGTCCTCCACCCAGGTCACCGCCTCGGTCGGCAGCGGCGCGGTCAGGACCGCGCGGAGTCCCGGATCGAGCTCGTGGCCGTACAGGGCGAGCTCGTGACCGTGCAGGTCGTGCTCCTCGTCGCTCACCGGCCTCATTGTGTCCTGCGCAGGTGCCCCTCGGGGAGCGACTGGCAAGGTGATCCCATGACCCTCGCCGACGATGCCGACCTGACCGAGACCCTCGAGACCATCGACCGCTGGGTGGCCTACCGGGTCTGGCACAGCCGGCTACCCGGCGCTCAGGTGGCGATCGGGCGACACGGTCGGATCGAGCTCTCCCGGGCGTACGGCCTGGCCGACGTCGACCGGGCCATCCCGCTGCGGACCGACCACCTCTTCCGGATCGCGTCCCACTCCAAGACGTTCACCGCCACCGCGGTGCTCCGACTGGTCGAGCAGGACCGGCTCCGGCTGGAGGACCGGCTCGGGGACCTGGTCCCCGAGCTCGCCGACGACCCGATCGGCCGGGCCGTCGTCCGCGAGCTGCTCGAGCACACCAGCGGGGCCCTGCGCGACGGACTGGACGGCGACTTCTGGCAGGGGCAGCGGCCGTTCCCGGACCGGGTCGAGCTGCTGGACATGGCGCGCGTCCCGCCGAAGTCGGAGCCGGGGGAGCGGTTCTCCTACAGCAACCTGGGCTACGGCCTGCTCGGTCTGGTGATCGAGGCGGTCACCCGGACCTCGTACGTGGACGCGATGAGCGAGCTCGTCGTCGTGCCCCTGGGTCTGACCGCCACGTCCGCCTGCTACCGACCGGACCGGGCCGGCGACTACGCCACCGGCCACAGCGGGCTGCACACCGCGACCCGCCGCCGGCCGATCGCGTCGGTCGACACCGCGGCCCTCGATGCCGCCACGGGCTTCAGCTCCACCGCCGAGGATCTCGTCAGCTACTTCGGTGCCCACGCCTTCGGCGACGGGCGACTGCTCAGCGACCGCTCCAAGCGGCTGATGCAGCGGCGGGCCAACCTCTCCGACCAGCGGAAGCCCGAGGGGGCCTGGTACGGACTCGGGATGGCCGGGGAGAGCGTCGAGGATCACCGGATGACCGGGCACGGCGGCGGCTACCCCGGCCACTCGTCCCGCACGCTGCTGGACCCCGAGACCGGCCTGGTGGTGTCGGTGATGACCAACGCCATCGACGGTCCGGCCTCGTCCTTGGCGACCGGCATCCTGACCCTGCTCGACGACGCTCGCGAGCACCCGGCTGAGCCGACCGCCGACGGTCCGGCCCGACGGGGCCTGGGTCGCTGGGGCAACCTGTGGGCGGCCATCGACCTCGGCGTGGTGGGCGGTCGGGTACGACCCCTCCAGCTGCCGGGCTGGGACCCGCTGGAAGGGTCGGACGTGCTCGAGCCGACGGCGTACGGGTACCGGATCGTGGAGGGCAACGGCTACGGCTCCCTCGGCGAACGGGTCGTCGTGGGCGACGACGACGTGCTGCGCTACGGGAGCATGACGTACCGGCGTCTCGACGAGCTGCCGGGGCAGACCGAGGCCTGATCGCCGTCGACCCGGCGGGCTGCGGCGCCGTCTGCGGCCGTCACGGGACCGTCACCGAAACCTGGAACCGTTCCAGTTGACAACCGCCGAGGCGTGGCTCAGACTACGTATATCGGAAGTTCTATTCCACTTGATGGAAATGAGAGACGTCATGAGCTACGTGACCGCCCACGTCCTCGACGCCACCGCCGGCACCCCGGCCGCAGGTGTCACCATCACGCTGCTCGACGGCGACGCGGCGATCGCCACCGCGACCACCAACGGGGACGGGCGCGTCCCCGAGCTCGGGCCCGAGCTGCTCGAGGCCGGTGACTACCGGATCGAGTTCGGCACCGGGACCTACTTCGCCGGCCGCGGCCAGGCCACCTTCTACCCCCGGGTGGTGATCGACTTCACCGTCGTCGCCGGTCAGGCGCACTACCACGTGCCGCTGCTGCTCAGCCCGTTCGCGTACTCGACCTACCGCGGGTCCTGACCCGCCGCCGCGGACCTGGACCCGCGGCTCACGACACCCAGCCCAACAGACAAGGAAGTCATGATCATGAGCGACGTCGTGCTCACCCACAACCAGTACGGCAAGGCGGAGAACCGGGTCGTCCGGATCACCCGCGACAACCCCCGGCACGAGATCGAGGACCTGAACGTCACCTCGCAGCTGCGCGGTGACTTCGCCGCCGCGCACCTCGAGGGCGACAACAGCCACGTGGTCGCGACCGACACCCAGAAGAACACGATCTTCGCGTACGCCTTGGACGGGGTCGGCTCACCGGAGTCGTTCCTGCTCAGGCTGGCCGAGCACTTCACCGGCGACTTCGACTGGGTCACCGGTGGGCGCTGGGCTGCCGAGCAGTACACCTGGGCCCGGATCAACGACCATGATCACTCGTTCTACCGGACCAACGCCGAGACCCGGACCGCCGTCGTCGTCCGCGACGGCGAGACCGACACGGTGATCGCCGGCTTCCACGGTCTGACGGTCCTCAAGTCGACCGAGTCCGGCTTCGAGGGCTACCCGAAGGATCGCTACACGACGCTCAAGGAGACGAACGACCGGATCCTGGCGACCGACATCGCCACCCGGTGGCGCTACAACACCGGCGACGTGGACTACAACGCCGCCTACGCCGACATCAGGGCGATCATCCTGGACACCTTCACCCAGGGATACTCCGCGGCTCTGCAGCAGACCCTCTACCAGATGGCCGAGGCGGTGCTGGCCGCTCATCCCGAGGTCGACGAGATCAAGTTCTCCTGCCCGAACAAGCACCACTTCGTGGTGGACCTCTCCCCCTTCGGTCTGGAGAACCCCAACGAGGTCTTCTACGCCGCCGACCGCCCGTACGGTCTGATCGAGGCCACCGTCCAGCGTGCCGATGCCACCGACGCCAGTGCGGCGTGGGTCGGCGTCGCCGGATTCTGCTGAGCGGCGGGATCATGAGCGCAGCGGTCACGCCGGTCGCGTCGAAGCGACCCGAGGACGAGTTCCTGGGCGTCGGCAAGAGCCTGGGCTTCGGTGCCCAGCACGTCCTCACCATGTACGGCGGGATCATCGCCCCGCCCCTGATCGTCGGCGCCGCGGCCGGTGTCCCGGCGCCGGAGCTGGGTCTGCTGGTGGCCTGCTGCCTGTTCATCGGCGGGCTGGCCACTATCCTGCAGTCCGTCGGCATCCCGTGGTTCGGTTCGCAGCTGCCGTTGGTCCAGGGCACCTCGTTCGCCAGCGTCGCCACCCTGGTGGCGATCGCCACCCAGGGCGGCGGGATGCCGGCCGTGTTCGGGTCGGTGATGGGCTCGGCGCTGATCGGCTTGCTGATCACCCCGTTCTTCGCCCGGATCATCCGCTTCTTCCCGCCGGTGGTCACCGGGGTGGTGATCACCACCATCGGACTGTCGCTGATGCCGGTGGCGGCCAACTGGGCGATGGGGGGCAACAACAAGCTGGAGTCGTACGGCTCGGTGGCCAACATCACGCTGGCCGGTTTCACCCTGCTCGTGGTCCTGGTGCTCAGCCGGGCCAACGTGCCGGCCATCTCCCGGCTCTCGATCCTGCTGGCGATCGTGGTCGGCACCGTGGCCGCCACGGTGGTCGGGATGGCGAACTGGGGCAACGTGGGCAACGGCCCGGTCGTCGCGTTCCCCACGCCGTTCGCCTTCGGGACGCCGGTGTTCACCGTGGCCGGTGTGCTGTCCATGACCATCGTCGTGCTGGTGATCTTGACCGAGACCACCGCCGACATCCTGGCGGTCGGTGAGATCGTCGGCACCGACGTCGACCGGAAGCGGATCGGCAACGGTCTGCGGGCCGACATGGGCGCCTCGATCATCTCCCCGGTGTTCAACGGCTTCACCCAGAGCGCGTTCGCCCAGAACGTCGGTCTGGTCGCCATCACCGGGGTCAAGAGCCGGTTCGTGGTCACCGCCGGCGGAGTCATCCTGGTCGTCCTCGGGCTGCTGCCGATCCTGGGTCGGGTGGTCGCGGCGGTGCCGACCCCGGTCCTCGGCGGCGCCGGCATCGTGCTGTTCGGCACGGTCGCGGCCTCCGGCATCCGCACGCTGGCCAAGGTGGACTACAAGGGCAACATGAACCTGATCATCGTGGCGGCCTCCATCGGCGCCGGGCTGATCCCGATCGCCGCCCCGACGTTCTACGACGAGTTCCCGACGTGGTTCGGCACCATCTTCCACTCGGGCATCAGCTCGGCCGCCATCATGGCCGTCTTGTTGAACCTGTTCTTCAACCACCTCACCTTCGCCCGGCAGAAGCCCGGCTCGTCGGTCTTCGTGGCCGCCGACCGGTTCATCGACCTGAGCGACGTGAAGTCGTACGGGAACCTGCAGGAGGGCGACCGGATCGTCGACGGGCGGATCGTGGACGCCGACGGCAGACCAGTCCAGGTCCGCGACGACAACGGCTCGGTGGTCGACGTCAAGGTCGGTCGGAGCGACGGCGAGCACTGACCGGCACCGCCGGGCTCCCCGGCGGCCGGGCCGGATCCGGCCCGGTGCCCTCCCCGGGTGGGTTGCGGCCCCTGACGGACCCGCGACCGCAACCACTAGGCTCGACTCAGGTCACGACCGGGTCGCGGGCACCTGTCAGGTGCCCGGACCCGCGAAGGACTGCCCGTCACCCCGGGCCCACGAGAGGAAGGGAACGCACCACCGATGAGCGTGGACAACAGCAAGGACGTCGATCCGGAGGAGACCGCCGAGTGGCTGGAGTCCTACGAGGACCTGGTTAAGGCGCGCGGCCGTGACCGGGCTCGCCAGATCCTGGAGTCGCTGAACGACAAGGCCGGTGTCGCCGCCTCGTCGGGTTCCTCCCCCCTGGTCACCGACTACATCAACACCATCCCGGTGTCGGAGGAGCCGGAGTTCGCCGGGAACGAAGAGATCGAGCGCCGTTACCGCAGCCTGATCCGCTGGAACGCGGCCGTCCTGGTGCACAGGGCGCAGCGGTCCGACATCGGGGTCGGCGGTCACATCTCCACCTACGCCGGAGCGGCCACCCTCTACGAGGTCGGTCTGAACCACTTCTTCCGCGGTCCCGACCACCCCAGCGGTGGCGACCAGGTGTTCTTCCAGGGGCACGCCTCGCCGGGCATGTACGCCCGCGCCTACCTCGAGGGCCGGCTCACCGAGGAGGATCTCAACGGGTTCCGGCAGGAGAAGTCCAAGGCGCCGCACGGGTTGTCGTCGTACCCGCACCCGCGGCTGATGCCGGACTTCTGGCAGTTCCCGACGGTGTCGATGGGCATCGGCCCGATGAACGCGATCTACCAGGCGCAGTTCAACCGCTACCTGCGCAACCGCGGCATCAAGGACACCTCCGACCAGCACGTGTGGGCGTTCCTCGGTGACGGCGAGATGGACGAGCCCGAGTCGCGCGGTCTGCTGCAGCTGGCCGCCAACGACGGTCTGGACAACCTGACCTTCGTGATCAACTGCAACCTGCAGCGGCTGGACGGCCCGGTCCGCGGCAACGGCAAGATCGTCCAGGAGCTGGAGGCGTTCTTCCGAGGCGCCGGCTGGGACGTGATCAAGGTGCTGTGGGGCCGCGAGTGGGACCCGCTCTTCGCCGGCGACACCACCGGCGACCTGGTGCGGATCATGAACGAGACCCCGGACGGCGACTTCCAGACCTACAAGGGCGAGTCCGGCGGCTACATCCGGGACAACTTCTTCTCCAAGAGCACCGCCACCAAGCTCATGGTCAAGGACATGACCGACGACCAGATCTGGAACATGAAGCGCGGTGGGCACGACTACGCCAAGGTGTACGCCGCTTACCACGCCGCCACCGTGCGCAACGGTCGACCGACGGTCGTGCTGGCGCAGACGGTGAAGGGCTACGGGCTCGGGCACAACTTCGAGGCCCGCAACGCCACCCACCAGATGAAGAAGCTCAAGCAGGACGACCTCAAGACGTTCCGCGACCTGATGCACATCCCGGTCACCGACGAGCAGATCGAGTCGGACGCCTACGACGTGCCCTACTACCACCCGGGCGCGGACTCGGAGGAGATCCAGTACATGCTCGAGCGCCGCCGCAAGCTCGGCGGCTGGGTGCCCGAGCGGCGGAACAGCCCGAAGCAGGTGGCCCTGCCCGACACCAAGCTGTACGCGGTGGCGAAGAAGGGCTCCGGCAAGCAGATGGCGGCCACCACCATGGCCTTCGTCCGGCTGCTCCGCGACCTGATGCGGGACAAGGGCTTCGGCGAGCGGGTCGTGCCGATCATCCCCGACGAGGCGCGCACCTTCGGGATGGACTCGTTCTTCCCGTCGGCGATGATCTACAACCCCAAGGGCCAGAATTACACAGCTGTCGACCGCGAGCTGTTCCTGGCCTACAAGGAGTCCACCCACGGGCAGCTGCTGCACACCGGCATCAACGAGGCGGGCTCGATGGCCGCCTTCACCGCCGCCGGCACCAGCTACGCCACCCACGGCGAGCCGATGATCCCGGTCTACGTCTTCTACTCGATGTTCGGCTTCCAGCGCACCGGTGACGCGATGTGGGCCGCCATGGACCAGATGACCCGCGGGTTCATCATCGGCGCCACCGCCGGTCGCACCACGTTGACCGGTGAGGGACTGCAGCACGCCGACGGACACTCGCCGCTGCTCGCGTCGACCAACCCGGCGATGAAGATCTACGACCCGGCGTACGGGTACGAGATCGCCCACATCGTCGAGGCCGGGCTCGAGCAGATGTACGGCGCGGACTCCACCGATCGCAACTGGATGTACTACGTCACGGTCTACAACGAGCCGATCTCCCAGCCGGCCGAGCCGGAGGACGTCGACGTCGAGGGGATCCTCAAGGGCATCCACAAGGTCAGCAGCGGCGGTGACTCCGGCCCCAAGGTGCAGCTGCTCGGCTCCGGCGTCTCGCTGCCGTGGGTCCAGGAAGCCGCCATGATCCTCGGCTCGGAGTGGGGGGTGAGTGCCGACGTCTGGTCGGTCACCTCGTGGGTGGAGCTGCGTCGCGACGGCCTGGCCGCCGAGAAGCACAACTTCCTGCACCCCGACGAGCAGCCGCAGGTGCCGTACGTGACCCGTCGGTTCGCCGACGCCCAGGGGCCGGTGATCGCCTCGACCGACTACATGTCCGCGGTGCCGGACCAGATCCGGCAGTTCCTGCCGAACCGGTTCGCCACCCTGGGCGCCGACGACCACGGCTTCTCCGACACACGGGCGGCGGCGCGGCGCTACTTTCACATCGACGTGCACTCGATCGTCGTCCGGGCGCTGCAGGAGCTGGCGGCCACCGGGGACGTGCCGTCGAGCGCGCCCAAGGAGGCGGCCGAGAAGTACCGGCTGCTGGACGTGACCGCCGGTACCACCGGCAACGCGGGCGGCGAGTCGTAACGACGCACTGCTCTCGGACAGGTGCCCCGGCGGTCGACCGTCGGGGCATCGTCACGTTCCGGGGCAGAGAGCCCGTGGTGGGCGGGGCAGCGAGCCGGTGGTGGGTGGGGCGGGGGCGGGTGGATCGGATCCGACCGGCGAGCCAGGTCCGGCCGTACAGGCCCTGGCTTGGGTTGACCGGATGTCGCCGGGGAGTCAGATCTGGTCGTGGGGACGGGGCTTGGGTGGTCGGATGTCGCCGGGGAGTCAGATCTGGTCGTGGGGACGGGGTTCGGGTTGGCCGGATGTCGCCGGGGAGTCAGATCTGGTCGTGGGGACGGGGTTCGGGTTGGCCGGATGTCGCCGGGGAGTCAGATCCGGTCGTGGGGACGGGGCTCGGGTTGGCCGGATGTCGCCGGGGAGTCAGATCTGGTCGTGGGGACGGGGCTTGGGTTGGCCGGATGTCGCCGGGGAGTCAGATCCGGTCGTGGGGACGGGGCTCGGGTTGGTCGGATGTCGCCGGGGAGTCAGATCCGGCGGTACGGATGCAGATCCGCGGGGGCGTCAGTGGCGGTGTCTAGATTGTCGGCATGCAGACGGGGGCGGTGAGCGAGCCGACCAGGGTCGGCCGCGGCCTGCGCTGGCTCGACCTCGGTCGCTCGGAACGGGCTGCCTGGGGACGCTGTCAGGGGAGCGCGGCGACTCCGTACGAGACGGTGGTGGCCGCCGACCGGCCCGGCACGACCGCGTGCAGCTGCCCGAGCCGGAACCGTCCGTGCAAGCACGCGGCCGGGCTGGCGGACCTGGCGGCGGACGGCCAGATCGCTGTGGTCGAGGAACCCGACTGGGTGGCGCGGATCGTGGGGCGCCGGCCGTTCACCGACACCGCGACCGATCCGGCGGGGTCCGGTGGTCGCGGCGACGGTCCGGTCGATCCGGACGCGGCGGCCAGGCGCGCTGAGGCCCGGCGGGAGAAGGTGTCCGGCGGGCTGACCGAGCTGCAGCTGTGGCTCGGCGATCAGGTGAGGACCGGGCTGGCCGGGCTGCCCCGCGCGGGCTACGGGCACTTCGACGCCATCGCCGCCCGGATGGTCGACGCCCAGGCACCCGCGGTCGCTGCCACGCTCCGGGCGCTGCCGGCCGACCTGGTCACGGCGGACTGGCCGGCTCGAGCCCTGCACGCCCTGGGCGGACTGCACCTGCTGGCACGCGCTCACCAGCAGCTGGACGACCTCCCGGACGAGCTGGCGGCGACCGTCCGCTCCCGGGTGGGCTACCCGGTGAGCAAGGACGCGGTGCGGAACCGACCGGGGGTGACCGACCGGTGGTGGGCCCTGGCGGCCGTCGACACCGTGGAGTACCAGCTGACCACCCGCCGGGTCTGGCTGCGAGGGCTCGACACCGGTCGCTGGGCTCTCTGGCTCACCGTGGCGCCGCCGGGGCGCGACCTGGATCTCAGCGTCCGCCCGGGTCGCACGTACGCGTGCACCGCCCACTTCTATCCCGGGTCGGGCCAGCACCGAGCGCTGATCGAGCCGCCGCTGCCGGACCCGGACGAGCCGCCAGCATCGGACCGGACGACCGGCGAGATCGTCGCGACGCGGTCATGGGGCGGGGACGACCTGGCGACGGTCGGCGTACAGCTGGCCGACCTGCTGGCCGCCGACCCGTGGGCGACCCGGCTCCCGGTGGTGGTCGCCGGCGTCCCGGTGCCGCCGGCGAGCGGCGACGCCTGGCGACTCCGGGATCTGTCGGGCCGCACGGTGCCGCTGGTCGACGGTGACGGTGATCCGTGGCCGCTGGTCGCGCAGGCGGGTGGACAGCCGCTGCAGGTGATGGGGGAGTACGACGGTCGCCGGCTGCTCCCGCTGGCCGTCCTCCCGGACGCCGGGGGACGCCGGTACAGCACGGTGCTCCACGGATGACACCGGACGGAGTGCGCCCGTGACCACCCCGGCGCAGTGGGCCGAGCTGGTCACCACCGCCCTGCTGGGGACCGACCGCCGCCCGCTGGACGTCGCCGACCCGCCGGCCGAGGTGCTGCACCAGGCAGCCCGCCACCGCGTCCTGGACCGCCTCGCCGCGGCCGCTGCTCCGTCGACGCCCGACCCGGCCGCCGATCAGGCCGCGCCCGACCCTTCGCGGGTGGTGGCCCCGGCTCAGGACCGGCCCGAGGCTCCGGAGACCGCCGACCTGCTGCTGCAGCAGCTGCTCCGCACCCCCGATCCAGCCCTGGTGTCCTGCTGGCTGCAGGTGTGCGCCGCTCACGGGTACGTCGTCGCGTCCCTCCACTGGACGGTGCTGGCGCGGCTGGCCGCACGGTCGACGGTCTACGACCGGACGGCCCTGGCCGCCTCGATCGGGCCTCGCGGCCGCTGGTTCCTCCACCAGAACCCGGAGTGGCGTCGACTCGCCGCCGACGCCGACGCAGCGGTGGTCTCGATCCAACCGGCAGCGGTCCCGACCCCACCGGCGGCAGGTGCCGCCACCCCCGGCTCGCGGGCCGCGGCGAACGCCACGGGGTCGCGCGACCGGCTGAGGGCCGAGGACGTGCTCGCCGATCCCGAGCGGCTGCTCACGCACCCGCAGCCCTGGACCCCGGAGCTGGTGTCCGCGGCGTACGCGGTCCTCGGGGGTGACGGCGGCGTGCCACCGGCGCGCACCTTCGCCACCCGGTTGGGGGTCGCATTGCCCCTCGAGCTCTATCCGAGCATCGCCAGGGCAGGGGAGTACTACGTCCTCGCACCCGACGCCTCCCCGGCGCGTCGCCGTACGGTCCGGGACCGGTTCGTGGCTCTGGAGCTGGCGGCGTACGCTCGCGCCGCCATCCAGCACGCGTTCACCAACGGCACCACCGGCTTCACCAGGGCGGAGATCCCCCATGTCTGACGGCACCACGACCACCGGCGCGCTGGTGGCGCCCGACCGGCTGCGGCCGCACGCCGAGGAGGCGTACGCCGACGAGCTGGTCGCCCTGGCCGCCGTCGACGACCGCCCGCGGCCGCCGCGCTGGCGCCTGTCGCCCCGGGCGGTGGTGACGTACCTGGTGGGCGGCACCCTGCGCGACGGGACGGAGATCTCGGCGAAGTACATCGGCTCGCGCCGGCTGATGGAGGTGGCGGTCGCCACCCTGGCCACCGACCGGGCCCTGCTGCTGCTCGGCGTGCCCGGGACCGCCAAGTCCTGGGTGTCGGAGCACCTGGCGGCCGCCGTGTCCGGCCGGTCCACGCTGCTGATCCAGGGCACCTCGGGCACGCCCGAGGAAGCCATCCGGTACGGCTGGAACTACGCCCGGCTGCTCGCCGAGGGACCCACCCCGGCCGCGCTCGTGCCCTCACCGGTGATGACGGCCATGGAGACCGGCGGGATCGCTCGGATCGAGGAGCTCACCCGGATCCCCAGCGACGTGCAGGACGCGTTGATCACTGTGCTGTCGGAGAAGACGCTGCCCGTGCCCGAGCTCGGCCAGGAGGTGCAGGCCGTCAAGGGCTTCAACGTGATCGCCACGGCCAACGACCGCGACCGCGGCGTCAACGACCTGTCGTCGGCGCTGCGTCGGCGGTTCAACACCGTCGTGCTGCCGCTGCCCGCCGACGTCGAGGACGAGATCCGGATCGTGACCACCCGGGTCGCCGAGCTGGCCGGGTCCCTGGAGCTGCCCGAGCCGCCCAGCGCGGAGGAGGAGATCCGGCGGGTGGTGACGGTGTTCCGCGAGCTGCGCGCCGGGGTGACCGCCGACGGTCGGACCGCGGTGAAGTCACCGACCGCCACCCTGTCGGCGGCCGAGGCCATCTCGGTGATCACCAGCGGTCTGGCCCTGGCCACCCACTTCGGCGACGGCACGCTGACCGCCGGTGACGTGGCGGCCGGTCTGGTCGGCGCCGTGGTGAAGGACCCGGTCAGCGACCGGGTGGCCTGGATCGAGTACCTCGAGGTGGTCGTCCGGAACCGGCCGGGCTGGGCCGAGTTCTACAGCGCCTGTCGTGAGGTGACCTGAGGGTGGCCGGTTCCGGTGGCACCGCCGAGCCGGTCGAGGTCGCGGTGCTCGGCATCCGCCACCACGGCCCCGGCTCGGCCCGGTCGTTGCTGGGCGCGTTGACCGCCTTCGAGCCGGACCAGGTGCTGATCGAGGGACCGGCCGACGCCGACCCCCTCGTCGGCTGGGCCGCTTCACCGTCCATGCACCCGCCGGTGGCGATCCTGGCGTACGCGCCCCTGGAGCCGCGGCGGGCGGCCTTCTGGCCGTTCGCGACCTTCTCGCCGGAGTGGCAGGCGTTGACCTGGTCGCTGGCGCACGAGGTCCCGGTCGGGTTCTGCGACCTCCCCGCCGCGCACACGCTCGCACCGGACGCCGTCGATCCACCCAGCCCGGACCTGCTCAGCCCGGACCTGCTCAGCCCGGACCTGCTCAACCCGGACCCGGTGCCGCCGGAGGGAGCCGAGCAGCCCGCGTCGGAGGAGGCGGACCGGCCGGGGGCCGGGGCGGCCCGGCAGCCGCGGCGGGTCGTCCGACGCGATCCGCTCGGGGCGCTGGCCGCGGCGGCCGGCTACGACGACGCCGAGCGGTGGTGGGACGACGTCGTCGAGTCCCGTCGGGACTCCCCGTCGCCCTTCCCGGCCCTGTTGGAGGCGATGGCCGAGCTGCGGATCGCGCTGCCGGAGACCGACCCGGTGGAGGCGCGGAGCGAGGCCCGCCGGGAGGCCTACATGCGCAAGACCATCCGGGCGGCGGTGAAGACCGGACGCCGCCGGATCGCGGTGGTCTGCGGCGCCTGGCACGCCCCCGTGCTCACCTGGCCGCTGCCGCCGGCGACCGCCGACAACGCCACCCTGCGCGGGCTGCCCAAGACCAGGATCACCACGACCTGGGTGCCGTGGACGCACCAGCGGCTGTCCGCGGCGAGCGGCTACGGCGCCGGGATCGCCTCGCCCGGCTGGTACCACCACCTGTGGAGCGCGCCGGACCAGCCGGTCGCCCGGTGGCTGACGGCCGTGGCCGGCGCGCTGCGCGCGCGCGACCTGCCCGTGTCGAGTGCCGCGGTGATCGAGGCCGTCCGGTTGTCGGAGACGCTCGCCGGGTTGCGGAACCGTCCTCTGGCCGGCCTGACCGAGGTCAACGACGCCACCCTGGCCGTGCTGTGCGACGGCGACCAGACCGCGCTGCGCTTCGTCACCGACGAGCTGGTGGTGGGCCAAGCCACCGGGCACGTCGACCCCGGGGTGCCGACCGTGCCCCTGGAGGCCGATCTGCTGGCCACCTGCCGCCGGCTCCGGCTCAAACGGGAAGCCGGGGTCAAGCTGCACGACCTGGACCTGCGGAAGCCCCTGGACCACCAGCGTTCGGTGCTGTTCCACCGCCTGCGCGTGCTGGATCTCGGCTGGGCCGCCCCCGCCGAGAGCGCGGTCGAGAGCCGCGGCACCTTCCGCGAGACCTGGCAGTCGGCCTGGCGGCCCGAGCTCGCCCTCGCGGTGATCGAGGCCGCGGTCTGGGGGACGACCGTGCTGACCGCGGCGACGGCCCGGCTCGCCGACACGACCGACAGCGGCAGCCTCGTGGAGCTGACGGCGGCGGTGGAGCGGGCCCTGCTCGCCGAGCTCCCCGAGGGACTGGACCGGTTGCTGACCACGCTGGCCCAGCGGGCCGCCCTGGACGCCGACGTGCTGCACCTGATGGAGGCGCTGCCCGCGTTGGCCCGGGCCCACCGCTACGGCGACGTCCGGGGCACCGACACCACCGCCCTGGCCGCGGTCGCGGACACGCTGGTGGTGCGGATCTGCGCCGGGCTGACCCCGGCGGTCACCGGTCTGGACGCCGAGTCCGCCCGGCAGATGCGGCAGCGGATGGACCGGGTCCACCACGCCATCGGGCTACTCGGGGCTGACCGGGCGTCGGACGAGCCCTCCCGCGCCGGAGCACCCACCCCACGCGCGGGGGTCGACCGGCGCGACGACTGGTTCGCCGTGCTGGCCGGCTTGCTCGATCGTTCCGACGTGCCCACCGAGGTCGCCGGCCGGGTGGTCCGGGTGCTGTTCGACGCCGGCCGGATCGCCGACGGTCCGCAACGGGTGCACCGGGCGCTGTCGTACGGCACCGCCGCCGCCGACAAGGCCGCCTGGGTGGACGGCTTCTTCGCCGACGGAGCCCTGCTGCTGATCCACGACGTCGAGCTGCGGGGGCTGGTGGACAGCTGGGTCGCCGGGCTGACCGACGCCGAGTTCACCGACGTGCTGCCCCTGGTCCGGCGGACCTTCAGCACCTTCAGCCCGCCCGAGCGTCGGCTGATCGGCGAGCGGCTGGCCGCCGCCCGGAGCGGCCGGGAGATCCGGGCGGCGGAACTCTCGTACGATCTCGTGCTCGCCGGCCCTGCGCTGGCCCTGGTCGACCGCCTCCTCGGCGCCGGCCGACCCGCCGCGGAGGGGGTTCTCGAGGACGCCCGGGGCGGGGTCGACGTTGAGTCCGCGTCAGACTCAGCTCGACGTTGCGCTCACGAGGGCGACACGCCGGCGTCTGGCTCAGGTCGAGCTGCGTTCGACGCATCGGCCGATCCCCACCCGGAGTCCGACCGGTGAGCGGGGACGACGAGGTGGTCGACGAACGGCTGACGCGGTGGCGGCTGCTGCTCGGCGAGCCGGCGGCCGCCGGTCTCGGGGTCGAGCTGGGTGAGGACGAGGCCGAGATGGACGCGACGCTGGCCGCGCTCTACGAGGAGCAGCCGCGGCGACGCCCTGGTCCGGCCGGCGACGACCGGGCCGCGGGGCTGGGTGCGTCAGCGCCCCAGGTGGCCCGCTGGCTCGGCGACATCCGGACGTACTTCCCGACCAGCGTCGTGCAGGTGATGCAGCGCGACGCCATCGAGCGGCTCAACCTGACCGCCCTGCTCCTCGAGCCCGAGCTGCTCAGCACGGTGCAGCCCGACGTCCACCTGGTCGCCACCCTGGTCGGCCTGAACTCGGTGATGCCGGAGACCACCAGGGAGACGGCGCGGACGGTGGTCGCCCAGGTGGTCGCCGAGATCGAGCAGCGCATCCGGGAGCGGACACGCTCGGCGGTCGGTGGTGCGGTCAACCGCGCCGCCCGCACCCGGCGTCCCCGGACGGTCGACATCGACTGGCTGGCCACCATCGGCCGCAACCTCGACCACTACCTGCCCGAGCACCGGACGGTGGTGCCGGAGCGGCTGGTCGGTCACGCCCGCAGCTCTCGGGCGCTGGCCTGCGACGTGGTGATCGCCATCGACCAGTCCTCCTCGATGGCGGAGTCGGTGGTCTACGCCTCGGTGTTCGGAGCGGTGCTCGGCTCCCTGCGCACGCTGCGGACGTCGCTGGTGGCCTTCGACACGGCCGTGGTGGACCTGACCGAGCTGCTGGAGGACCCCGTCGACGTGCTGTTCGGCTGCCAGCTCGGCGGCGGTACCGACATCAACCGCGCCGTCGCCTACTGCGCCGAGCTGGTCACCCGGCCCACCGAGACGGTGTTCCTGCTCGTCACCGATCTCTACGAGGGCGGCGACGGTGACGAGCTGATCCGGCGCCTCGGCGCGCTGCACCGGGCCGGCGTCCGGGTGGTGGTGCTGCTGGCTCTCTCCGACGCCGGAGCCCCGGCGTACGACCACGACCGGGCGGCGGTCCTGGCCGAGATCGGCATCCCGGCCTTCGCGTGCACGCCGGACCTCTTCCCGGATCTGCTGGCCGTGGTGATCGGTCGCGGTGACCCGGTGCGCTGGCTGGCCGAGCGCACCGGTCAGTGAGCGGTCGGATCGACCACGGGGAGGAGCCGCCTCGACCGGGCCTCGCCGCCGGCGGCCGACTCAGGTCCAGTAGAGGAGGCGGGCGTTCGGCAGCCGGCGGTCCAGCTCCGCGGTGAACCAGGACCTCATCTCGGCCATGGTCGTCTTGTCGTAGACGAACTTCACCCCGCCGAACTTGGATCGCTTCGGGGTGCGGCGCTCCTCATCCATCTCCAGCCGGGTCTGCGGGTACCAGCCGAGCAGCACCTCCTTGCTCCCCGGGGTGAAGCGGTGGGTGATGATCTCGGCGGTCAGGTCGAGCCCGGCGACGCCGTCGAGCGCTGTGGCGACGTCGTCGAGCAGCTGCCCGTACGCCTCCCGCCAGTCGACGACCGGCATCACCGGCGCCAGCGTGAGTCCGACCGGGTAACCCGCCCGCGCCATCGACGCGAGTGCGGCCAACCGTGCCGACACCGCGGCCGTGCCGCCCTCGAAGCGTCGCGCCACCGGCGCCGCGTTGACCGAGAACCGGACCCGGGTGCGGCGCGCGTGGTCCAGATCCAGCAGCGCACCCACCCCGTCGTACTTGGTGGTGAACCGCAGCGAGGCCTCCGCCCCGTACGCGCCGGCCCCGACCCGGCTGATGGCTAGGGCCAAGGCGCCGGACAGGTGCTCCAGCCCCAGCGGGTCGGTGTAGCAGGACAGCTCGAAGGTGGTGCCCTCGTGGGCGCGGTCCGCCGAGGCGCTGGTCACCGTCCCCCGGCCGGCGTGGGTGCCGATCCCGGCCAGCACGTCGTCGAGGTTGGCGTAGAGCCGGGTGACCGGGGGACCGGTCAACGACCCGGCCAGATAGCAGTACTGGCAGTGCGCCGGACACCCCCGTGCCAGATCGATCCGCCAGTCGGCGCTCGGCGGGATCGGCTGCGGTTTGAGTGCACTGGGCGGTGCCACCACCACCGCGAGGGTGGACTTGGCGCGAGCGTAGACCTCCCGCTCGCTGCCACCGCTGAGTCCGGTCAACCGGTTGCCCGACAGCGTCTCGATCTCGGTCACCCCGGCCGCCTCGCAGCGCCGGACGATCTCCGCGGTGTGCGGCTGCTCCGCGGCCGCGGCGGTGATCCACACGCGGCGGGGGAGCCAGACCCGGGGAGGGCCGGGTCGGGGCTGGACGGGGGAGGGTGGGTCGTGCGGGGTCACGGACGTCATCTCCTGGGACAACACCGCGCAGCCGGTCCTGCTTCCACCCGCCCGTCCTGTTTCTCGCGCCCCGTCCTGCTCCCGGCGCCCCGTCCTGCTTCCGGCTGGGCGCATCCGATCGGTGGGCCGACGGGAACTGCAGGAGAGAGAACGTTCCCCAGCACAGAGAGATCTCCACGTGACCCACGACATCTGGGACCGCATCCGCTACGCCCGCGACGCTGCGCTCGACGCGGAGAAGACCGAGCGCCAGCGGCTCGCCGACGCCGACAACGCCGACCTCCAGCAGGCGGCGTCGGTCCGGTTGGCCACCCGGCAAGCCGTCCGCGAGGCCCTCGACGACATCCTCGACGAGACCTCCGACCCGGACGGGACGGCCGCCTGATCACCGGACGGGACGGCCGCCTGATCACCGGACGGGACGGCCGCCTGATCTCCGGGCGGGACGGCCGTGGCGACCACCATGACGTCGTCATCGTCGGGGCCGGCCAGGCCGGTATCTCGCTCGCGGCGCGGCTGCGGCGCGACGGGTTCACCGACATCGCGCTGATCGACCCCCGACGAACCCATCGCTACCGTCCCCTCCTCTCCTACGTCGGCGGTGGCCAGGCCACGCTCGCCGACCTCGAGCGGCCCCAGAGCGAGGTGGTCCCGGCCGGTGTCACCTGGTGCCTGGACGAGGTCACCGGGGTCGATCCCGCGGCTCGTCGGGTCGAGACCGCGGGCGGCCGGCAGATCTCGGGCGGGGACCTGGTGCTGTGCCCCGGGGTCACCCCGGACTGGGACGACGTGCCGGGCAGCCAGGCCGCGGTGCACTCGGCGTACGGGTCCTCGAACTACGTCGACGAGCGGGCGCCGTACACCTGGGAGCTGGTCGAGGGGCTGACCGAGGGCCACGCCGTCTTCGTGGTGGGCGCCGGCCCGGTGCCCTGTGCCGGCGCGGCGCTGAAGCCGCTGTTCCTGGCCGCCGACCACTGGCGACGCACGGGCGTGCTGGGACGGTTGACCGTCACGCTGATCGTCCCGTGGCCGACCATCTTCGGCATCCCAGCGGTGGACCGCGAGCTCCAGGCCGTCGCCGATCGCTTCGGCATCACGGTGCTCACGAGCACCCGGGTGCGTCGGGTCGACACCGGGAACCGACTTCTGCACCTCGACCAGGGCGGCCCGGGGGAGCACCGGGACACCCGGCTGCCGTACGACCTGCTGCACCTGGTGCCCCGTCACCGACCGCCGGCCTGGGTGTCCGCTTCCGGGCTGGGTGTCCCGGGCACCGACGGACCGGCCGGCGAGGACGACAGCGCGCTGGACGCCCATGTCCCCGGCATGGTCGAGGTGGACCCGGCCACGCTGGCGCACCGGCGACACCTGGCGGTGTGGGGTCTCGGGGACGCCGCCGACGTGGCCGCGTCGCGTTCCGGCGGGGCCTTGCGCAAGCAGGTCGCGGTGGTGGCCGACAACATCGGTCGGCGCCGAGCGGGGCGACCGCTGGTCGGCTACGACGGCTACTCGACAGCCCCCATCACCGTGGGCCGGAATCGACTCGTGCTGGCCGAGTTCGACCGGGCCGGCACCCTCACGCCCAGCGTGCCGCTGATCGACCTGGTGAAGCCTCGCCGCTTCACCTGGGCGTACGACCGCTTCCTGCAGCCAGAGCTCTACTGGCACAGCATCCTCAGAGGTCGCGTCTCGCGCTGATCACCCGGCTGTGACGCAGACCGCAGGAGCAGTGTCGTGACCGCAATGTTCACATAGAGACGTCGACGGTGGTGGCGTGCAAGACTCCCCGCCATGAGCGCAGCGCCGTCGGTCTCCTACTCGATCACCGTCCGTCTCGAGGTCCCGGCGGGAGGTGCGGCGGTCAGTCACCTGACCGCGGCGGTGGAGCAGGCCGGGGGCGCGGTGACTGCGCTCGACGTCACCGCGTCCGGTCACGATCGGCTGCGCATCGACGTCACCTGTGCCGCGCGGGACACCGATCACGCCGACGAGCTGGTCGAGGCGATGCGGGCGGTGCCGGGAGTGACCATCGGTCGGGTCAGCGACCGGACGTTCCTGATGCACCTGGGCGGCAAGATCGAGATGAACGCCAAGCTGCCGATCCGCAACCGTGACGATCTGTCGATGATCTACACCCCGGGTGTGGCCCGGGTCTGCCTGGCGATCGCCAAGAACAAGGACGATGCCCGCCGGTTGACGATCAAGCGCAACACGGTAGCGGTCGTGAGCGACGGTTCCGCGGTGCTGGGTCTGGGCAACATCGGTCCGGAGGCGGCGATGCCGGTGATGGAGGGCAAGGCTGCGCTGTTCAAGCGGTTCGGCGGCATCGACGCGTGGCCGCTGTGCCTGGACACCCAGGACACCGACGAGATCGTCGCGGTGGTGAAGGCGATCGCGCCCGGGTTCGCCGGCATCAACCTGGAGGACATCTCCGCGCCGCGGTGCTTCGAGATCGAGGCGCGGTTGCGGGAGCAGCTGGACATCCCGGTGTTCCACGACGACCAGCACGGCACCGCGATCGTGGTGCTGGCCGCCTTGTACAACGCGTTGCGGGTGGTGGAGAAGGACATCACCAAGATCCGGGTTGTGCTGTCGGGCGCGGGGGCGGCGGGGACGGCGATCCTGAAGCTGTTGCTGGCGGCCGGCGTGGGTCACGTGGTGGTGGCCGACATCGACGGGATCGTCTCCCGGACCCGACCGGGGATCTCCGGACAGCTCAAGTGGTTGGCCGAGAACACCAACCCCGACAACCTGGAGTGCTCGCTCAAGGAGGCGCTGGCCGGCGCCGACGTGTTCATCGGCGTGTCGGCACCGCGGGTGATCGACGCCGCTGCGGTGGCCACCATGGCGGACCGAGCGATCGTGTTCGCGCTGGCCAACCCGGAGCCGGAGATCGATCCGGCCGAGGCCACCCAGTACGCCGAGGTGGTCGCCACCGGGCGCAGCGACTTCCCGAACCAGATCAACAACGTGCTCGCCTTCCCCGGGGTCTTCCGTGGGCTGCTGGACGCCCGGTCGACCGACATCACGTCGTCGATGCTGATCGCCGCGGCACAGGCACTGGCTTCGGTGGTCGGCGACGACGAGCTGAACGCCACCTACATCACCCCCAGCGTGTTCCACGCCGACGTGCACCGCCGGGTCGCCCAGGCCGTCCGGGTCGCGGCCGGCGGACCGGCCGAGCTGCCCACCGACACCGAGGTCGTCGTCTGAGCCGAGCCACTCCGCGCGAACCGGGGCGGTCCCGCTGGGGCCCTCCACTGCTCGTGCTGGCCAGTGCGTCGGCGGTCGCGGCTCAGCAGATCGGGCTCTACGGTGCCGCGGGTCCGGTGCGGCCCTCGTGGTTCCCGAGTGCCGACAAGGTGCAGCACGCCCTAGGCTTCGCCCTGCCCATGTTCCTGGTGCTGACGACGTCCCAGCTGTACGCCGCGCGAGCCGGTCGGTCGGTGCGACCACTCGCTGTCGCGGCGTTAGCCGTCGTGTTCGCGGTGAACGCGGTGGTCAGCGAGATCGTCCAGGCCCAGCCGGGTTCCGGACGCACGGGGGACCCCCTCGACGCCGTCGCCGACCTGCTCGGCCTTGCCCTCGGTTGGCTCCTCTTCCGACTGCTGCTCCGGCGACAGGTGGTCCGGTGAACGGCACCACTCCCGAACCCGGCGACCTGCTGGTGGCGGGCGTCACGCTGACCGACGGCGTCTTCGACCAGTCCGTGGTGCTGGTCCTGGACAGCGACGAGGACGGCGCGCTCGGCGTGATCCTGAACGAGATCTCGCAGATGACCCTGGAGTCGGTGCTGCCGGACTGGGTGCCTTCGGTGAGCGAGCCCAAGCTGCTGTTCCACGGCGGGCCGGTGTCCCCCAACGGCGCGATCTGCCTGGCCAGCCTGCCCGAGGGCGGTGAGGAGCCTCCTGGCTGGCGGCGCCTGTTCGACCGGGTCGGGCTGCTGCACCTGGACACCCCGATCGAGATCGTCGCCGGCGCGTACGCGGACCTGCGGATCTTCGCCGGCTATGCGGGCTGGTCACCCGGCCAGCTCGCCGGCGAGGTGGCTCAGCAGATGTGGCACGTGGTGCCGGCCGAGTACGACGACGTGTTCGGCCGGCGGCCCACCGGTCTGTGGCGTCGGGTGCTGCGTCGGCAGAAGAACGAGCTCGCCTTCCTGGCCACCTGGGTCGAGGACCCCGAGTGGAACTGACCGCTGCGCCGTCGCCGATCGGCACGCCGGCTCAGGGATCGCTACCGGCTCCGGATCGCCTGGAACCAGTCGGGCCTGCGCGGCGTGGTGACCCGGCGGGGCCTGGCGTCCCGGGCCGCGGGACTCGTACGGCTGCTCGAGTCGCACCCGGAGTTCCGCGCGCTCTGGAAGGAGCACGAGGTCGGTATCCGACCCAGGGGCGTGAAACGCTATCTGCACCCGGTCGTCGGGTTCCTGGAGCTGTCCTGTCAGGTGCTGCTGGACCCGGAGCAGTCGCACTCGCTGCTGGTCTACACCGCGCCGCCCGGCAGCGAGAGCCACGACAAGCTGCGGCTGCTGTCCGTCGTCAGCGCGCCGACCGGCTGACCCCGCTCCCGCGGGGGCCGCTAGCCGTCGGGGCTGCTGCCGGTCGGGGTGCTGCCGGTCGGGGGCTGCTGCCGGTCGGGGCTGCTGCCGTTTCGGTCGATCCCGGTCGGGACTCCGGTCAGCGCGGGTTCTTCCGGATCCGGATCACGTGGTCGAACCGCTCATCGTGCCCGCTGTCGGCCGAGGCGTGCTGGACGGCGACGGGTTCGGCCCGCACGACGGTCCAGCCCGTCAGGTCGAGGCTGGCCAGGACGTCGAAGGTGGTCGGAAGCTCGGTCAGCGCGCTCTGGTGTGACGCCGGGAAGCGCTCGTGGCCGAGCACCAGCAGGGTGCCGCCCGGTGCGACGGCCGCCGCGGCGCGGCGGAGCACCAGATCGCGGTCCAGGGCGACGGGGGACTGCAGGTAGCTCGCCACCACGAGGTCCCAGGACCCGGTGGGGAAGTCGGTCGTCAGGTCGCAGCGGAGGAAGGTGATCGTGCTCGCGCGTCCCTCCTCGTCGGCCGCCTGGGCCGCGATGGCCAACGCGGTGGCCGAGAGGTCGACGCCGGTCACGGTCCAGCCGAGACCCGCGAACCAGAGGGCGTCGCCGCCCGTGCCGCTGCCGAGATCCAGCACGGTGGCCGGGGTCAGCGGGCGGGACGCCAGCTCCTCGACGAGCAGGGCGTTCGGACGCCCGCTCCAGGGCCGCCGACCAGGGCCGTAGAACTCCTCCCAGAACACGGCCGGGTCGGTGGAGTCCGGTTGGTCGGTCCCGTGGGGGGCGTGCGCCTGCTGGGTGTCGTGCCCACTGGTCCGGTGCTCGTGGGTCTGGTGCTCGTGGGTCTGGCGCTCGTGGGTCTGGCGGTCGGGCATGGATCTCCTCGGTGCGGATGTCGGTTCCATCATGGAGGGCATCGGCCGAATTGGCATCGTCTGTTGCCGAAACAGCAAACCCCAGGGCGCGTACCTAGGCGGTCCGTGGTCGGCAAACGGCAAACGGACAAGCCGTCCGTGGTCGGAAAACCCGCCCCCGGAGGCCGAGCGGCGTACACGTAAGCCGTCCGTGGTCGGAAAATCCGCCCCCGAGGGCCGAGCGGCGGGCGCCGAAGCCGTCCGTGGTCGGAAAACCCGCCCCCCAAGGCCGAGCGGCGCACACGCAAGCCGTCCGTGGTCGGGAAACGCCCGGCCCGGGTCGATATCGAGCCGTGACCTGGTGTGCCCGCATAGGATGAGGGCGTCGATGGTGCCCGGGGCGGCGAAGCCCGGGGATCCCATACCTGATGGAGGGAAAGCGCGTGTCGGAGGCCACGGTGTCGGCTGACCAGATCGGTGCCCACGAGTCCGGACGGACGCAGGACGGACGTACCGACAAGGGCCGGGTGCTGGTGGTCGACGACGATGCCGCCCTGGCGGAGATGCTGTCCCTGGTGCTGCGCAACGAGGGCTTCGACCCCATCTGGTGCGCGCACGGCGACAAGGCCCTGGACGCCTACCGCGACGCCCGGCCCGACCTGGTGCTGCTGGACCTGATGCTGCCGGGCAAGGACGGCGTGGCCATCTGCCGCGAGATCCGGGCCGAGTCGCTCGTCCCGATCGTGATGCTCACGGCGAAGTCCGACACCATCGACGTCGTGGCGGGGCTGGAGGCCGGGGCGGACGACTACGTGGCCAAGCCGTTCAAGGCCAAGGAGCTGATCGCCCGGATCAAGACCCGGCTGCGTCGCTCGCCCGAGGAGGTCGACCAGGAGATGCTCCGGATCGGCGACCTCGTCATCAACGTCGACGGCCACACCGTCAAGCGGAACGGCGTCCCCATCCAGCTCACCCCCCTGGAGTTCGACCTGCTGCTCGCGCTGGCCCGGCGGCCCTGGCAGGTGTTCAGCCGGGAGGTGCTGCTGGAGCAGGTCTGGGGCTATCGGCACGCGGCCGACACCCGTCTGGTCAACGTGCACGTCCAGCGGCTGCGGTCCAAGATCGAGCGCGATCCCGAGCACCCGGAGATCGTCGTGACCGTCCGCGGCATCGGCTACAAGGCCGGCGAGCCGACGTGACCCGCCGCGCGCCGGGTCCGGCCGAGCCGTGTCGAACCTCCCGTCGCTGACCGCCGGTCAACGGCCCTGGTGGCGTCTGCCGGTCGAGTGGTGGTGGCAGTCGCTGCCGCTGCGGGTGATCTTGTCGGTGTTCGGGGCGTCCGTGGTCGTCCTGGTGCTCGGCGGGTTCCTGCTGATGCGACAGGCCAGCATCGGGGTGCTCGAGGCCAAGAACGACTCGGTCAGCATCGAGGCCAGGCAGGCCCTCGATGCCGCGCAGCAGCAGCTCAACTCCGCGGACCTCACCGGGGACCCCAACCCGGACAAGAAGCTGACCGAGCTCGCGCTGGGCTTCGCCAACCGTTCCGGGGGTAGCGACCAGTACGACGTGATCATCGTGTCCGGCGGCCAGACCATCACCGCCGGCGACGTCTCGCCGGCCAGCATCCCCGACACGCTGCGGGCGCAGGTGGCCATCAGCGACGACCTGCTGCTGACGCCGACGCAGGTGGTCTACCGCGACGACACCGGCCCGGTCGCCGGGATCGCTGCCGGCTCGGGTCTGACGCTGCCCGGCACCGGTCGCTACGAGATCTACTTCGTCTTCCCGCTCACCCAGCAGGTCAACATCCTGGCCGTGCTGCGGACCGCCGTGGTCAGCACCGGGGCGATCCTGGTGGTGCTGCTGACCTTCATCGCCGCCCTGGTGGCTCGCCAGGTCGTGGTGCCGATCCGGGCCGCGCGCCGCGCCGCGGAGAGTCTGGCCTCGGGCAACCTGGACGACCGGATGAAGGTCCGTGGTCGCGACGACCTCGCTCGCCTGGCCACGTCGATGAACTACATGGCCTCAGAGCTGCAGAAGCAGATCAGTCAGCTGGAGGAGCTGTCCCGGGTCCAGCAGCGATTCGTCTCCGACGTCTCGCACGAGCTGCGGACACCGCTGACCACCGTACGGATGGCCGC
Organism: Microlunatus aurantiacus; assembly: GCF_039536605.1. Taxonomy (NCBI): domain Bacteria; kingdom Bacillati; phylum Actinomycetota; class Actinomycetes; order Propionibacteriales; family Propionibacteriaceae; genus Microlunatus; species Microlunatus aurantiacus. The sequence continues at coordinate 1,047,113 of NZ_BAAAYX010000002.1, forward strand.
CGAGGTGCTGTACGAGACGCGCGAGGACTTCGACCCGATCGCGGCCCGCTCCGCCGAGCTGCTGCAGACCGAGCTCGACCGGTTCGAGGCGCTGCTGACCGACCTGCTGGAGATCTCCCGGTTCGACGCCGGCGCGGCCGTGCTCTCGGTCATCGAGGTGGACCTGCGCGACGTCGTGGCCCGGGTGGTCGAGGCGTCGGAGCAGCTGGCCCGCAGCAGCGGCTCGGAGATCCGGGTGCACGCCCCCGAACCGGGGTTCGCCGAGGTGGACTCCCGACGGATCGAGCGGGTGCTCCGCAACCTGCTGGTGAACGCCATCGAGCACGGTGACGGCCGACCCATCGACATCCTGGTGGAGTCCGACGCCCACGCGGTGGCGGTGGCGGTGCGCGACCACGGGGTCGGCTTCGAGGCGAGCCAGGCCAAGCAGGTGTTCCACCGTTTCTGGCGGGCCGATCCCGCCCGTGCCCGGACCGTGGGCGGGACCGGACTGGGGCTGGCCATCTCGATGGAGGACGCCAACCTGCACAAGGGCTGGTTGACCGCCTGGGGACGGCCCGGGATGGGCGCCCAGTTCCGGCTGACCGTCCCCCGTCACGCCGGCGGGGTGATCGAGTCGTCGCCGCTGCCGCTGGTGCCACGTGACCTGGTGCTCCCCGCCCTGCCCATCGAGCCGGGGGTGGCGACCTCCGGGGTCCTGGCTCAGGTCAGCTCGGTCCCGGCAGCCGACGACGGGCAGGCGCCCTCGCCCTCGACGTCGCCCTCGACGCCGACGGGGTCGTCGACGGGGTCGCGGCCTCCCCTGGGCACCACCGGTTCCCCGTTCCCGCCGGCCGGCCCACCCGCGCCGCCGCCCACGCCCTCGCCACCCCCGCCCACGTCCTCGCCACCCCCAGCTTCCCCGTCGCCCGCCCCGCCCACCTCGCCGTCACCGTCCGACGCCGCCGGAGCCTCCCGGTGACCCGGCTCCGCACGAGGTCCGGCAGCGCCGGATCGAGGGTGCTCCTGCTGGTGGCTGCGCTGGCCGGGCTGCTGGGGCTGCTCGCCGGCTGCGTCAGCGTGCCGACCTCGGGACCGGTCGAGCGGGTGGAGGGGCAGCCCCCCGCGTGCCAGAACTGCCTGAACGTCGACGTCGCGCCACCCTCGCCGGGGGATGAGCCGAAGCAGGTCGTCCAGGGCTTCCTGCGGGCCACCTCGAACTTCCAGCCGAACTACGCGGTGGCCCGCCAGTTCCTGACCACCGGGGCCGGCGAGAAGTGGGCGCCCGAGTCCGGGGTGTCCATCTACTCCGGTTCGATCCAGGCCGCCGGCACCACTGTCATCCTCGACGGCCGGCTGGTCGGGTCGCTGGGCCCGGACCGGACCTACGTGGCCCAGGACCGTTCCTGGCGGGTCAACTTCGGTCTGGTCAAGGAGAACGGCGAGTGGCGGATCAGCACCCCGCCACCGGGGCTGATGGTCGCCGAGTTCGCCTTCAGCTCGTTCTACCAGTCCTACAACCTCTACTTCGTCGGCAACGGCAGCGCGCTGGTCCCCAACCCGATCTACCTGCCGAACCTGCGGAACCCGGCGAGCACCGCGTCGGTGCTGATGCGCGCCCTGCTCAACGGCCCGTCGGACTGGCTGGCGCCCGCGGTGACCAGCGCCATCCCGGAGGGCACGGCCCTCAGCGTCGATGCCGTCACCATCAACGACGACGTGGCTCAGGTGGCCCTCAGCGACAACGTGCTCAGTCTGAACGACGGGCAGCGGACGCTGATGGCGGCTCAGGTGCTGAACACCCTGCAGCCGACCGGCATCCAGGGCGTCGTCTTCACGGTGGACCAGAAGCCGTACGCCATCCCGGGGGCCGACCCGGGCACCTTCGAGGTCTCCCTGGACTCCCGCTTCGCTGACTTCGACCCGATCCCGGCCGGGATCGTGGACTCCGTCTACACCGTCCAGGGCACCAAGGTGACGGTCACCGCCTCGACCTCGCTCACCGACCCGGGCCAGGCGATCCCGGTGCCGGGCCCGCTGGGAGCCGGTCGCTGGCAGGTCGACTCGCTCGCCGTGTCCACGACGGCCTCCGACATCGCCGTCGTCACCGATGACGGCACCGTGCTCCGCCGCGCCGACGTGGCCGACGGGACCGTCCGTGCCGTCGTCGAGGGCGCCACCGACCTGCTCCGACCGGAGTTCACCCGGTTCGGCGAGCTGTGGGCCGTCGGTCGTCGCGATGGTCGGCAGCGCCTCTGGGCCGAGCGTGACGGCCGGGTCGAGGAGGTCGACACCACCCTCCTCAGCCGGGGTCGGGTCCGGGCCTTCGCGATCAGCCCGGACGGCGTGCGGATGGCTCTGATCCGGGAGGTCGACGGGCGCACGGAGCTGGGGCTGGCACGCATCGTGCGCGGCGAGCGGCTGCGACTGGACGGCTGGCTCCCCCTCGACGTGACTCGCTCCACCACCCCGGACCTCAGTCTGCTGCGCGACCTGGTCTGGTCCGACGCCACGCGGATCGCGGTCCTCGGGGGTGCTTCCGCGGACGCCCCCCTGACCGTCTACCGGGTCAGCCAGGACGCGTCGGCCATCGCGGCGGTGGGAGAACCCATCGCCTGGGACGCGGTGTCGCTGGCGATGCTGCTCAGGAGCCAGGCAGTCGTGGTGCTGGACCGGACCGGGCAGACCTGGCGGGACGGCAGCACCCAGTGGGTGACCCTGCTGAAGGGTGTCGACGCGATCGCCGCCCCCGGCTGAGCTCGGGCCGGGCGGGGGCAGCGCGAGGGTGCCAGACTTGCCGGGTGGACGAGCGGGTCGAGGCTACGGGGGTGAGCCGGTGGTGGTCGGCGACAGCCGATCTGCTGCTCGGTGCCGGCTGTCCTGGTTGCGGCGCACCGTGGTGGGGTGCCTGCCCGGCTTGTCGGGAGCACCTGCAGGACCAGCCCACCACGTTGGCCTCGCCTGATCCCGCCCCGGTCGGGTTCCCGCTGGCGGCGACCGCCGGCCCGTACGACGAGGTGCATCGCGGTCTGCTGGGCGCCCACAAGGAGGATCAGGCGTTGATGCTGACGTCGCTGCTGGGCGACCGCCTGGCCGCGGCCGTCGACGAGCTGCTGGCGGCGCAGCAGGTCCTGCCGGGCGAGCCAGTGGTGCTGGTGCCGGTGCCCTCCGCGGCCTCGGCCGTCCGCTCCCGCGGCTTCGACGCCACCGCCGCCCTGGCCCGGCGGGCCTCCCGCCGGCTCGCCCGGACCCGGCCGGTCCGCAGCGCGGGTCTGCTGGCTCAGCGTGCCGGACTGGCCGACCAGTCCGGTCTGGACGCCAGCCAGCGGGCGGCGAACCTACGGGGTGGACTGCGGCTGCGACGTGGTCCCACGACCGTCGGCGTCCGGCCCGACGGGCCGGCGCTGGTGGTGGTCGACGACCTGGTGACGACGGGAGCCAGCCTCACCGAGGCCACCGCTCGGCTGACCGAGGCCGGCTTCGAGGTGCTGGGCGCGGCCACCGTCGCGGCCACTGTCCGGCGGCTGTCCACCTACTGAGAAGTGCCCCAAGATCGTCGGGGCGCCATGGTCAACCAGACGGTCGGGGGCTAGCGTCACGGGTGAGGGCCAGAGTGAACCGGCCCGGTCGCTACTACTGCTGGAGGCTGACCATGGATGTTGTCGTCAAGAGCCGGCACTGCACGGTGTCGGACACGTTCCGCGACTACGTCGAGGACAAGATCACCCGCTTGGAGAAGCTCGATGACCGAGTGATCCGGGTGGAGGTCGAGGTCTCGGCGGAACGGAACAAGCGACAGCACGACCAGGCCAGTCGGGTGGAGATCACCTTGCGGACGAAGGGTCCGGTGGTCCGGGCCGAGGCGGCCTCGGAGGACAAGAGCGCCGCCTTCGACCTCGCGCTGGACAAGCTGATGGCCCAGCTCCGCAAGGCCGCCGACCGCAAGCGGGTGCACCGGGGTTCGCACCGACCGATGTCGTTGCACGAGGCGGCGGCCGAGCTGCCCGAGGTGCCGTCGGAGGTCACCGCCACCAACGGCACCGACATCCACAACGTGGCCGGCATGGAGGTGCACGGTGAGGGTCCCCTGGTGGTGCGCGAGAAGAGGCACGCCGCGACGCCGATGACGCTGGACCAGGCCTTGCACGAGATGGAGCTGGTCGGGCACGACTTCTACCTGTTCATGGACTCCGACCACGGCGAGGCGCCGGCCGTGGTCTACCGCCGCAAGGCGTACGACTACGGCGTGATCCGCCTGGAGAACGCCGCCGTCCCCGTGTGACGTTCCCCTGGGCGGCCGCTGGGACCCGGCTCGCCCGTGACAACCCGGCCGCGTCGGTGGCCGCCGAAGCGACCACCGACGCTGCTCACCCCGATCGGATGCAGCCTCAGGGTGCGACGGAGTAGCCGTACCGGTTGCCGATCCTGGTGCCCTTCAGATAGCTGACCGAGCCACCGTCGATCGGGAGCCCGACGAGCACGGCACCGGTCGCGAGGTCCTCACCGGGGATGCCGACCAGCGGCTTCTTCGCGCCGGTGGCGGGTGACCCGGCCAACGAGGCGCCCATCCGGTCGCCCGCCTCCGCGGTTCCCGGCACGCCCGCGGTGCTCTGCGTCCAGCCCTTGCCGTTGCCGATCGTCTGCACCATCCCGGCATCCCGGGCCTTGCCGACGTCCTCACCGGGAGCACCGACCAGGTACGCGATCGACGACCCGTACCGCACACTCGACACTGCGGCTCCGAGCTGGTCGTCGGCCTCGGCCGAGCCGGCCATCCCGGCCGAGTTCTGGTCGACGGTCCGCACCGTGCCCTCGGTCTTGCCCGTGCTGCGCGAGACCCGCAGCACGGTCACCGAGCCCGCGTCCTTGAGGCGTCCGACATCCTCACCCGGGGTGCCCACCAGCAGGGTCGGCGCGCGGCCACCCGAGGCCGCCACCAGGTGCACTGACGTCCCGAACCGGTCTCCGGCCTCCGCCGTGCCCGGAACGCCCGGGCTGGCCTGCGAGAGCTCCCGCGGCAAGAACCCGTCGACATCGCCGAACTGGTCGATGATCACTGATCCCGCCGTCGCCGCACCGGCCACCGTCTGACCGGGCACGCCGATGACGACCAGGTTGCCCGAGACACTCAGCGAGGCGCCGAGATGGGCCTTGGACGGTGGCGCCGAGTCGCCGAGGATCTCGTCGCCGAAGTCCAGCGTGTAGGGATCCTGCACCTCGGGGACCCGCGCGTCGTCGATCCGGAAGGAGGTGATCTGTCCGCTCTCGGGGCTGTCCCAGACCTCCTGGTTCGGCGAGCCGACAAAGAGCCGGGCAAAGGGCGGCTGCGAACCGCCCGCGGTTCGCTGCTCGGCAGCCAGGGCTGCCCCGAACCTGGCCCCCGGCTGGTCGGTGCCCCACATGCCGGGGCTCTCCGGATGGAACGTCGCGCGGCGTACGAACGACTTCGTCGACGTGCTGTACGTGTACACGTGCACGACGCCGCCGGCTGGTCGGCCGGCGCGAGCGCTCTCGTCCGGGCTGCCGACCACGAGCTGGCTGCAGAGAGCGACGTCCCCGCGGCCGGCGTAGGAGCTCAGCGTGGTCGTCGCGGTGCCGAATCCCGGCGCGCCGGTGACCGTGGTCGTGACGGGCTTGCCCTTGTTGCTCAGCCGGACCTGGACCGCCCCGGCGCGCCCGGAGCCGCCGGGGACCCCGACGGCGATGTCGGGGGTGCCGTCACGATCGAAGTCGGAGCTGCCCGTCAGGCACTCGGGCTCGGCCGAAGCCGGTGGGGCCTGAGCCAGCACGCTCGCGGTGGCCACCCCGAGTGTGGCTGCGATCAGCAGTGGTGTTCGTGTTCGTCGTCGCATGGCTGGTCTCCTTCGACATCGCCCGGCGGATTCCGGTGATCTGTCTACGCCGGAGGAGGCGACAGGGTTGCGTGCGCGGACAGCTTCGCCCGGTCTGGGTCGGGGTGCTCCGCCGACGGCGCGGGGAACCCCGGCCTGAGGTCAGCTGACGGCGGTGAACCGGTCGTACTTGTTCCAGGCCCGATCTGGGTCCCGGTCTACCGGGCGCCGTTGCGGGTCGGCTCGTCCGGATCGGCGATCTTGTAGCCGTTGGCCCGGAAGCCGACGATGGCGATGTCGTGCCCGGACGACGAGGGCTCTCCCGCCACCGAGTTCATGTTGATCACCGCGGGATAGCGCCGAGCCGACCGTTGGACGTCGAGGCACTCGTTCAGGTTCACGGCACCACGGTGAACCGGACGGACTGCGCGTGCCGAGCCGCGAAACCCTGCGTGATGAGATCGTTCAGCGGTCTGGTCAGGCCGCGGACTCCGGTCTTGGGACATGAGTTCCCCGGGGTGGTCAAGCTCTAGGCGCACCAGTGACGGCGGTCTGTGCCATGGCCGACCTGGACCTGGTCACGGGATGGGGCGCTGACCGGGTGATCGATCACGCGACCACCGATCTCACCAGGGACGACCAGGCCTACGGTGTGGTACCCGGCAGGGCCGTCCTGACGGCGTCACCGGTGCCCGAGAACTGTGGTGATCACCGGATTGCTGAGGCCGAAGCCGCCGGGCGCTGAGGAGTGGGTCTGTGGGACGGGTAGCGTCAGCCCATGATCCAGCAGATGCGTCTCCCCCTGTGAGCGGCGGTCTCGTCGGTTTGCTCGACGACGTGGCCGCCATGGTCAAGCTGGCTGCCGCCTCCGTCGACGACGTCGGCGCGGCTGCTGGCCGCGCCAGCGCCAAGGCGGCGGGCGTGGTGGTCGACGACACCGCGGTGACGCCGCGCTACGTCCACGGCTTCACCGCCGACCGCGAGCTGCCGATGATCAAGCGGATCGCGCTGGGTTCACTGCGCAACAAGCTGCTGATCATCCTGCCGGTGATCTTGGTCCTGAGTCAGTTCCTGCCCTGGCTGTTGGCGCCCATCTTGATGATCGGCGGGATCTACCTGTGTTTCGAGGGCGCGGAGAAGATCTACGAGAGGGTCACCGGGGGCCACGGCGAGCACGAGGAGCGGCCCGCGGCCACCCGAGGTGCTGACCAGGAGAACACCATGGTCAAGAGCGCCATCCGCACCGACTTCATCCTGTCGGCCGAGATCATGGTCATCTCTCTCAACGAGGTCGCCGAGGAAGGGTTGGTGTCCCGCGCGGTCATCCTCGTCGTGGTGGCCATCGGTATCACCCTGCTGGTGTACGGCGTCGTCGGGCTGATCGTGAAGATGGACGACGTTGGACTGCACCTGTCGGAGCGCAGTTCCAGCACCGCCCGACGGATCGGTCTCCTGCTGGTCCGAGGCATGCCCAAGTTGCTGGCCTTGTTGTCCACGGTCGGGGTGGTGGCGATGCTCTGGGTCGGGGGGCACATCCTGTTGAACGGCAGCGACGAACTGGGCTGGCACACTCCCTACGCCCTGGTGCACGCAGCCGAGAGGGTCGTCGCGGACGCGGTGCCGGTCCTCGGCGGAGTACTGGCTTGGCTGGTGAACACCCTGGCTTCCGCCCTGATCGGCCTTGCCGTCGGCGCGCTGGCGGTGGCGATCATGCACCTGGTGCCGCGCCGGACCCGGACCCCGAACCACTGATTGGTGCCGACCACACCGACGCCCCCGCTACCCGGGACAGCGAATGTCGCCCATCTTGCCGCTGGAGGATGCGGGGATCAGCCAGCGCCCTGTGACGTGATCACCTGGTCGCCTGTCGAGCAATCGTCGAGTAGCTCCACCAGCATTTTTGTTCTCTACCTCGTCCTCAGATCGCGTCGGCGGCTGCACCAGCGTGGAAGGCCAGCGGCCACCACCTCAGTTCTTGGTCCATCTGTCTCGGCTCACGCTGATCTGCAACGTCACTGCCGCTAGCGGCGTGTCATCCTCACCTGCACGCGCGACACCCTCGACTCACGACGTCACGAAGTGCGCGACCAGTTCGGCCAGACGTTCTCGACCCTCGGAACCGGTGTCCACGCAGACTGTCGGTGGCGTGACCTAGCCTCCGGGAGGTGAGCGTCACCGCAGCACGAGTCAGGGATCATCTCAGCCTGGACCAGGCCCGCCGGGTCGCGCTGGCCGCCCAGGGGTTCGGTCGCCCGGCCCCGCCGCGGGCCACCATGCGCGACGTGCAGGCGACCATCGACCGGTTGGCTCAGTTCCAGATCGACTCGGTCAACATCGTCGCCCGCGCTCACTACCTGCCCCTGTTCTCCCGCCTGGGTCCCTACGACGTGGAGCTGCTGCACCGGGCGGCCCAACGACCACCGCGGCGGTTGTTCGAGTACTGGGGGCACGAGGCGAGCCTCATCGACGTCCGGCTGCAGCCGGCGCTGCGGTGGCGGATGGCGGCGGCGGCGGAGCAGGCGCGCGAGCGGCTGGACAAGATCCGGGCCGAGCACCCGCAGCTCGTCGACGACGTGCGGGCCGAGCTGTCGGGGCGCGGACCGTTGACGGCGCGGGAGATCGAGCACCAGGAGGAGCGCCGCCACGACCACTGGGGGTGGAACTGGTCGTCGGTCAAGACGTGCCTGGAACTGCTGTTCTGGACCGGCGAGATCACCGCTGCCGGGCGCAACCGCCAGTTCGAGCGTCAGTACGACCTGACCGAACGGGTGCTGCCTCCCGAGATCGTCGCGCAGCCGACGCCGAGCCGGGACGAGGCGGACGTCGCCCTGGTCCGACGCGCGGCGCAGGCCCTGGGCATCGCGACCACCAGGTGTCTCGCCGACTACTTCCGGATGTCCACCGCCCGCGCCGGGGCGGCCGTCGCCGGTCTGGTCGAGGCGGGTGAGCTGGTGCCGGTGGCGGTGCCCGGGTGGGCCGAGACCGGGGTCTACCTGTGGCATGCGGCGCGGGTCCCTCGTCAGATCCGGGCGCGGGCGCTCCTCAGCCCCTTCGACTCCCTGGTCTTCGAACGCCGCCGCCTCGAACAGCTGTTCGACTTCCGCTACCGGATCGAGATCTACGTGCCCCCCGCCAAGCGGGTGTACGGCTACTACGTCTACCCGTTCCTTCTCGACTCCGCGATGGTCGCCCGGGTGGACCTCAAGGCCGACCGCGCCCGGGCGGTGCTGCGGGTCAACTCGGCCTGGCTGGAGCCCGGCGCCGACCCGGGGGAGACCTGCGCCGCCCTGGGCGACGAGCTGGTCGCGATGGCCGGCTGGCTCGGTCTGGACGGCGTCGAGGTCGTCCCACTCGGCGATCTGGGCCCGAGACTCGCCTCCGCCTGCGCGGGACGGCCTACCATGGGGGTCGCGTCCGGTGCTCCGTCGTGATGGGTTGTCGCGAGTGCACCGGTCCGACCAGACCGGGCGCGCCCGGTACCGATCGAGTGAGGGACCAGTTCACGTGGCTTTGATGGACAAGCTGCTCCGCTTCGGGGAAGGCAAGATCCTCAAGCAGCTCAAGCAGATCGCCAACCAGGTCAACTCGATCGAGGAGGACTTCGTCGCCATGAGCGACGAGGAGCTCATCGGTCAGACCGCCGACTTCAGGCAGCGGCTCGAGAACGGCGAGAGCCTGGACTCGTTGCTGCCCGAGTCGTTCGCCACCGTCCGGGAGGCGAGTCGGCGGGTGCTGGGCAAGCGGCACTTCGACGTGCAGCTGATGGGCGGCGCCGCGCTGCACCTGGGGAACATCGCGGAGATGAAGACCGGTGAGGGCAAGACCCTGGTCGCCACGTTGCCCTCCTACCTGAACGCGCTCACCGGCAAGGGCGTCCACGTCATCACGGTCAACGACTACCTGGCCAAGTTCCAGTCCGAGCAGATGGGCCGGATCCACCACTTCCTCGGTCTCGAGGTCGGGGCGATCCTCTCTCAGATGGACCCGGCCTCCCGTCGCCGGGCGTACGACGCCGACATCACGTACGGGACCAACAACGAGTTCGGCTTCGACTACCTGCGCGACAACATGGCCCTGAGCCTGGACGAGTGCGTCCAGCGTGGCCACCACTTCGCGATCGTCGACGAGGTCGACTCGATCCTGGTCGACGAGGCCCGCACGCCGCTGATCATCTCCGGTCCGGCCGAGGACTCCCACGAGTGGTATCCGACCTTCGCCAAGCTGGTCAACCGGCTGGAGCGGGACCGGCACTACGAGGTCGACGAGAAGAAGAAGACCGTCTCCATCCTGGAGGCCGGCATCGACGTCGTGGAGGACCGGCTCGGGATCGACAACCTCTACGAGTCGGCCAACACCCCGCTGATCTCGTACCTGAACAACGCCATCAAGGCCAAGGAGCTGTTCAAGCTCGATCGTGACTACGTCAACCTGGACGGCGAGATCCTGATCGTCGACGAGCACACCGGTCGCACCCTGGTCGGTCGTCGCTACAACGAGGGTCTGCACCAGGCCATCGAGGCCAAGGAGCGGGTGCAGATCCGCGAGGAGTACCAGACGCTGGCCACGATCACCCTGCAGAACTACTTCCGGATGTACGACAAGCTGTCCGGGATGACCGGCACCGCGCTGACCGAGGCCGCCGAGTTCCAGAAGATCTACGGCCTGGGGGTGGTGCCCATCCCCACCAACAAGGACATGATCCGGGCCGACGAGCGGGACCTGATCTACCGCACCGAGGAAGCGAAGTTCACCGCCATCGTCGACGACGTGGCGGAGCGGCACGAGAAGGGTCAGCCGGTGCTGATCGGCACCGCCTCGGTGGCCAAGTCCGAGATCCTGTCGACCATGCTCAAGAAGGCGGGCGTGCAGCACGAGGTGCTGAACGCCAAGCAGCACGACCGCGAGGCGGCGATCGTCGCCCTGGCGGGTCGCAAGGGCGCCGTCACCGTCTCCACCAACATGGCCGGTCGTGGCACCGACATCATCCTCGGTGGCAACCCGGAGTTCCTGGCCGACAAGCTGCTCCGCGACCAGGGCATCGACCCGGTCGACCACTCCGAGGAGTACGAGAAGCAGTACCCGGAGATCCTCGCCTCGATCGAGGAGGAAACCGCCAGCGAGCACGAGGAGGTCGTCGAGGCGGGCGGTCTCTACGTGGTGGGGTCCGAGCGGCACGAGTCGCGACGGATCGACAACCAGCTGCGCGGCCGCTCCGGTCGTCAGGGCGACCCCGGCGAGAGCCGGTTCTACCTGTCCCTGGGCGATGACCTGATGCGGCTGTTCAAGTCCGACATCGTGGAGTGGGTGCTGCAGGCGCTCAAGGTGCCCGACGACCAGCCGATCGAGAACAAGCGGGTGTCGTCGTCGATCGCGAGTGCCCAGGGCCAGGTCGAGGCGCAGAACTTCGAGATCCGCAAGAACATCCTCAAGTACGACGACGTGATGAACCGCCAGCGGCACGCCATCTACGGCGACCGGCGCAAGGTGCTGGAGGGTGCCGACGTCGAGCAGCAGCTGCGCACCACTGTCGACACCGTGGTCCGGCAGTACGTCCGGGTGGCCACCGAGGGCTTCGCCGAGGACTGGGACCTCGAGCAGCTGTGGACCCAGATGAAGACGCTCTACCCGGTGAGCCTATCGCTCTCGGACTACGCGGAGCGCGACGACCTCGAGCGCGACGAGCTCGAGGAAGCCTTCGTCGCCGATGCCGAAGCCGCGTACGACAAGCGCGAGGAGCAGCTGGGCGCCGACGTGATGCGGGAGCTCGAGCGTCGGGTCCTGCTCACCGTGCTGGACCGCAAGTGGCGCGAGCACCTGTACGAGATGGACTACCTCCGCGAGGGCATCGGTCTGCGGGCCATGGCGCAGCGCGATCCGCTGGTCGAGTACCAGCGCGAGGGCGGGCACATGTTCAACCAGATGATGGAGGCCTTCATGGAGGAGGTGGTGGGCTTCGTCTTCCACCTCGACGTGCAGGTCCAGCAGGCCGGCCCCCAGGTCGGTGTGGTCACCGACGGCACCGGGCGGCCCACCCGGATCACCGCGGCCCCGCTGGTGGAGAGCGGCCCCGATCCGGACGGACCCGGGGTCGAGGTGCACACCGTCGGCGGGGACGACGACCAGCTGGAGATCGAGCCGCCGGCCGAACCTGAGCCCGAGACGCCGTTCACCCGGCCGAAGATCTCCGCCAAGGGGCTCAACGGCCGCACCAACGGCAAGCGCGCGGTGTCCTACTCGGCTCCGGGTGAGGACGGCTCGGTAGCCACCACCACCGCCAAGGTCACCAGCGAGTACGACGGCGTCGGACGCAACGCGCCGTGCCCCTGCGGATCCGGGAAGAAGTTCAAGATGTGCCACGGCCGAGCAGGAGCGAGCTGAGAGAGGTCTCCTGACGGATGGCGGGATTCGTCTGGGGCCGGGCGCACACGATCGTCGCGGTGAGCGCGGCGGTGGTGCTGGTGGGTGTCGGATCGGCCGTCGCCCTGACTGGTCAAGGGGACGGGTCCGGGGCGGTCGCGCCACCGCTGACCAGCGCGAGCGCGTCCGCGGCGCCGTCGTCGAGCCCGCCACCGGGCACCGCCGCGACGCCCCGACCACCCGCCGTGGACCCGTTGACCGGGAAGAAGCCCTCGGCCGCCGGGGTGCTGGCGGTCAAGGTCGAGAACATCGCCGCGGCCCGCCCGCAGGTCGGGTTGGGTTCGGCCGACATCGTCTTCGTCGAGGAGGTGGAGGGCTCGCTCACCCGGCTGGTGGCGGTCTACCACAGCCGCTTCCCCTCGCGTCTCGGTCCGGTGCGCAGTGCCCGCAGCACCGACGTCGTGCTGCTGCCGCTGTTCGGCACGCCGGGTCTGGTGTACTCCGGGGCGAACCGCAAGGTCCAGCGCAGCATCGACCGGGCGTCAATCAGGGCGCTGCCGCGCTCGGACCGGGACGGTTCCCGGGTGGCGCCCCACAACGTGTTCGTCGACCTCGACGCCATCGCCGCCGAGGCGGAGCTGAGGCCGGCCCGGACGATCGGGTGGACCTTTGCCGCCGCCGACCCACGCTGGGCCGCCGCGCCGAAGGACGGTGACGTCTCCGGCCGGGTCGGCGGGGACCGCTTCACGTTCGCCCCGGCCGGCGGTCGCTACGTAGTCCGGTGGAACGGGCAGCCGTACGCCGACGGCGACTCCGGGACCAAGGCCACCACCGACAACGTCGTGATGATGTCGGTGAAGAACGCTCCCGACGGCAACGCCGACGTCAACGGTGCACGCTCGGTCCGCTCCGACACCACCGGGCGGGGCACGGTCGTGATCTACCGGGACGGGCGTCGGCTCACCGGCACCTGGCAGCGCTCGGCCCCCTCGAAACCGCTGCGGTTCCTCGACGGCGACGGGCGCGACCTCCCGTTGGCCCCGGGCCGGACCTGGGTCCTGCTCCGCGGCTGACGCCGAGGCTTCACCCCCGCAGCTCCAGGGCGGTGCACCGCCACCGCGCGCCGATCCGGCGGAGCTGGAAGGCGCAGGCGTACGACCGTCGGCCGCGGCGCAGGTGCACGGCGACCTCCAGCACCCGCGGGTGGCTGAACTGCGCGCGGAGCGACAGCACCGACCCGGGGGCCTGCGGCGTCGTGGTCGGGTTGCGGGCTCGGGAGCGGCTCTGCAGCCGGAGCCGTCGGCTCACCTCGGCCAGCACCCAGTCGTCCAGCCAGTGACCCAACGGCTCCAGTGAGCGGCGACCGTCGATGGCCTCGACCAGCAGCTGGGCGAACCAGGGCGCCCAGGTGCGGGCCTGCAGGTCGAGCTCCCGCGACCGCGCCGGATCCAGCCCGGCGGGGACGGTGTCGACGCTGACCGACCGCGACGCGGCGGGGGTCGGCGGGCCCGTCAGCGGCGCGGTCTCCTCGCTGAACCCCAACGGCGGCTGGTCGGGTGGCACCGGGTCGGACGGCGGCCTCCCAAGCCAGGTCTGGGCGGGAGGTCGGGCGTCGACAGCCGGTCGGAGCAGCAGGCGTGCAGCGGGCATCGGGACTCCTTCGATCGGGAGTCAGGAGCGTGCGGCAACGTCGCGCGAACGACCAAGAAGTCGGTGTGGACAAACGTCCTGCCCTGGGGAGAAGTGGTCGCCAGTCGGTTCCCGTACCGATCGTGAGCCGACGCGACGCTCGTGCCGAGAGGGGCCGGGATCGCCTCGATCGCGCCGCACCAGAGCTCACACCGCGCCGTCTCGTCGCCGTGAGGTAGGTTCTCGGCTCGGCCGGAACCAGAGGTCGCTCCCACCCGTTGCGTGCCGATCACTGATGCGGTCGACGCGCCGAAGGCGCTTCAGAAAGGTCTACCCATGACGGTTCCCCGCGTGCAGCTCAGTGACGGCCACAGCATCCCCCAGATCGGACTGGGGACTGCGCTGGACGACGACGCGATCGTGCCGGTGATCGTGAACGCCATCGAAGCCGGGTTCCGCCACATCGACACCGCCTACCGCTACGGGAACCAGCGAGGCGTGGGTCAGGGCATCCGCGACAGCGGCATCGGGCGGGACGAGCTGTTCCTCACCACGAAGCTGGACGGTGAGTTCCAAGGGGACTCTCGTGCTGTTGCCGGCCTGGACGAGTGCTTGCGCCAGCTCGGCACGGACTACGTCGATCTGCTGCTGATCCACTGGCCGCTGCCGCAGCGCAACGAGTACGTGTCCACGTGGCGTACGTTCGAGCAGCTGGTCGAGGACGGCAAGGCACGCTCGATCGGGGTCTCCAACTTCACGCCGGCTCATCTGGACCGGCTGCTCGCCGAAGCGACGATCCTGCCGGTGGTGAACCAGATCCAGCTCAGTCCCCGGATCACCCGGCACGATCAGGTGGCCTATCACCGCGCTCACGGCATCGTCACCGCTGCGTGGAGCCCGCTCGGCTCAGGCTCGGGGCTGCGCGACGACCCGACGCTGGCGGCGATCGCCGCCACGTACGGCAAGACTCCTGCCCAGATCATTCTCCGTTGGGATGTCGAGCTCGGGATCGTGCCCGTTCCGCGCTCGACGAACCCAGCGCGGATGGTCCAGAACCTCGACGTCTTCGACTTCACTCTCACCGCTGACGAGATCAGCGCCATCTCGGCGCTCGACACGGGAGCCGAGGAGCGGGTCGACTCCGACACCGTCGGTCACTGACCCAGGCCGTCTGCCGGTGCCTGGAGCTGCCGAGAGCTGCGAGGCCCCGGCTCTGCCTCCGGCAGTCTTCCGGGACCAGCTGCCGTCGGTCGCCGTCCTCCGGTTTCGCGCTGCAGCGGCGTCAGACCATCAGGTTCGACTGGATGCTGTACTGCGCCGCCCGGTAGACGTGGCGGCCGAACTCCACGAACCGGCCGGTGTCGTCGTAGGTGATCCGGTCGACGGTCAGACAGGCCGACGGCACCTCCTCGTCCAGCAGCTCGGCCTCGTCGTCGGTCATCAGTCGGGCGGAGATCCGCTGGTGGGCGATCTTGAGGTTGACGCCCAGCGACTGGAGCGTCGCGTAGAGACTGCGGTGCTCGAGCGCCTCCCGGGACAGCTCGAAGCTGGCCGGCAGGTAATTGGTGAGGATCGCCAGGGGCACCTCGTCGGCGAGCCGGAGCCGCCGGACCCGGATGAACTCCTGGTCGGTGATCTCGGCGGCGTCCAGGGCCGAGGCGACGTCGGGATCCAGCGGGCCGACAGTGAAGCCGAGGAGCTGGGTGCTGGGCACCTTGCCGGCCTGCACCAGATCGGCGTTGAGGCTGGTCAGGCGCTCGTCCCGACTGAACTGGGACCGGACGACCTGGGTGCCCACCCCCCGCTTGCGGACCAGCAGCCCCTTGTTGACCAGCTCCTGGATCGCCTGCCGGGCGGTGGGCCGGGACAGGCCGAGTCGGGTGGTCAGCGACAGCTCGTTCTCCAGCCGGTCGCCGGGTGCCAGCACGCCGTCGTTGATGGCCCGCTCGATCGACTGGGCGAGCTGGTAGTAGAGCGGCACGGGGGAGTTGCGCTCGAGCGTGATGTCGAGCTCACGGGTAGCGCTTGGCTCGCTCATGGCGCCATCGTAGGCCGAATCACCTGGACCTACTAATGTATGGACAATCTCGGCGCAGGCTCACGGGGAGAACAGCAGCACCAGACCGGCACAGGTGTAACCGACCATCACCACCAGCATCGGCCACTGACCCCGCAGGGCCGCGGTCGGGGCCAGCAGACTGACCGCCCTCTCGTGGGCGACGACGATGCCCATCAGGTGACCGACGACGATCGCCACCAGCTGCAGGACGGCCACTCCCGTCGGGTGGGTGAAGACCGCGGTGCTGACGGCCAGGTCGGCGGTCCCGAACACGTTCCAGCCTCGTCCCAGCGGATCGGACAGGTTCACCGCCACCCGCTGCCCCTCCACGACCAGCAAGGTGGCGTAGTGGGCGACGGCGTAGCCGACGACGATCGGCACCGGCGAACCGGCCATCGCCCGTACGGTGTCCTGCGGACGGAGCCGGGACGCCTCTCGACCGGGGGAGCGTGCCATCCAGGCCGCAGACGCGGTGAAGGTGAGCGCCACGATCATGATCATGGTCACCAGGCCGGCGGTCTCCCACAGAACCGGAGACAGGTCGGAGTCCTGCACGGTCTGGATCCACCAGCTGAGGTTCGCGAAGCTGTCGAACGCGGTGCTGCCGAGCAGCACCGCGACCACGCCGACGGTTCCGGCCGGCAGCGCAGCCGCACTCAGACCGGCCAGGGGGTTGACGAACCGCAGACCGCCGTCGACGGACCGCCGCCAGGGCGAGAGCCTGGAGACCGTGGTGGCGTACGCCTCGAAGGGGTCGGCCGCACCGATCCACCGGCGACCGGCGACGACCGCACCGATGATCATGATCACCGACCAGGCCAGCACCCAGACCCGGAGCACGGACAGGGTCGTCCGGTCGGGTTGGACGAGCTCGAGCCAGGCGAAGGCGAACAGGGACAGGGCGGCCGGCCAGACGCCGAACGAGCGAGGGAGCTCGACCAGGCCCCGATCGGTGTCGGTGCGCGCCAACCGGCACAGGACCAGGTGCACCGTCCGCAGCGGGTTGACCACCCGCCAGACGGGTCCCATGATCAACGACAGCGGGACCGCCCCGACCCACAGCCAGACGAACACGAAGCCGAAGACCGGGTTGGTGAGCTGGTCGGGACCGATGGCCACGGCCAGCCCGACCCAGGCGAACAGGGCCAGCACCAGCACCCGGCCCACCGTGCGCACGACGCGGTTGTCCACCACCGCTTGGATCCGGGGCACCGGGACGCCGGGATCGGCGCCGAACCTCGGTCGCCGCCAGGCCAGCAGCAGGACGCCGAAGGTGATCGCCAGGGCGGCGGCGGCACCGACCAGCACGAAGCCGAACGGCAGCGGCAGATCGTGCCGGGAGGCGAGACCGTGCAGAGGGATCAGCGGCAGGAGCACCGGCGGTGCGGTCACCGTACGTTCAAGATCACGATGATCTTCTCGAGGTCGTGGGACTCGACCTCGAAGCTGCCGGCAGAGGTGACGCTGAACCGGCCCGTGGTCGGCACACCGGCCTTGACCTCGAGGGCGTAGCCGTCGGCGGAGTCGGTGTGCGCGTGGATCTCGTCGTCGACGTCGCTGGTGACGTTCAGCTGCACCTCCTGCCCCACGGCGACGTCCACCTTCTCCCCGCTCGGACTCACCTTCCCGTCGGCGATGGTGATGTCGACGACGACCCGGTCGGCGGTGTCGGCCGACGGCGTCGCGGACCCGGGGTCGGCCGCGGGCGTGGACGCGGTGGCGGGACTGGGAGTCGTGGCCGACGGCGTCGCGGTGGCGCCGGTCGACGAGCTGGACGGAGTCGACCCGGGTTCGGTAGGCCCACCGCAGGCGGCCAGGCCCAGGCAGACGACGAGAGCGGCGGCGGCGAGGGAGCGGCGGCGGGGGGAGCGGGCGGCGGGTGGCACGACGAGTCCTTTCTCGGGGGTACGTCACGGCCAGTGTTCCAGCCGTCGCCGGACGCAGCGGTGGGGCCGTTGGTGATCTGTCGCACCTCGGTAGGGTGGGTGAGCGGACCAGGCCGCAGAGAACGCGCGGGACATCCGCGTGAGACAGCGCGCGGGACACCGCGACGGAGGGGATTGGCGATGCCGCAGCGACTGACGCCGCTGGAGGTGTCCCTGCTCGTCCTGGACACCGCGCACGCGCCGGCACACGTCGCGACAGTCGACATCTTCGACTCTCGGCCCGACGGTCTCGACTACGAGCGGTTGATCGGGCTGATCCGCGAGCGGATCGCCTTCGTGCCGCGCTACCGCCAGCGGTTCCGCGACGTGCCGGCTCGGTTGGCTGCGCCGGTGTGGGTGGACGACGAGAGCTTCGACCTGACCTTCCACGTCCGTCGCTCGGCCCTGCCGCGGCCCGGGACGATGGAGCAGCTGCGGGAGTTCGTGGGCCGTGTCGTGGCGCGGCGGATGGACCGCTCCAAACCGCTGTGGGAGATGTACGTGGTCGAGGGACTGGAGGGCGACCGGTTCGCCGTGGTCGCCAAGACCCATCTCACCCTGGTGGACGGGGTGGACAACGTCGACATCGGCCAGGTGCTGCTCGACTCCCGGTCCGAGCCCGAGCTGGCGACGCCGGAGGCCTGGCGGCCGGTGCCGGAACCGGGAGCGGCCGAGCTGGTCGCCGGTGCCCTCTGGGAGAGCGCCAACGACCCGATGCTGGCCCTGCAGAACATCCAGGGGGCCGCGACGAGTGCTCTCGGGGTCGCGGTGGCCGTCGGTGAGGCGGTCGGTGGGGTCGGGTCGACCGTCGTCGAGCTGGTCGAGGACGCGTTGCTGGGGAGTCGGCCGCGCACGAAGTCGCCACTGGTCGGGGTGGTCTCCGAACAGCGCCGGGTCGCCCTGGTCTCGGTGTCCCTGGCCGAGCTCAAGGCCGTCCGCGACGAGCACGACCACACGATCAACGACGTGATCCTGGCGGCGGTCACCGGGGCGCTGCGCTCGTGGTTGCTGACCAGGGGTGAGTCGGTGCCCAACGGGCGTGAGCTGACGGCCCTGGTGCCGATGAGCGTGACCGAGGACGACGGCGAGCCGAGCTCGCTCGGGAGCCAGGTCGCTCCGCACCTGCAGCCGTTGCCGATCGGCGAGCAGAACGCCCTGATGCGCCTGCACCAGGTGGCGTACGCGACGCAGGCGCACAAGGACACCGGCCGGGCCGTGGACGCGCGGGCGCTGTCCGACATCGCTGGCTTCGCCCCGACCACGCTGCACGCCCTCGGGGTCCGGGTGTCCAGCGACGTGCTCCGTCGCCAGCACGACGTGCTGGTCACCAACGTGCCGGGCCCGCAGCTCACCCTCTACGCGGCGGGCGAGCGCCTCGTCGCCAGCTACCCGGTGCTTCCGCTGGGGGCCGGTCATCTGCTGGCCGTCGGCGTCACCTCCTACGACGGGCAGGTGTTCTTCGGGCTGACCGCCGATCGGGACGCGGTGCCCGACCTCGACGTGCTGGCCCAGTGCCTGGAGGACGCCGTGGAGGAGCTGCTCGACACCACCGTCCGGGCCCGGGCGCTGCGCCAGCCCACCCGCAAGGCGTCGGCGGCGGCCAAGAAGGCGGCCGCCTCGAAGGCGGCGGCCCGGCAGGAAGCCCGGCGCGGGTCAGGTCAGCGGCGGGCCGCGATGCGGAACCTGGCCACCCGGGCGGTCGAGCTGGGCACCAACGCCACGCGTACGCCGGCGGCCAAGCGCCCGACGCCGGCGACGTCCACGGCGCGCAAGCTGCAGACGCAGGACCCGACCTCGCCGGCCGCGCCGAGCTCCGGGACGTCCTCGGGCGCGGCTGCGCCGGTGACGAGAACCCCGTCGGCCGAGAAGAGCGCGCCCGAGAAGAGCCCAGCCGAGAAGAGCCCGGCCGGGAAGAGCGTGGCGGGGACCACCGCGGCGAAGCCGACGTCGGCCGCGCGGAAGCACGCCCCGAAGACGTCGGGGCCTGCGGCGTCGTCTGCCGCGACGACGGCTGATCCGGCGGCAGCGAACAAGGCACCTGCGACCACGAAGGCGCCGGCGACCAAGAAGGCGCCCGCGGTGAAGAACGCGGCTGCGACGAAGAAGGCGTCGGCGACCACGAAGGCGGCTGCGACGAAGGCGCCCGCGCCGACGAAGGCGCCCGCGACGACGAAGGCGCCCGCGACGAAAAAGGCGCCCGCGACCAAGAAGGCACCCGCGGCGACGAAGGCGGCACCCGCGCGGACGGCGTCCGCGACGAGGGCCCTGGCCGCGAAGAAGACCCCGACGCCGCGGACCAAGGCGACCAGGGCGGCGGCCACGAAGACGCCGGCCCAGCGGACCCCGGCCCGGCGGACCCCTGCTCAGCAGACTCCCGCGACGGAGGCACCGGGCGAACCGCCCGCGACGAACCCGCCACCCCCAGCGTCCGCCGCGCCGGCAGCATCGGCCGGCGACGAGTCATGACCGTCTTCGTCCCCCTGACCCTGGACGCCGCTCGCCAGCTGCGGACTGTCGGCTCGGCGCGAGATCTCGTCGGTTACGCCGCGGGTCCGGGTCTGCGGACCTGGCTGAGCGAGGCTCGGCTCGACGACGAGGAAGCGGACTACGTCGCCCTCAACCACGCCGGTGTCGCCGCCCTGACCCTCGACGACACCGCCCCGACCAGGATCGTGCTGGCCGTCGACCGGGACGTGGCCGACGGTGATGACCTCGGGGCGGTGACGGTGGCCCAGCTGGACTGGGTCGCGGTCCGTTCGCTGTTCGCCGACGAGGGTGCCGCGGCGTCCGCGGTGCTCGCCGCTCGGGCAGCCGTCCGGGGAAGCGATCTGGCGGCGGCGCTCAGCGCCCCCGCTGTCGAGGCGCTGCAGGAGTCGTACGACCTGCTCTGGTACGCCCCCGACGAGCTCGACGCCCTCCCCGCCCCGACCTGACCGCCGAGAGCCCACCCCCTGCACCCGCTTCCCGGCCCTGCACCCGCTTCCCTGCCCTGCACCTGCTGTAGCCGGTGCAGGACCGGCGAGACGGTGCAGCCGGCGCCCCGGAAGACGATCCCGCCACCGCACCCTGGGCGCGCTGGTCAGTCGGGTCGTACGCTCGGGTGGGACCCGGGGTCGACGGCACCCGCGGCAACCGCATGACGACTGTCGGTGGGATCGGGCAGACTCAGGGCATGCCACGGTCCATCTGGAAAGGCGC
This sequence comes from Microlunatus aurantiacus, assembly GCF_039536605.1. Lineage (NCBI taxonomy): Bacteria > Bacillati > Actinomycetota > Actinomycetes > Propionibacteriales > Propionibacteriaceae > Microlunatus > Microlunatus aurantiacus. Next base: position 1,068,091 of record NZ_BAAAYX010000002.1, read on the forward strand.
CATCTCCTTCGGTCTGGTCACCATCCCGATCAAGCTGTACTCGGCGACCGAGGAGAAGGACATCAGCTTCCGGCAGGTGCACCCCGAGGACGGGGGCCGGATCAAGTACAAGCGGGTCTGCGAGAAGTGCGACAAGGAGATCCCGTTCGCGGAGATCGCCAAGGGCTACGAGCTGCCCGACGGCCGGATGGTCATCCTCACGTCCGAGGACTTCGACGACCTGCCGCTGACCACGACCAAGGCCGTCGAGGTCGTGCAGTTCGTGGCCGAGGAGGACGTCGACCCGACGTACTTCGCCAAGACCTACTTCCTGCAGGCGGACGGACCCGGCATCAAGCCGTACGTGCTGCTGCGTGACGCCTTGACCAAGTCGGCCAAGTCGGCGCTGGTCAAGGTGGCGCTGCGGTCCCGGGAGTCACTCGCCCTCATCCGGCCCAAGGACGACGTGCTGCTGATGCACACCATGCTGTGGCCCGACGAGCTCCGCGACGGCGGCTTCGCGGCGCCGCCGGCCGAGGTCACGGTCTCCGACGCCGAGGTGACCATGGCGCAGTCGTTCATCGACGCGCTGTCGGGGGACTTCGAGCCGGAGGAGTATCGCGACTCCTACCGCGAGGCGCTGGAGACGCTCGTGCGGAGCAAGGCCGACGGCGTGCCGCTGGAGGCCGAGCCCGAGGTGCAGGAGCAGGCCGAGGTCGTCGACCTGGTGGCGGCGCTGCGCGCCTCGGTCGAGGCGGCGAAGAAGCGGCGTGAGGCGGCGGCGGAGTCCAAGGCGGTGTAGCGCGGCGGTCGTGCGGACTCAGCGCACGGGTTCGGGCTCGGCCGGCAGGCCGGTGTCGCGGATCAGGTAGACCCAGGGGAAGGCGCGGCAGCCGATCTGCCAGCCGTCCCGTCCGTTGCGGGCCGGCGATCCCGGCCAGACCACGCGCTTGTGCTCCCACTGGGTGTCGGTCCGGACCATCCGGTGCTTCAGCATCCCGGCCTCGACCGTGTGCCAGCCGAGGCGCCCGGCCAGCGCCAGCTCCGGCAGCTCGTCGAAGGCGGTCACCGGGCCGAGCCACCGTTCGTGGTCGTCGGTGGGAGCGCCGGCGGCCGTCCCACCGAACCGCTGCTGAGCGGCCTGACGGCTCATCCCGAGCTCGGCGCCGATGGCAGCCCAGCTGCAGCCGGCGGCCCGGGCGGCCAGCACGGACTGGCGCAGCAGATCCCGGACGACGTCCTCGGCCTCGACCACCCGGGAGACCACCCCCAGCGGATCCGCCTCCCGCCCCCCGGACGCCAGGATGGCGGCGCCCAGGCCCTCGGCGAGGTCGTCGCGGAACGACGTCACGGGCGACTGTCCCGACTCGGCAACCAACCCCGGTCCGGCTCGTCCTGGTCGGACGCACTGTCCCCGGCGGTCCGATCGGCGGGTGAGGTCGACGCGTCGGGCGTCCAGGAACCCGCTCGGGCTGTCGTCGATCCGTTCCCCGGCCCCGACGTGCGCCTGCTCGAACGACGCAGCAGAGGAGACAGCGCGGCCACCCCGATCAGGGTCAGGGCGATGCCGGCCCCACTGAGCAGCCCCTGGACGAAGCCGTCGAAGGAGCGCGACAGCGTGATGGCCGCGATGGCGACGACGATCAGCGTGATCCCGGAGCTCATCGAGGTGCTCGGGCTGGGACGCCACATCGGCTGACGAGTCATGTGTCAACCTTAGGTTGACATGGAGGTGGTGTCAACCACAGGTTGACAGACCGGGTCACGTCACCTCGCGGACGTGCAACAGGGCTGTCACAAACTGCCGTCAGACTGTGCCCATGACGCAGCAGAGTGGCGCCCAGGTCGACCTCAGCACGCCCGAGCCGACCCTCGACCAGCTGGTCGAGGCGGAACGCCGGGTCCCGGATGTGGCGGAGTACGCCGGCGGGGTGTCCTCCGACAGCCAGCACGCCGCCCTGCGGGCCTCGGTGAAGCAGCTCGGCCAGCTGCTCGGCGAGGCGCTGACCCGGCACGAGGGTCCCGAGCTGCTCGCCCAGGTGGAGCGGATCCGCCGGCTGTCCCGCGAGCACCGCGACGACGAGCTGCACGCCGAGCTGGAGGGCGTCGACGACGCCACAGCGGTCCGTCTCGCCCGGGCCTTCACCGCGTACTTCCAGCTCGTGAACATCACCGAGCAGCTGCACCGGTGGCGCGAGATCGCCGCCGCGCAGGAGGGGCCCCTGGCGGCCACCGCCCGGCGCATGGGTGAGGCCCTGGACCGGGGGACCATCGACCGGGACCTGATCGCCGACGTGCTCAGCCGGCTGGAGTACCGGCCGGTCTTCACCGCGCACCCCACCGAAGCCAGCCGACGCTCGGTGCTGGAGCTGCTGCGCAAGATCGCCGACGTCGTCTCCGCTCTGGAGGACCCGCAGCGCCCGCCGGGGCAGAAGCCGCACCTGGAGCGACGCCTGGCCGAGCTGGTGGACCTGCTCTGGCAGACCGACGAGCTCCGCATCGTGCGACCGGAGCCCAAGGACGAGGCGAGGATCGCCACCTACTACCTGCAGTCGCTCGCGTCAGAGGTCGTGCCGGACCTGCTGGAGGAGCTGGACCGGGTGCTCGCGACGATCGACGTCGAGCTGCCGGCGGCGGCCCGGCCGCTGCGGTTCGGCAGCTGGGCCGGCGGTGACCGGGACGGCAACCCCAACGTCACTCCGGCGGTCACCCTGGACGTGCTCGCCCTGCAGCACGACTTCGGTCTGCGGACGCTGATCGCCGGTATCGAGGACCTGCTGACGGAGATGAGCGCCTCCACCCGCGTCGTCGCGGTGACCGAGGAGCTGGTGGCCAGCCTCGAGGCGGACGCCGAGGCCCTGCCGATCACCCACGCGGCCACGGCGCGCTACAACGCCGAGGAGCCGTACCGGCTGAAGCTGACCTACGCCCGGATCCGGCTGCAGCGCACCCGCGACCGGCTGGCCGACGGCACGCCGCACGAGCCGGGCCGGGACTACCTGTCGCTGGACGAGCTGCTCGGCGACCTCAGTCTGGTCCGGGACTCGATGATCGCCGGCGGCGACCTGCTGACGGCCAACGGCGCGATCCTGCGGCTGATCCGGACGGCGACGGCGATGGGCCTGGGTCTGGCCACCCTCGACGTCCGCGAGCACAGCGGCAAGCACCACGCCGCGCTGGCCGCGCTCTACGACCGGCTCGGTGACCTCGAGACCCCGTACGCCGACCTGGACCGGCCGGACCGGATCGCCGTGCTGTCGAAGGAGATGGCCTCCCGGCGTCCGCTGCTCGGGTCCAACCGGTTCGACCTGCCCGACCCCGCCGCCGCGTCGTTGGACCTGCTGGCCTCCATCCGCGCCGCCCTCGACGCATACGGTCCCGACGTGATCGAGACCTACATCGTCTCGATGACCCACGACGTCGACGACGTGTACGCCGTGGTGGTGCTGGCCCGCGAGGCCGGGCTGGTGGACCTGGGCAGCGAGTCGACGCCTGCGTCGGCACGGATCGGCTTCGCGCCGCTGTTCGAGACCGTGGCCGAGCTGGAGGCCGCCGGTCCGCTGCTGGAGGCGATGCTGTCCGATCCGGCGTACCGGCGGGTGGTGACCGCGCGCGGCGACGTGCAGGAGATCATGCTCGGCTACTCCGACTCCTCCAAGGACGCCGGCATCGCCGCCTCGCAGTGGCAGGTGCATCGAGCCCAGCGGGGTCTGCGCGACATCGCCCGCCGGCACGGGGTGGTGCTGCGGCTCTTCCACGGCCGCGGTGGGTCGGTGGGCCGGGGCGGGGGTCCGACCGGCCAGGCGGTGATGGCGCAGCCCAACGGCAGCCTGGACGGGCCGATCAAGATCACCGAGCAGGGCGAGGTGATCTCGGGGAAGTACACGCTGCCCGGACTCGGCCGGTGGAACCTCGAGGTCGGTCTGGCCGCCACGCTGGAGGCGTCGGTGCTGCACCGACGCTCGCTGCTGCCGGCCGAGGTGCTGTCGGGGTGGAACACCACCATGGACGTCGTCGCCGGCGAGGGCCAGGTGGCCTACCGACGGCTGGTCCGCGACCCGGCGCTGGTGCCGTTCTTCATCGCGGCCACCCCGGTCAACGAGCTCGGCAAGATGAACATCGGCTCGCGGCCGGCGAAGCGGCCCGGTGGTGAGGGCGGACTGGACGACCTGCGGGCGATCCCGTGGGTGTTCGGCTGGACCCAGTCGCGGATCATCCTGCCCGGCTGGTTCGGGGTCGGCAGCGGGCTGGCCGCGGCGCGTGAGGCCGGACGCGGCGAGGTGCTGCAGCAGATGTACGGCTCCTGGCCGTTCTTCCAGACCTTCCTGTCCAACGTGCAGATGGCCCTGGCCAAGACCGATCTCGCCATCGCCGCCCGCTACGTCCGCACCCTCGTGCCGGAGGACTCGGCCGGTCTGTTCGCGATCATCGAGGCCGAGCACGAGCGCACCGTGACCGAGGTGCTGGCGGTGACCGGGCAGCAGCAGCTGCTGGAGTCGTCCCCGGTGCTGCGTCGCAGCCTCGAGCTGCGTGACTCCTACCTGGCCCCGCTGCACGCCCTGCAGACCTCCCTGCTGGCCCGGGCCCGCAACCTGCCCGACGACGGACCGCAGGACTCCGACCTGCAGCGGGCACTGCTGCTGACCATCAACGGCATCGCCGCCGGCCTGCGCAACACCGGTTAGGCCCCGACGGGCGCCCTATCCGCCGGCAGGACCAGTCACTAGCCTGAAACGCATGGACGCCATCACCGCCGTGCCCGCCCCCGTCAACGAACCGGTTCGCGGGTACGCGCCCGGTTCACCCGAGCGCGCGGGCATCGAGGCCGAGCTGGCGGCGATGGCCGCGGCCGGGCCGGTCGAGCTGACCGCTGTGATCGGCGGCGCGCACCGCGACGGCGGGGGCGAGGCCTTCGAGGTCACGATGCCGTCGGAGCACGCCCACGTGCTCGGGACCGCGCACCACAGCACCGCCGCCGATGCCGAGGCCGCGATCGCCGCCGCGACCGCAGCGGCCCCCGGCTGGGCGGCGATGGACTTCGACGACCGGGCCGCGATCTTCCTGCGAGCGGCCGACCTGCTGGCCGGACCGTGGCGGGACACCCTCAACGCCGCGACCATGCTGGGTCAGGGCAAGACCGTGCAGCAGGCCGAGATCGACGCCGCGTGCGAGCTGATCGACTTCCTGCGCTTCAACGTGGCCTTCGCGCGGCAGATCCTGGCCGACCAGCCGATCTCCTCACCGGGGGTCTGGAACCGCACCGACTACCGACCGCTGGACGGCTTCGTGTACGCGGTCTCGCCGTTCAACTTCACCGCGATCGGCGGCAACCTGGCCACGGCGCCGGCCCTGATGGGCAACACGGTGCTGTGGAAGCCGAGTCCGACCCAGCAGCTGGCCGCCCACCACACGTACGCGATCCTCGAGGCGGCCGGGCTGCCGCCGGGCGTGATCAACCTGCTGCCCGGCGACGGGATCGCGGTGTCCGACGTCGCGCTGCGCCATCCCGACTTCGCGGGGCTGCACTTCACCGGGTCGACCGCTACCTTCCAGCACCTGTGGCGCACCATCGGCGAGCACCTGACCGACTACCGGTCCTACCCGCGGATCGTGGGCGAGACCGGTGGCAAGGACTTCATCCTGGCCCACCCGAGCGCGGACCCCGACGTCCTCCGGACGGCGATGATCCGCGGCTCGTTCGAGTACTCCGGGCAGAAGTGCTCGGCGTCGTCGCGGGCGTACGTGCCGCGCTCGCTCTGGAACACGATCTCCGCTGACCTGATCGAGCAGACCGACGCGCTGCCCGTCGGCGACGTCCGCGACTTCACCAACTTCACCTCGGCGGTGATCGACGGCCGCGCCTTCGCCAAGCACCGCGACGCGCTGGAGCGGGCCCGGGCCGCGAGCAGCACGCAGGTCGTCGCCGGCGGCACGGTCGACGACAGCGTCGGCTGGTTCGTCCGGCCGTCCGTCATCGTCAGCGACGACCCCCGCAACGAGATCTTCACCACCGAGTACTTCGGCCCGATCCTCGGTGTGTACGTCTACGAGGACGGCGACTTCGAGACCGTGATGACCGAGGTCGACACCGCGGCGCCGTACGGGCTGACGGGGGCGGTCATCGGCGACGACCGCGCCGCGCTGGCCCGGGCGCAGGAGCGGCTGCGGTTCACCGCCGGCAACTTCTACCTCAACGACAAGCCGACCGGCGCGGTGGTCGGGCAGCAGCCCTTCGGTGGGGCGCGGGCCTCGGGCACCAACGACAAGGCCGGTTCGATGTGGAACCTGATCCGCTGGGCCAGCCCGCGCTCGATCAAGGAGACCCTGGTGCCGCCGACCACCCACGGCTACCCCCACATGTCTTGATGGTCGTGCTCGCTGGGATCGCCCCTGGGTCCCGGCTTCTTCGTCGTCGACAGACGAGGAAAAAGCGCCTCGCCTGTCTCCTCCTCAGCACGCCGGGGGGCGATCCCGTCCGCTCGCACTCCGTCTGATGGTCGTGCTCGCTGGGATCGGCCTGAGGGGGGTTCAGCTCCTGGTGAGCCAGGCGTCGCCGACCCGCTGCTGGGTGCGGAAGCCGGCGAGGATGGCCGGAGCGGCGGACTGCTCCATCTTCTTGCCCAGCAACGGGATCGCCACCTTCAGATCTCCGGTGAGCTGGGCGATGGTGCCGGGTCCACCGGCCGACAGCTCGATGGCGCCCTTCATGGTGACCGGCTGGCCGGGGATGCTCATCGTCACCCGCCCGGTCCGGTTGCCGTTCGCGTCGGCCGGGCCCCAGTTCGTCTCGTCCAGGACGGTGATCTCGGGACCGACGAACTTGGCGGCCACGTCGGGGGCGGGGAGCTTGCGCGAGGTCCGGGTGGTGGTGCCGGTCACCTCCGCCTCGAACGAGCGCGCGTGGGTGGCCGCACACACCTCCTCGAGGTAGGCGCGATCGGTCATCATCGCGAAGACCTCCTCGACCCCGGCAGCGAACTCGACACGAGACGTGATGTCCATGGCCGACATCATGGCACGCGCGTCCCGCCGCAGGCTTATGGTCGAATGTGGACAGGCACAGCGACGTGCCGACGAGAACCGAAGGAGCTGCTCAGCGGTGACGACTTTCGAGATCGAACTCGAACGCGACAAAGCCGACAAGATCAGGGACGTGGCCTCGCGAGGCGCGGCGAAGGCCGCGGCGCTGGGCTACGACGGCGACGCGGTCGCCGCCTTCCTCCGCCACTACTTCCGGCACGTGGACGCTCTCGACGTCGACGAACGCAGCGTGGAGGAGCTCCTCGGTCTGGTCACCAGCCACTACGAGCTGGCCACCAACCGGCCGTCGGCCCGTGCCACCATCGCCATCCGCACTCCCGGACAGTCCGACGAGGGCTGGACGAGCAACGGTGCCACGGTGGTCCAGATCGTCACCGACGACCGGCCGTTCCTGGTCGACTCGGTGACGATGGAGGTGCTCCGGCAGGGCTGGAGCATCCGCGACGTCTACCACCCGCAGTTCCTCGTCGACCGCGACCTCGGCGGGACGCTGCACGACATCCTGCGGCCCGACCACCCCGTCTCCGGCGAGCTCCGCCGGGGCGACGGCGAGCAGCTGGTGCACGCGGTGGCGGAGTCGTGGATGCACCTGGAGATCCTGCCGCCCAGCGGCCAGGGTCAGATCGAGCAGCTGGTCGCGAACCTCGAGCAGGGGCTGCGCGAGGTCCTCCGGCTGGTCGAGGAGGCCGTCGAGGACTGGGCCAAGATGCAGCACCGCGCGCAGGAGACCATCACCGTCCTGACCGACCCGGACCTGCCCGCCGACCGCCGGGCCGAGGCCGACACCGCCGCCGAGCTGCTGGGGTGGCTGGCCCAGAACCACTTCACCTTCCTGGGCTACCGGGAGTACCGCTACGAGGCGGCGGACGCGGCCGCGGACCGACCGGCCCGCTTCGTCAGCGTGCCGGCCACCGGCCTGGGCATCCTGCGCGCCGACGTGGACCAGCCCGGCGCCTTCCACGCCCTGCCGGTGCTCGACCACCCGCAGCTGATGGTGATCACCAAGGACAACCACAAGTCCCGGGTGCACCGACCCGCCTACCTGGACTACCTGGGCATCCGGGTGCTCGACGCCGGTGGTCAGGTGGTCGGGGAGCGCCGCTTCCTCGGGCTGTTCGCCTCCACCGCCTACTCCGAGGCCGTCGGCCGGATCCCGCTGCTGCGTCAGAAGGCGCAGGAGGTGCTCCGGCGGTCCCGCTACGACGAGTCCAGTCACGGGGGCAAGGCCATCGTCGACGTGCTCGACACGTTCCCCCGCGACGAGCTGTTCCAGGCCCCGATCGACGAGCTGGCCCCGACGGTGGAGAAGGTCGCGCACCTCAAGGAGCGCCGCCAGGTCCGGTTGTTCGTGCGGCGGGACGCGTACGGACGGTTCCTGTCCTGCCTGGTCTACCTGCCGCGGGACCGCTACACCACAGCGGTCCGCAACAAGATGCAGGACATCCTGCTCCAGCGGGTCGGCGGCTCCACGATCGACTTCACCGCCAGGGTGACCGAGTCGGTGCTGGCGCGGCTGCACTTCGTCGTCGCGATGCCCGACGGGGAGACGGTCGGCGAGGTCGACGTGCGGGCGCTGGAGCGTGAGCTGACGCTGGCCACCCGGTCCTGGAACGACGGCTTCGCCGAGCTGCTCGCCGGCGCCGAGGAGCCCGACCAGCTGGCCACGATGATGGGGGCCCTGCCGGAGGGCTACAAGGAGGACTACCTGCCCCACCAGGGGATCCTGGACCTGCAGGCGCTGATGAACCTGTCCGGTCCCGACGACATGGCGATGGCCATGTACCGGCCCGACCGGTCCGACGACGACGCCGACCTCCGGTTCAAGATCTTCCGCTGGTCCCAGACGCTGTCGCTGTCGAAGATCCTCCCGCACCTGTCGCTGCTCGGGGTCGACGTGGTCGACGAGCGGCCGTACGAGCTGACGGTGGCCGACGACAAGCGGGCCTTCGTCTACGACTTCGGCATCGCGGTGCCGGGCGGCCGCCCCGAGGTGGAGAAGCGCTGGGACACCGCCGCCCGCAACCAGTTCATGGAGGCCTTCGCGGCCTCCTACAGCGGGCGCAGCGAGCCGGATCGCTTCAACGCGCTGGTGATGGGCGCCGACCTCGGCTGGCGTGAGGTCGGCATCCTGCGCGCCATCGGCCGCTACCTGCGGCAGACCGGCTCGACCTACTCCCAGACCTACGTGGCCCAGGCCCTGAACGCCAACGTGGAGATCGCCCGGATGCTGGTGGCGCTCTTCGACGCGAAGTTCAACCCGGAGCTCGGACTGAGCAAGACCGACCGCGCCGACGAGGTCGAGGACCACCGCGACCGGATCAAGCTGGCCCTGGACTCGGTCGCCAGCCTCGACCACGACAAGATCATCCGGTCCTACCTGGCGATCATCGACGCCGTCATCCGGACCAGCTTCTACCAGCCCGGACGGGACACGATCGCGCTGAAGCTGCTGCCCCGCAAGATCGCCGACCTGCCGCAGCCGCGGCCGGCGTACGAGATCTTCGTCTACTCGCCGAGGGTGGAGGGTGTGCACCTGAGGTTCGGCTCGGTCGCTCGCGGTGGCCTCCGCTGGTCGGATCGGGCGGAGGACTTCCGGACCGAGATCCTCGGTCTGGTCAAGGCGCAGATGGTCAAGAACACCGTGATCGTCCCGGTCGGCGCCAAGGGCGGTTTCTACTGCAAGCAGCTGCCCGATCCGGCGGTCGACCGGGAGGCCTGGCTGGCCGAGGGCAAGGCCTGCTACCGGCTGTTCATCGCCAGCCTGCTGGAGCTGACCGACAACATCGTCGAGGGTCAGGTGGTGCCACCGGAGCACGTGGTGCGCTACGACGGCGACGACCCCTACCTGGTGGTGGCGGCCGACAAGGGCACGGCGACGTTCTCCGACATCGCCAACGGCATCTCCATCGACCACGGCTTCTGGTTGGGCGACGCGTTCGCCTCCGGCGGGTCGGCCGGCTACGACCACAAGGGCATGGGCATCACGGCCAAGGGGGCATGGGCCTCGGTCCAGCGCCACTTCCGGGAGATGGGCATCGACACCCAGACCCAGGACTTCACCTGCGTGGGCATCGGCGACATGAGCGGTGACGTGTTCGGCAACGGCATGCTGCTCAGCCAGCACATCAAGCTGGTGGCCGCCTTCGACCACCGGCACCTGGTGATCGACCCCGATCCCGACCCGGCGGCCAGCTGGGCGGAGCGGAAGCGGCTGTTCGAGCTGCCGAGATCGAGCTGGGCGGACTACGACACGAGTCTGATCTCCGCCGGCGGCGGGGTGTTCCCGCGCACCTTGAAGACGATCACCATCACCCCGCAGATGCGCTCCGCGCTCGGGCTGGCCGAGGCGGTGGCGGAGCTGTCGCCGGCCGAGCTGATCAGCGCCTGCCTGCGCGCGCCGGTCGGTCTGCTGTGGAACGGCGGGATCGGCACCTACGTCAAGGCGACTGCCGAGAGCCACTCCCAGGTGGGGGACAAGGCCAACGACGGCCTGCGGGTGAACGGCTCGGAGGTCCGCGCCCGCTGCGTCGGCGAGGGCGGCAACCTCGGACTCACCCAGCTGGGCCGGATCGAGTACGCCATGAAGGGCGGCGAGTCGGGCAAGGGCGGACGGATCAACACCGACTTCATCGACAACTCCGCGGGGGTGGACACCTCCGACCACGAGGTCAACATCAAGATCCTGCTGGCCGGCGAGGTGGCGGCCGGTCGGTTGACCGGTCCGGACCGCGACACGTTGCTGGCTTCGATGACCGACGAGGTCTCGCGGCTGGTGCTCAAGCACAACGACGACCAGAACCTCGCCCTGGCCAACGCCACCTTCCAGTCCCCGTCGATGGCGGGGGTGCACGAGGACTGGATGGAGCGGCTCGAGGACCGCGGGATCCTGGACCGGGACATCGAGTTCCTGCCCGGCAGCGAGGAGCTGGCCGACCGGCGACGCCGTCAGCAGGGTCTGACCTCACCGGAGCTGTCGACGCTCATGTCCTACACCAAGATCATGCTGGCGCGGGAGGTGCTCAGCTCCGACCTGCCCGACGACCCCGACCTGGCCGACCGGCTGGTGCGCTACTTCCCCACGCCGCTGCGGACGGCGTACGCCGAGCAGATCCGCGAGCACCGGCTGAGCCGGGAGATCATCACGACGGTGCTGGTCAACGACTTCGTGAACAAGGCCGGCATCACCTCCTACCACCGGTTGTCGTCGGAGACCGGCGCCTCGGTGGCCGACCTGATCCGGGCCAACGTGGCGGCCCGGCTCATCTTCGGGGCGGCGGACTCCGAGGCCGCGATCACGGCGCTGGACCACCAGATCCCGGCCGAGGTGCAGACCGACCAGCGGCTGGAGGTGCGGACGCTGGTCGAGCGGGCGACCCGCTGGCTGGTGAGCAACCGACGGCGGCCGATCGACATCAGCGCGACCGTCGACTTCTACGCCGAACCGGTCGAGGGTCTGCTCGCGGTGCTGCCGGACCTGCTGTCGGGTCGGGACGCCGAGGCGTACGCCAAGGCGCTCAAGCACTACACCGACACGGGGGTGTCGACGGAGCTGGCCAGCCGGATCGCCATCCAGCCGTACCTGTTCCCGGCGTTGACCATCGTGGCCACCGCGGCCCAGCGTGACGTCTCGGTCGCCGACGCCGCCAGCGTGCACTTCTCCCTGGGCCAGCGCCTCGGTCTGGACCGGTTGCTGCGACGCATCATCGAGCTGCCCCGCAGCGACCGCTGGGAGATCATGGCGCGGGCCGCGCTCCGGGACGACCTGCACGCCGTGCAGGCCGAGCTGGCCGCCGAAGCCATGGCGGCGGGCTCCGGCGGTGCCACCAAGCAGCGGATCGCCACGTGGGAGAAGGCCACTCCTGGGGTCGCGGAGTCGATCAAGACACTGCGCTCCATCTGCGACGGCAAGCCGGACCTGGCCAAGGCCTCGGTCGGTCTGCGCGTCGCCCGCGGGTTGCTGCCCCGGGTGAGCTGAGCATCAGGGGGCGGTCTCAGGACTGCGTTGCTCCCGTTTGGTCGTGGTAGGTGTGGGGGCATGAGGATCGACCTGCATACCCACTCGGCGGTGTCGGACGGCACCGACACCCCGGCGGAGCTGGTGGCCCACGCCGCCGCGTCCGGCTTGTCGGTGGTGGCGCTGACCGACCACGACACCTTCGACGGACTGGACGAGGCGCGGGCGGCGGGGGAGCGGTACGGCGTCGAGGTGGTGCCCGGGATGGAGCTTTCCTGCTCCCGGCAGCACCAGAGCGTGCACCTGCTGGCGTACGGGGCCGACCCGGCGAACGCCGACCTGGCGGCGGAGATGGCCCTGGTCCGTGACGGCCGGACGGGCCGGCTGCGGCCGGTGCTGGCCAAGCTGGCCGAGCTGGGGGTGCCGGTGTCGGAGGAGGAGGTGCTGGCCTTCGTCGGCTCCAGCCCGTCCGTAGGCCGGCCGCACATCGCCGACGCCCTGGTGGCCGCCGGGCACGTCAAGGACCGGACCGAGGCCTTCGACCGGTTCCTGGCCGACGGTGGACCGGCCCACGTGGGTCGCTACGCCATCGACATCGGCCGCGGCATCGACCTGGTGCACGGGGCGGGCGGGGTCGCGGTGATCGCCCACCCGTGGGGGCGTGGACGCGAGCGGCTGCTCCCCGCAGAGGTGCTGGCGGACCTGGTCGCCGACCACGGTCTGGACGGGATCGAGGTCGACCACCAAGATCACGGTGCCGACGCCCGGGCGGGGCTCCGGGAGCTCGCCGGGCGGCTCGGGGTGCTGGCCACCGGCTCGAGCGACTACCACGGCACGGGCAAGGTCGACCACGATCTCGGGGTGAACACCACCGATCCCGAGACGTACGCCACGTTGCGCGCCCTGATGGCTCAGCGCGCCGGTGCGCCCGGTCGTTGAGGCGGCTGGGCACAATGTCGGGGTGAGTACGCACAAGGCCTGGGTCGTGGCGGTCGCCAACCAGAAGGGCGGTGTGGCCAAGACCACCACGGTCGGCTCGCTCGGCTCGGCCTTCGCGGAGCAGGGGCTCTCGGTGCTCCTGGTAGACCTCGATCCGCAGGCGTGCCTGACCTTCTCCCTCGGCATCGACCCGGAGAGCGTCGAGGGCTCCGTGCACCAGGTGCTGCTGGGGGAGGTCAAGGCCGCCGACGTCGTGGTGCCGACCGAGGACGGTGTGGACCTGCTGCCGGCCACCATCGAGCTCGCCACCGCGGAGCAGCTGCTGCTGATGCGGACCGGTCGGGAGCAGCTGCTGAAGACCGCCCTGGCCCCCCTGCTCAAGCGGTACGACGTGATCATGCTCGACTGCCCGCCCTCCCTGGGGGTGCTGACCACCGTGGCCCTCACCGCCGCGCACGGCGTGCTCATCCCCCTGCAGTGCGAGACCCTCAGTCACCGTGGCGTCGGTCAGCTGCTCGACACCATCCACGACGTGAAGCGGATGACCAACCGGCGGCTCAAGGTGATCGGGGTGCTGCCGACGCTGTTCGACGGCCGGACCAGCCACGGTCGGCTGGTGCTGGAACGGATCGGCGAGGACTACGGCGTCACGGTCTGGGAGCCGGCCATCCCCAAGTCGGTGCGGTTCGCCGAGGCGCCGGCCGCCGGTCGCTCGATCCTGGCGACCGCCCGCAGCAGCAAGGGTGCCGACGCCTACCGCGAGGTGGCCGGTTCGCTGCTTTCCGCCCGCGGCTGAAAACGTCCGCTTACAGTGTTCACGTGACGGGGCACAAGATCGGCGTAGCAGCAGTGGGTCTGACGGTACTGCTGGCGGGAGCGTGGTTGGCCACGCCCAGCCAGGCGGCCGACCAGACGGAGATCTACATCGTCCAGGGTCTGCCGAACCGGACAGTGGCTGTGGAGATCGACGGCAAGGCGGTGGCGGACTCGGTGGCGGCCACCAAGGTGGCCGGACCGTTCGACGTCAAGGCGGGCTCCCACACGGTGCGGGTGAGCCAGGGCGGCACGACGGTGGTCGAGCAGACGGTGAAGGTCAAGCCGGACCGCAGCACCGACGTGGTCGTGCACCTGCCAGGGCCGGGCAAGACCGATCCCACCCTCACGGCGTACGAGAACGACCTGTCGGCGATGCCGTCGGACAAGGCGAACCTGACCGTCGCGCACACCGCGACCGTCCCACCGGCCGACGTGACCGTCAACGGCAAGGTGCTGTTCTCCGACATCGCCAACGGCCAGGCCCTGAGCCTGGTGGTCCCGGTGGGCACCTACTCGACGGCCATCGTGCCGCACGAGAAGGAGAGCCCGGTCTACCTCGGTCCGGTGAAGCTCACGGTCGAGGGCGGCGCCCTCAACCGGGTGTACGCGGTCGGCGACCCGAGCAAGAAGACGATGAACGTCGTGCTGCACGTCATCGACGTCCCGAAGACCGGTTCCAAGAAGCCGAAGAAGGTCGACACCGGCACCGGCGGTCAGGCCGCCGACCTCGCCGCCGGCGAGGATCCCGTGCTGTGGGTCGATCTGACGCGTTGACCTCGGGTGATCCCGACGGTCGGACCCGTCGGCCGGGTCGTCCCGTGGATCGCCGCCCCGCCGGGGCGGGTCCACTCGCCCGGGTTCGCCGGCTCGCCGAGATTCGTCCGACCGGCCTGATTCGTCCGACCGGCCGGGTCGGTCTGCTGACCGCCTCGGTCGTCCTGCTGGCGTCCTGCGCCGCCCCGGTGCCGCCGGCCGGCGGACCGGCCGCTGCTCCGACGGCGGGCGCGTCCGCGTCGGCGACCCCGTCGGCGGCCGCCCCGTCTCCGGGCGCGGCGGGTCGAGGCACCCAGGCTCCGTCGCAGGTCAAGCGCTTCGTCCCTGTCCAGCTCATCCTGCCTGGCAAGGAGTCGGCGAGGGTGGAGCCGGTGTCCACCGTCGACGGTGAGCTGCAGGTGCCGAAGGACGTCGAGCACCTCGGCTGGTGGGACGGCAGCTCGTGGCTCAACGACCCGTTCGGGTCGACCGTGATCGCCGGTCACGTGGACTCCGCCACCGAGGGTCTGGGCTTCTTCGCCCAGCTGTTGCGGGTCGAGAAGGGCCAGCGGGTCCAGGTGCGGGGGGCCGCGGGGCAGCGCCAGACCTTCACGATCACCTCGGTCCGCACCGTGGCCCAGAACGCCTTGGCCGATGACAGCCGAGCCCTCACCCAGACGGGCGACCACCGACTCGTCCTGATCACGTGCACCGGTGCCTACCGCCCCGGCCGCGGCTACGAGTCCAACCTGGTGGTGACGGCGAAGCTCGTGCCCGAGCGGCGCTGAGCCACGCAGCAGCCGGGCCACGGAGGCGCGGCCGGCGGGGACGGCCGGCCCGGACGGGACGCGGATGTCGTCGCGGGCTATGTAAGGTGGCCGCCTCGCCACAGCCGGCGGGATCAGCAGCATCGAGCTCGGCCCGCGGGCCCAGGCCACGAGGGTGGACGTGACGGTTGACGGGTCGGTTTCCGAGGGTGTCGCGCGACCTCTTCGTGCGCTGTGGCGGCACCACAGCAGGTTCCGGCCCCGGGTGGTGGCCGCGGTCGCCGCCACCACGGCGAACACCGCCGCCGACGTCGCCCCCGAGCTGCTGCTGGGGGTCGCGGTCGACATCGTCGTGCGCGGCAGCGACTCGTTCGCCTCGAGCCTGTTCGGCATCGAGAGCCGCTTCGGCCAGCTGGTCGCGGTGGCGATCCTGAACGTGATCGTCTGGGTGATCGAGTCGGCCACGGACTATGTCGCCGCCAGGCTCTGGCGGGGTCTGTCGCAGTCGGTGGAGCACGACCTGAGGGTCGAGACGTACGCGAACGTGCAGCAGCTCGACGTCTCCTGGCACGAGGGGTCGGCGCCCGGTCGCGTGCTGAGCGTGATCAGCGAGGACATCAACCAGCTCGAGCGGTTCCTCGACGTCGGTGCCCGGGTCATCCTGCACACCTTCTGGACGGTCATCTTCGTGGGTGCCGTCTTCGCGGCCACCTCCTGGCAGCTGACCCTGCTGGCCTTCCTGCCGGTGCCGATCATCGTCTGGGGTTCCATCCGGTTCCAGCGCGTGCTGGAGCCGCTGTACAAGGCGGTCCGCGAAGCCGCCGGCGAGGTGAGCGCCACGGTCTCGGCCAACCTCGGCGGCCTCACCACCATCAAGGCGTTCACGGCCGAGGAGCGCGAGATCGAGCGCGTCCGAGGCGTGAGCGACGCCTACCGGGAGGCCAACCGGGACGCGATCCGCCGCTCCGCCGCGTTCGTCCCGCTGATCCGGATGGCGATCCTGGCCGGCTTCACCTCGACCCTGCTGCTCGGTGGCTGGTTCGTGCTCGAGGGTCGGCTCGAGATCGGCCTCTACACGGTGCTCGTCTTCATGACGCAGCGGTTGCTGTGGCCCCTCACCGATCTCGGCGAGACCCTCGATCTGTACCAGCGGGCGATGGCCTCCACCCGACGGATCTTCGCGTTGATGGGGGAGCGCGGACAGCAGCAACCCGGTCCGGCCACCCTCCCCGGTCCGGTGCGCGGCCGGCTGGAGCTCCGCGACATCCGCTTCGGGTACGCCGACGGCCCCGACGTCCTCCGCGGACTGAACCTGGTGGTCCCGGCCGGCGAGACCCATGCCATCGTCGGCGCGACCGGCGCCGGGAAGTCGAGCGTGCTCCGACTGGTGCTGCGTTTCTCCGACCCGCGGGAGGGCTCGGTGGAGCTGGACGGGGTCGACGTCCGGGAGCTGACCTGGGACTCGCTGCGTGGGGTGATCGGCTACGTCAGCCAGGACGTGTTCCTCTTCCACGGGACCATCCGGGACAACATCGCGTACGGTCGGCCCGACGCGACCGACGCCGAGGTGCACGAGGCCGCCCGCCTGGCCGAAGCCGCCCGGTTCATCGAGGCCACCGCCGACGGCTACGACACCGTGGTCGGTGAGCGGGGGCTCACGCTGTCCGGCGGGCAGCGCCAGCGGATCGCCCTGGCCCGGGCGATCCTGCGCGACCCGGCCGTCCTGGTGCTCGACGAGGCCACGTCCGCGGTCGACAACGAGACCGAGGCGGCGATCCAACGGTCCCTGGCCCGCGTCACCTCCGACCGGACCGCGTTGATCGTCGCCCACCGCCTGTCCACCGTGCGCGACGCCGACCGGATCTGGGTGCTGGCCGAGGGCCGCGTGGTCGAGGCGGGGACCCACGACGAGCTGGTGGCCGCCGGGGGACTCTACAGCGGCCTGTGGGCGGTGCAGACGGGAATGGCGCAGGCCGGCGACCGACTGAGCGACTGACCGATCGACCGATCGACCGATCGACCGATCGACCGATCGACCGATCGACCGATCGACGCTCGTCCTCCGCCGGGCGAACCCGGAACGACCGAGCGCGCAGCCCCCTGCGGGACTGCGCGCTCGGTGTGGCGGGGCGAGACTCAGGCGTTCAGCTTCTCGCTGATGGTGATGGCCCGGGTGACCAGGTGGTCGAGCGCCGTGGTGACGGTCTCGTCGACCGGGGCGTCGTTGTTGGCTCCGGTCACGTGACTCACGCCGTACGGGTTGCCGTCGACGAACTTGGAACCGTCGGTGTAGCCGGGGGACACGATCAGTCCACCGAAGTGGTGGATCGTGTTGTAGAGCGCCAGCAGCGTCGTCTCCTGGCCGCCGTGCGCGGTCTGGCTGGAGGTGAAGCCGGCGTAGACCTTGTCGGCGAGCAGACCCTGGCTCCAGGGGCCGCCCAGGCTGTCGATGAAGACCTTGAGGCGTCCGGCCACGTTGCCGTAGCGGGTGGGGGAGCCGAACAGGACCACGTCGGCCCACACGACGTCGTCGGCGGTCGGCCGCTGCGGCTCGCCGTCGGGGACCTCGTCGCCGTCGCGGCCGACGGACCGGAGCCGCACCTCGGCGCCGTGCGCCTCAGCGGTGGCGGCGAGTCGACGGGCCATCGTCTCGACGGTGCCGGTCTGGGAGTAGTAGATGACAGCGACCTTGGTCGGCATGGAGCTCCTCGGTAGTAGTTGAGTGTTCAACCATACCTCGCCGTCACGACGGTCCTCCCGGCACCAGGCTCAGTGCGCTCCGCGCTGGATCAGGACGACACCGACGGTGCCGGCGTCGGTCGCGGTCAGCCGACCCGTGACATCGCGTTGCACGACGTCACGCATCGCACGCGGTGGTCCGGTCGCCGACCGGCCCCGGCTAGCGGACGGGCGCCCAGAGGTGGTGCGCCAGGGAGGTGAGGTCGCTGCAGCCGGCGGCCAGGGCGGAGAAGGGCGCGAGCAGATCGAACTCGTGCATCAACGCGACCCGGAGGGCCTGATCGGCGAAGCCCTCGGCCCGAGACCAGCCGTAGCCGTCGAGAAACTGCCCGAGCAGCCGGCGATCGCCGGCGAAGGCGCCCAGATGAAGCGCGCCCAGCTCGTAGCACGGGTCGGTGACCATCGCGTCGCCCCAGTCGATGATCCCGATCAGCGTGCTCCCGGCCACGAACAGGTGGTCCTCGGTCAGGTCACCGTGCACGAGGCACCGACGCTCTGGACGATAGCCGCGCAGGTAGGCGGGGATCTCGTCGATCAGGCGGTCGGGAAGCGAGTGCCACGCACGGTGCCGGTCGTGCGCCTCCCGGCCGTGATCGGCGAGCCAGTCTGCCCGAGCCAGCTGCAGGCTCCCGGTCGGATGGTCATGCAGACGACGGATCTGGCCGCCGAGGTCGTGGGCGATCGCCTCGGCCGTCCGGGTCGCCAGGTCGACCTCGCGCCACGCTTGACCCCGAAGCCGCTGGGAGACCAGGAACGGCCAGTCGTCATCGGCCCCGGGGAAGAGCGATCCGGCCGCCAGCACCCGTGGTGCGGAGAGACCGTCCACCTGCTCGACCGCACGGTTCGCCGCCACCTCGGTCTCGAAGGACTTCCGCCACCCCGGGAACCACCCGAACAGCTTCACCACGAGCCGGTCGCCCAGCAGAGTCGGATACGTCCCCTCGAACCCGCTGCTGAAGGTGGTGGGCACGGTCAGACCGCAGGCGGCCAGGGCGGCGGCCGCGTACGGGCGCCAGTAGGCGGCGTCACCGAGCCGAGCCGCGTACGCGCCGCGGGAGTCGAACACCGGAGCTTCCAGCACCCGCGTCACCCTGACGGAGGGAGGCGGGCGACGCAAGTAGAGCTGACGGCGCGACGCCGGTCGACCCTTCCCTGTTCGCACGGGAAGACCTCCGCCCACACCGGCGTCCGCGTGCCGTAGCCACCGGGGGTGCTGAGGAGGATCGTCGGTGGCGTCAACCTGCCGTCCGCCCCAGGCGTCTGTAGGGGGTGGGAGGAGGTCCACGTGGACTCTGTCAGTCTGCCGGCCGTCGAGCAGGGCCAGGCGGGGGACGAATCCGCGGCCCTGGTGGCGGTCCGCGACCTGTACGCCCTGCACTACGTCCGGCTGGTCCGGCTGGCGGTGCTGCTGATCGGCGACGTGGGTCGTGCCGAGGAGATCGTCCAGGACACGTTCGTGGACATGGTGGCGCGCTGGCGAACGCTCCGCGACCGGGGGGCGGCTGTCGCCTACCTCCGCACCTGCGTGGCGAACCGAGCACGGTCCCACCTACGGCATCGGGCCGTCGTCGACCGCCAACCCGTCCGTCCGCCGTCGCAGGTGAACAGCGCGGAGACGGACGCGCTGGTCCACCTCGAGCACGAACGGGTGCTGGCGGTGATGGCGAAGCTCCCGCGACGGCAGCGGGAGGTGCTCGTGCTGCGCTACTACGGTCAGCTGTCGGAGGCCGAGATCGCCGACACGCTGGGCGTCAGCCGCGGTGCGGTGAAGACCCACTGCTCCCGCGGACTTCGCTCCCTGCGGACGGCGATGGAGGTGAACCGATGACCGCCAGGCGCGTCGACGCCGACCAGGTCGGGCAGCTGCTGGCCCGGGCCCTGGACGCCGCGGCGATGTCCATCGAGGTCCCCGATGCCTGGGACGCCATCGCCGGTCGTGTCCTCGTGCCGGAAGGGCCCGTCGCTCGCCCGGGCCCCGTCAGCCGGACACGACGGCGTCGTCGGGTGCTGGGCGGGGCCATCGCCGCCGTGGCTGTTGCCGCGGCGTTCACGGTGGCCGTGGTCCTCGGTTGGCACCCGCTGGTCGTCACCCCGGCTCCCGTCGCCCCGGCGACCACCAGCGTGCCCCGCTACGACGCGGCGATCCCGACGCTGGTGGTGTACCGGACCACGGCCGGTGTCTATCCACCGCCCGATCCCGGACCTGCTGGTGGGCCGGCGCCGGCCGCCTTCACCCTCACTCCGGAGCGGATGCGCACGGACTCTCCCGATGTCGGTCGGGCCGCGCTGGAGGCCCTGTTCACCACCCCACCGGTCCAGCCCGGCAACACCAGCTGGCTCGACCAGAAGATCGCCCAGAAGATCGACATCACCTCGGTCACGGTGTCCGGCGGCCTCATCCGCGTCGACCTGAACGCCTTCGCCAGCCAGGTCTTCACCGAGCCGGAGGCGCACGTGATGGCGCAGACCTGGGTGCGCACGCTGCAGGACACGCTCGGCGTCCGGGACGACGTCGTGATCAGGTTGCGGGGCCGGCCCTTCTGGCTGTACTACGCCGTCGACACGACGGAGCCGCTCACCCGGGACGAGTCGGTGCGGGTGGTCCGGCCGACCGGCTTCGACAGCCCGCGACAGGGCGATGTGGTGCCCAGCCCCTTCGTGCTGCTCGGCTCCGCCACAGCGGGACCCGACGAGCCGGCTCGGCTGCAGGTCGTCGACATCGACACCGGCGCGATCGCGTACGAGCAGGAGCTGCCTGCGCCCGGCGAGCGGGAGGCTGCCGTCGACGTCGAGCCCGTCCTCACCCTGCCACCGGGGCGGTACCGGGCTTCCCTGAGCGCGTCCGGCGGCACCGGCGGGGTCCAGGACGTCACGTTCACCGTGGTGGCGTAGGCGTCAACCGATCTGGGGGGTCGGGCGTCTATGGAGGTGTGTCTGGCACGTGCCTGTCAATCGGTGGTGGGTACCACAGCCGACCGAGAAGGGGATCCGACATGGAGACGACGACCACGACCGGGGGCGTCAGCCGCCGCTGGGCGCTGCAGGCGGCGGGAGCAGCGGGCGCAGCCGCGATCCTGACGGGTGCCGGGGCCGGTGCCGCGCAGGCCGACGACCGCGGGCGAAGCGACGACCGTGGTGTCGAGCCTGGGGCCGGCAGGTGGAAGACCTGGGTGCTGTCCTCGGGCAAGGAGATCCCTGTGCCGCCCCCGCCCCGAGGTCAGGTGGCCCTCCGGGACCTGGACGCCGTGCTGAGGGCGTCAGCTGATCGCTCGGCCGAGACGCTCGATGCGATCTCCTGGGACACGGGATCGCCTGGCTTCCGCTGGAACCAGATCGGCGCCCAGCTGCTCGTCGCCAACCCGGCGCCCGACACCTTCCGGGTCATCACCTACCTCAACCTGGCGATCTACGACGCGACGATCGCCGCCTGGGCCTGGAAGCAGCACCATCGCCGGGCGCGGCCGAGCGGGCGCCGGCTGAAGACGGCGATCGCCACCCCCGACAGCCCCTCGTACCCGAGCGAGCACGGCGCGGCGGCCGGAGCCGCGGTCGGCGTCCTCCGTCACTTCTACCCCGACCAGGCGACCGAGCTGGCCGAGCGGGCCGCCGCTCACTCCGCCGCACGCGTCGCCGCCGGGGTCGAGCACCCGAGCGACTTCCGGGCCGGCTACGCGCTCGGCAAGGCCGTCGCCGCCAAGGTCGCCCGCGCCCGGATCGACGCCGACGGCTTCGACACACCGTTCGAGGGCAACCCGAACGTGCCGTACCCCGGCGGCGACGGCTCCTACCCGGTCCTGCCCAAGGACGAGGGCTACATCCAGGCGCTGGTGGGGGAGTGGAAGCCGCTGGTGATCGGCGACGTCACGGCGTTCCGCCCACCGCCGCCCCCGGCCAAGGGCTCGGCCGCGCGTGCCGCCGAGCTGGCCGAGGTGAAGAACTACCCGCGCCGCCAGCAGCCCGACTTCGCCGAGCTGTTCTTCTGGGCCCAGGACCCCGCCGGCCGGCCGGAGCCCGACTCGGGGGCGTACGTGCAAGCGGCGTCGGCGGCGTTCTACTACGCGGTCGACGTCTCGCTGATCGTGCTCGAGGACGTGAACCAGAAGATCCACGAATACAAGCTCGACACGAACCCGCCGCGGGCGGCGCGCACGTACGCGTTGACGTTCGCCGCCATGCTCGACGCGTACATCGCCTGCTGGAACGCGAAGTACCACTACCTCGTGGGACGACCGATCCACTTCGACCCGACGATCGACACGCTGTGGACCACCTACCCGCTCGCCTCGTACCCGTCGGGTCACTCGAGCAACATGACCGCTCCCGCGACCGTGCTCGGGTACCTGTTCCCCCGGGACGCCGACTACTTCCTGAGCCGGGCCAAGGAGAACGCGGCGTCCAGGGTGTGGTCCGGTATCCACTTCCGCAGCGACTCGACCGCCGGCGTGGCGCTCGGTCAGCGGGTCGGCAGGGCCGTGATCGCGTACGGACGAGCCGACGGCAGCTGATCCGACCAGGGTGCCGAGAGCGGACTCAGCGGCGGGCAACCACGCGCCACCGGCTCAAGGGGACCACCCGGCTGGACCTCCGCCGGTCGGCTCAGGCGGAGGCGGTGTTGTCGGTGGCGGTGCTGTCGGAGCCGGTGCTGTCGGATGAGGGCGACCCGCCATCGGCGTCACCGTCGGAACCGGCGTCGGCACCCTGGCCCGATCCGGACCGCTGACCACCACGGCGACGACGACGGCGACGCTTCGGGGCGTCTCCCTCGGCACCCGGGTGGTCGGCAGCGCCACCCTCGACCTGAGCGACGTCCGCGACGGGGTCGGCGACCGTCGTCGTCTCGGCCGACACCGCCTCGGTGGACTCGCCGGCAGCCTCCACCGGCTGGCCGTTGCGCAGGCGTCGGCGGTTCCGGTCCCGCTTGGGACGGTCCTTCCGGCGCTGCTCACGCTCGGCGTCCTGGGCCGCCTCGTCCTCGGGCGACAGCTCCGCGCGCTCCGAGCTCCTGGCCTCGGAGCGACCGGAGCGGTCACTGCGACCGGAGCGGGCGGACGGCTCCCGCGGCGGCGCGGGCACGAGCCGCCCGGTCACCGTGCGGTCGATGCCCTGGTCGTGGAACAGGTGCTCCGACGTGGAGTACGTCTCCTGCGGCTCGGGGAACGGCAGCCCGAGGATGTTGTTGATCACCTTCCACCGGGTCATGTCGGCCCAGTCGACGAGAGTGATGGCCACCCCGGAAGCGCCGGCCCGGCCGGTGCGACCGATCCGGTGCACATAGGTCTTGTCGTCGTCGGTGCACTCGTAGTTGATGACGTGCGTGACCCCGTCGACGTCGATGCCGCGGGCGGCCACGTCGGTCGCGACCAGCACGTCGACGCCGCCGGTCCGGAACCGCTTCAGCGCCTTCTCGCGGAGCACCTGGCTCAGGTCACCGTGGATCGCGGAGGCGGAGAAGCCGCGCTCGGCCAGGTCGTCGGCGAGTCGCTGGGCGGCGCGCTTGGTGCGACAGAAGATCATCACGCGGTTGCGGTTCTCGGCCTGCAGGATGCGGGCGACGATCTCGGGCTTGTCCAGATCGTGCACCTGGTAGACGAACTGCGCGGTCGCCGGGACGGTCATCTCCTCACCGGCGGACTCGGCCCGGATGTTGACCGGGTGGCGCAGGTGGCGGCGGGCCAGCGAGACGATCGCCGCCGGCATGGTCGCGGAGAACAGCATCGTCTGCCGGAGCTCGGGCGTCTTGGCCAGGATCCGCTCGACGTCGGGCAGGAAGCCCAGGTCCAGCATCTCGTCGGCCTCGTCGAGGACCAGGACCTTGATGTGGCTCAGGTCCAGCGAACGGCGGTTGGCCAGGTCGAGGAGGCGGCCGGGGGTGCCGACGACGACCTCGACGCCTTCGGCCAGCGCGTCGAGCTGGGTGTCGTAGCCGACCCCGCCGTACACGGTCAGCACGCGGGCCTGCCGGATCTTGGCGGCGACGGTCAGGTCCTTGCTGACCTGGAGCGCGAGCTCACGGGTCGGCGCCACGATCAGGGCCTGCGGGGCGCCCGGCTTGGCCTGCAGCTCGAACTCCGGGTCGTGCCGGACGATGATCCGCTGCAGGGCGGTGATGCCGAAGGCGAGGGTCTTGCCCGTCCCGGTGCGGGCCTGGCCGATCATGTCGGTGCCGGTCAGCGCGATGGGGATGGACATCTGCTGGATCGGGAAGGGGTGGACGATGTTCACCTCGGCGAGGGCGTCCACGATCTCGGGCAGCACTCCGATGCTGGCGAAGGTCGCCAACTCGGCGGGAGTCGTCTCGACCGGGGCTGCGGTGGTGGTCTCGGTAGTCAGGATCTCGTACTTTCGTGTGCGACAGAGTCGTGGCGCACAGCGGTGCGCCACCTCGGAGTCTATCGCGCCCCGCCCACTAGGCTGCCCGCATGAGTGACGACGGCTACCGCGCGGGTGCAGTGGACCTGCTCGGCATCCTGGCGTACGGCGCGCTGACCGCGTTCGAACGGCTGGCCGAGGACGCGCAGATCGCTCCCACGCTGACCGACAAGGTGCAGCTGGCCACCGTCGCGGCCCGGCAGATCGGCCACTTCACGTCGGTGTCGGACCAGCTGGCCGGCATGGACGTGGAGGTGATGGCCGCGATGGAGCCGTTCCACGCACCGTTCGACGCGTTCCACGGCTACACCAAGCCGAAGGACTGGTACGAGGGCCTGGTCAAGGCGTACGTGGGGGACGGCTTCGCCGCCGACTTCTACCGCGAGGTGGCTGCCTTCGTCGACGCCGACACCCGCAACCTCGTGCACGAGGTGCTGGCCGCCGAGGACCTGCACGCGTTCATCGTCGCCCAGGTCCGACAGGGCACCCAGAACGATCCGAAGCTCGCCGGACGGTTGTCCCTGTGGGGCCGGCGCCTGGTCGGCGAGGCGCTCAGCCAGGCCCAGCGGGTGGCCGCCGACCGGGATGCGCTGACCAGCCTGTTGACCGGGACGGTCGACCGCCCCGGCATGGACCTGGCCGCCATCAGCCGGATGTTCTCCCGGCTCGTGGCCAACCACACCAAGCGGATGGCCGAGCTCGGTCTGCAGTCCTGACCGGCGTCGGTCTGCCGTCCTGACTAGCTGGAGCCGAAGCCGACGCGGCGAGCGCTCTCCTCGCCGATGTCGATGTAGCCGATGCTCGCGGCCGGCACCAGCACCTTGCGCCCGTGGGCGTCGGTCAGCACCAGCACGCTGTCCTCGCCGAGTGCGGTGGCGACGGCCTTCTCGACCTCGGCGGCGGTCTGGTTGGACTCCACCACGATCTCCCGGCTGACCTGCTTGACGCCGACCTTGATGTCCACGGAACTCCCTCGTCGTTCTGTCGCTGTTGCGGCCTCTACCGTGCCACACCGCACCTAGGCGAGACCGGCGATCTCGTCCTCGGTGGCCTCGCGGATCACCAGCCGGGTCCAGGCCCCGAGGTAGATGCGGTCGTCGGGGTCCAGCTCGCGCTTCACCCCGACCGGGATCGGGTCCTCCGGCAGGGTGGCGCTGGCCTGGCCGATGAAGGTCCCGTTGGCCGACTCCAGGTCCTCGACGAACCAGCGGCTGCCGTCGGTGGTCAGCTGGGACTGCCGACGGCTGACGCCGGAGTCGCTGCCGCAGTCGATGTCGGGCGCGATGTTGCGGCTGCGCGAAGCGCGCCCGACCAGCACCGACGAGCGACGGAGCGGCACGGTGACGGGCAGACCGGGCGAGGGCAGCGGGTCCGGGCTGTCCTGCGCCTCGTACCAGGCGGGGTCGATCCAGACCTCCGCCACCCAGCTGAACGAGGAGCTGTCCGCCGCGGACGTGGACCCGGCCGAGCCGGACTCCTGGGCCGGAGCCGCTGTGGTCGACCCGCCGGGCACGCCGGGACCGTCGGGGGTCGGGACGCCGTCGAGCGGGGTCAGCCCCTCGGGCGGGGTGAGCCCCTCGGGCGGGGTGAGCGGGCGGGGCATGCTGCCGGTGGTGAAGTCGTAGCCACAGCTCTCGCAGAACAGCGCTTCGGCCACGTTGGCCGTGCCGCAGTGCGGGCAGGTCTGACCCGCGGGCGCCGCGGGGTCGGGCGCCGCCGGGGACCCGGTCGACGACGCCGCGGGGATCACCGCTGTCGCGTCGATCGGCATCCCGCAGACGTCGCAGTAGTCGTCGGCGGTCGAGTCGTGTCCGGCCGGGCAGACCGACGTCATGCGAGTCTCCTCAAGGTGCTCAGCCGTGCTCAGCCGCGTACGCGGGTGGTCTTGGTGGAGGCGGTGTCGAGCGCCATCTCGTCGGCCTTGTCGACGCTGCGCTTCAGCCGCACCGTACCGGTCTCGATGTCGTCGATGTCCACCACCTTGCGCAACCGGGTGGTCGCTTCCGCGTTCCCGGTCTGCGCGGCCAACTGTACGGCCCGGCCGAGCTTGGTCGTGGCGCCCTCCTCGTCACCGGCGGCTTTGGCGGCGAGCCCGTCCTGGATGGCCTCGGCCAGCTCGGTCTGCCCCGTGTAGTGCGCGACCTCCGGGTTGATGCGGGTGGTGAGGCCCTCGTCGTCGGACCACTTCGCCTTGACCAGGCCCTGGGCCACGACCTCACCGCCGACGGCGAGCTGGACCCGGGCCGCGAGCTGCTCCTGGCCGAGGCCCTTGGCCGACAGCCGGACGCTGACGTGGTAGTCCCGGGACTCGTCGGACCAGGCGCCGGTCGGGTAGCCGCCGGTGAGCGGGTTCACCTGGACCCGCCGGTCGGTCAGGTCGACCACGGTGGGGGAGACCTGGCGGACGAACTGCACCTGGGCGCCCTGCGGCGCCCAGACCCGCAGCTGCGCGTCGGCGACCCCCCGGCTCATCGCGTTGCGCATCAGGTCGGCGAAGACCTCGGCCATCTGCTCGGGCTGGGGGATGATGTCGACGGTGCCGAGCAGCGCCTGGGCGATCCGGCGCACCTCGGCCACCTGCCAGTCCACGCCGACGCCTCGGCAGTCGCACTGGAAGCGCCCCGTGACCGCGGCGATCGAGCTGGTCAGCTGGTCCGGCGACTCGTTGTGGTTCTCGCCGTCGGTGAGCAGGATGGCGTGCCGCTGCGCGAGCATCGGGATCGAGTCGAAGAGCCGACCGGCCAGCAGCAGCCAGGTGCCCATGGCCGTGCCGCCGTCGGATCGGAAGCCGCTGACCGCCTGGTGCGCCTCGTACCGCGTCTGCGGGTTCATCTGCACCATGCCGGCGCCGGTCCGGGCGGACGGATAGGCCAGGTAGGCCTGGTGGGTGCCCGCGACCACGGCGAACCAGGTGCCGTCCAGGATCTGGTCCAGCGCGGCGGCGGCGGCGATCTTGGCCGACTCGATCTTCGTCCGTCCCATCGAGCCGGAGGTGTCGACGATGATGATCTCGCCGGCCTGCCCGCCCGCCCCGCGGCCAGCCTCACCGGCGCCGGTGCAGGTCACGGTGACGATCGCGTTCACGTCAGTGCCGCCGTCGGGGAGGAACTCGTTCTGGTAGACGGCGGCGGTGAACTCCGGCATGGTCGAACTCCTCTGCGGGGAGGCCCCCGTGGCCTCGCTGACGACGTGTGACGGTCACAGTATCCCGACCGCGGTCAGCCGTCCGGTGTGTGTGGGTGAGTCCGTACGGTCCGCGTACGCTGCGCGGGTGAACGACCCCGCCGGCGACGAGCGACCGTACATCGAGACCCGGGACCTGTCCCTGACCACGCGCGAGGGACCCGTCTACGCGCAGGTGGACCTGTCCTTCCGGCGCGGTCGGCTGGCCGCCGTGGTCGGCCGGTCCGGCAGCGGCCGATCCGCCCTGCTGCTCACGCTGGCCGGGCGGATGCGGGGCTGGACGGGGAGCTGCCGGGTGGCCGGCTACGACGCGGCCGCTCAGGCCGCCGAGCTGCGGGACCGCAGCTCGCTGGCCCGGATCGGGAACCTCGTCGACCTCGAGCCGCGCCTCACCGTGGCGGAGTCCGTCACCGAGCGGGCCCTGATCGACGCGATGCCGCTGCCGCGGGCCGGGGAGCGGTTCGAGGTCGCCTGCGCCGCCCTCGGCGGTCTCGACCTGCCCCGGAGGACCCTGGTCGGTGATCTCTCGTCGCTGGACCGGACCCTGCTGACGGTGGCCCTGGCCACCCTCCGCCCCGCCGAGCTGGTCGTCCTGGACGACGCCCAACGCGGTCTCGACGCCGAGCAGCTGGGCCGGTTGATGACCGGTCTGGTCGGTCTCGTCGAGGCCGGGACCTGTGTGGTGGTGTCGGTGCTCGAGGAGGCGGTGCTGCCCGGGGCCAGCGACCGTCACCGACTGGAACGGCCGCCGGCGGAGACGTCGCCGGAACCGGCCACCGCCGCAGTGGAGGAGAGCCGATGAAGATCCCGGTCCCGGCGTCCCGGCTGGCGCGCTTCGAGCTGCGCCGGTTCCGCGGCACGATGCCCAGGTTGGCCCTCGTCTTCGTGCTGATCGTGCCCGCGCTCTACGGCGCCATCTACCTGAGCGCGAACTGGGATCCCTACGGGAAGCTCGGCCACCTGCCGGTCGCCGTGGTCGACGCCGACCGGCCCACCACGTTCGAGAACCAGACCATCACCGCCGGTGCCGACTTCGTCAGCGAGCTCAAGAAGGGCGCGGCCTTCGAGTACCACGACGTCGACGAGACCGAGGCGCAGCGCGGACTCCGCCAGGGCGACTACTACCTGGTGATCAGCGTGCCGGCGGACTTCTCCGCCGACCTGGTCAGCGGAGCCGGCGACGATCCCCAGCGGGCGAAGGTGATGCTCTACCGCAACGACGCCAACGGCTTCGTGGTCGGCAGCATCACCAGCAGCGCCCAGAACACCATCGCCCGGGCCGTCGACGAAGCCGCCGAGGTGGCGTACTTCAACGCGGTCTTCGCCAACCTGACCAAGATCCGTACGGGTCTGGAGAGCGCCCGGAAGGGGGCCGCCGAGCTGGCGGCCGGGCTGACCACGGCCGAGCAGGGAGCGACGAAGCTGCACGCCGGCACCGGCAGAGCCGTCACCGGGGCGAACCGGCTGGCCACCGGGGCGACGTCGCTGGCCGCCGGTCTCGACACCGCAGAGACCGGGTCGGCGGACCTGGCCAGCGGGCTGCGGACGCTGAAGACGGGGACCGCGAAGCTGAGCACGGGTGCCGACCAGGTCGCCGCCGGCACGCAGAAGCTCGATGACGAGGTGGTCCCGGTGCTGGACGACGTCCTGGAGGTGCTGCCGAAGGCGCAGGCCGACGCGAAGTCGCTGAATACCACGCTCAACCGCATCGGCAAGGCGGTCGGGTCCGGCAGCGCCACCGTGGGCAGCGACATCGACGCCGCCTCGGACGCCCTCGACGCGGCGATCAAGGCCAACCCGGACCTCGCCGACGAGACCGCGATCAGGCGGTTGTCATCGGCCCTGGACACAGCCGGAAAGCGGGCCGACACCGTCGCCGACGACGTCGACAGCGGGCTCGACCGGGTGAACGCGCTGGACCGGCGGCTGCAGAGCAACCAGCTGCCGACCAAGGTCCGGAGTGCCCGGGACAACCTGGTGAAGCTCAACAGCGGGGCCCAAGAGGTGGCGAAGGGTGCGTCCTCGGTGCAGTCGGGGACCGCGTCGGCGTCGGCCGGTGCCGACAAGCTGGCCACCGGCATCGCGTCCGCGAGCGCGGGTGCGGACACGTTGAGCACGGGGGCCGCCTCTCTGGCCACCGGCGTGAAGCAGCTCGACACCGGTGCGGCCGAGCTGGAGACCGGTCTGACCAGGCTGCGGACGGGGGCCGGCAAGCTGGAGGCGGGTCTGGCCGACGGCATCAAGCGCATCCCGGCACTCAGCGGGGAGGAGCAGTCCGACGCGGTGCAGGTGCTGGCCTCCCCGGCCGACGTCAGCATGCAGGTCCTCAACCCCGCCACCTACTACGGCCGCGGACTGGCCCCCCTCTTCTTCGCCATCGCGCTCTGGGTCTTCGGCATCTCGGTGTTCCTGGTCGTGCGACCGATCACCGGCCGGGCGCTGGCCGGTCGGGCCTCGCCGGTCCGGCTGGCCCTCACCGGCTGGCTGCCCATCGGGGGGATCGCGGTGGCCGGTGGCCTGCTGATGGCCGGCATCGTCTGGGTGCTGCTCGGCCTGGACCCGGTGCACCCGTTCGGTTTCCTGGGACTGCTGGTGCTGGCCGCCTGCTGCTTCTCCGCGATCGCGCACCTGCTGCGGACCGCCCTGGGCACGGCCGGCTCGTCCCTGCTGCTGGTGCTGCTGATCCTGCAGCTCGCGTCGACCGGGGGCACCTACCCGACCCCACTGCTGCCGGGGTTCTTCGCCGCGATCGGGCCGGCGATGCCGATGACGTACCTGATCGACGGCTTCCGGGTCGTCATCTCGGGTGGCGAGCTGTCGCACCTCGCCCGCGACGTCGCCGTGCTGGCCGGGATCTTGGTGGCGACCACCGCCCTCACCGTGCTCGTGGTCAGCCGGCGTCAGGGCTTCAGCATGAAGGATCTGCACCCTCCCCTGGTGTCGCCCTGAGTCGGCGCGGGCCTGTGGTCCTCAGGGCTCCGGCGACCGGGTCGAGGACGTGCGGACGGCGGAGATCAGGCGCGGGTGAAGGTCAGCGACGACTGTCCGTCCGCGTCCTCGATCATCAGGCTGTCGTCGACGACGCGGTAGGAGGTGGCGCTCTGGAGCCTGGCCAGGAAGGCCTGCTCCGCGGCCGTCGCGTCCGCCGGCCCGGCCATCTTCGTGCTGATCGGCGGGTCGACGGCGAGGGAACCGTCGGGGCCGGCGGTGACCGAGGCGTTGTAGCGGTTGACCCCGGCGTTCCCGGCCACCCGGCCGTCGGTGAACACCGCGCTGATGCTGACCGACCGCGGTAGCGGGTCGGGTTCAGCCCAGCCGGTGAGGTGCCAGCTGGTCCCGTCCAGGCCCGGCTGCTCGCTGGCCGTGTCGGCGCAGCCCCCGCTGAGCGTCAGCAGGGTGAGCACCGACAGAGCCAGGCCGAGCAGGCGCATCCGCTTCGTCACGGACGGATGATGGCACCCGACGTGCCCGGCAGGGCGCGGCGCCGCGCGAGCGTGACCCTTGCGTGACTCCGTTTAGCGCGCGACAGTGGGGGCGAGGCGGTGAGTCCGATGGCGGTCGCGGTGGACCTGGTCATCATCGCGGTCCTGTTCGTGATCGCGCTGATGTTGACCTACGACCGCCCACGCAGCTGGCTGCTCCGACGTGGGGCGGAGCTCGCGGTCCGCTATGGCCGCCCCGAGCACACCGCGGCCTGGGAGCTCGAGCACGCCGAGCTCTGGCTGATGGCGCGTCGCAAGCAGCTGACCGAGGACCTGCGTCGGATCGAGCGGTTGCTGCTCCACGACGCCTCGATGTCGGCCACCCGGCAGCTCGGCAACCGGCTGGCCCGCGAGCAGCTGCTCGTGTCGCTGGCACGGATCCCCGACCTGGTGCCGGGTCGGGACCGCTCGTACGCGTACGAGCCGGTGGCCTACGAGTCGGCCGCACCCTCACCGGCGCTGGCCGGTCGCGCGAGCGGGGTCGAGGTGCTCGACGTCAGCGGCTGGGGTCGCTGAGGCGGATCATCCGCTCCGGACCGCGGCGTACGCGGGGGTGAGCTCGGTCCACCGTCGCTCCCAGTCCGGGGCCGCGGACGCCGCCGACCAACCCGCCGGGTGCACGGGGCCGTCGGCGGCCAACGAGCGGCCGAGGTCCTCCAGGTGCACCTGCCAGCCGGCACCGTAGAACGGCAGCTGGTCCACCGGCAGACCGCGTTCCTCGACCACCAGTCTGGTTCGCGCCCCCTGGGCGGTGAGCCAGGCCTCGATCTGCGTGGTCTCCGCACCGCCCGGCTCGGTGGTCAGCAGCAGGTGGTGCGGGGGGTCGCAGCTCTCGATCACCGCCGGCCCGGTCCAGGTGCTGGTGAAGACGGCGTGCACCGTCCCGCCGACCCGGAGGTCGCCGGACACCTGGGCGATCCAGCGGGCCAGCCGTTCCGGACGGGTGCACGCGCTCCACAGGTCGTCGATGGGGGTGTCGTAGGTGTCCTCGACGCGGACCGCTCCACGGTCGGGGTCCACAGCCGTCATGGTGCCGATGATCTTCATCGCTGCTCCTTCTTTCCTCGGGCGATCTCGGTGTGCAGGGCGTCCAGGCGGTGCTGCCAGAGCAGCCGGTAGTTCTCCAGCCACGCGTCCACCTCGACCAGGGACTCCGGCCGGAGGGTGTAGATCCGGCGTTGCGCCTCCTGCCGGACATCGACCAGGCCGGCTTCGCGCAGCACCCGCAGGTGGCGCGACACCCCTGGTCGGGCGATGGGCAGGGTGTCGGCCAGCTCGCCGGCGGTGGCGGGGTGATCGCGCAGGATCTCCAGCACCGTACGGCGACTGGGATCGGCCAGGGCTTGCAGAACTGCGTCCACAGTTCGTGAACGTACCTTTTTGGGTACGTAACAGTCAAGGTACGCACGGTCTCCGCCCGTGGTCGGAAAGTCCGGCGCGCGGCGTCGGGGTGATGCGGAAGTCGCCCGTGGTCGGAAAGTCCGGACGCGTGGTGTGGCTGGGGTGGTGCGAAGCCGCCCGTGGTCGGAAAGTCCGGTGCGCGCGGGGGCCGGGGTGGTGCGGAAGTCGTCCGTGGTCGGAAAACCGGACGCGTGGTGTGGCCGGGGTGGTGCGGCAGTCGTCCGTGGTCGGAAAGTCCGCGCCCGCGGCGGCCGGGGTGGTGCGGAAGTCGCCCGCCGGCTCGCGCCACAGCGACCCGTCCGCTGAGGGAACTGTGGGTCCCGGCACAATGCGCGGATGGACGTGTTCGCCGAGATCGCCGCAGAGCGTCGCGGGCTGGCCGACCTGCTGGCCGGACTCACCGCCGAGCAGCGCGCCAGCGCGAGCCTGTGCGACGGCTGGAGCGTGCAGGAGGTGGTCGGGCACCTCGTCGTCCCGCTGCAGGTCGGCATCCCGAGGTTCGCTCTGACCATGCTGGTGTGCGGCGGCAACTTCGACCGGGCCAACACGCGGTTGGCCCGGGATCAGGCCAGCCGGCCGTACGACGAGCTGATCGAGACGTTGCGGCGCCGGGCCGACAAGCGGTTCACCCCGCCCGGCGCCGGGCCGGAGGCGCCACTGACCGATGTGCTCGTGCACGGTCTGGACATCTGCTGGCCGCTCGGTCTCACCCACCCGGTTCCCGCCGACCGCTGGCGTACGTGCCTGGGCTTCCTCACCTCGACGTCCGCCGGGAGCCTGGTCGGCAAGGGGCTGGTCGAGGGTCTGCAGCTCCGGGCCGAGGACGTCGACTGGGCGTACGGCGCCGGTCCCACCGTCAGCGGGGACGCGGCCTCGCTCGCCCTGGCGTTGACCGGACGCGCCGACGCGGTCGACCACCTCGCCGGGGACGGCGTCGAGACGCTGCGCAGCCGACTGACCTGACGCAACCCTTGAGGTCGGGGTGACAGGTGCCGCCGAGAAGGAGGTCCGGTCACGCGAAACGCCCGCTCGGCGAGCCCGAAGCTCCTTCTCGCGAGGCGATTCCCGCCGCCGGGACTCGATGCCTCGCCGACGAGGGCGACAACCCGCTGACGGTCAGGGGCGGCGGGCCAGCGCCACCGAGATGTTGTCCTTGCCGCCCTGGTCGCAGGCCCAGCGGACCATCGCCTCGGCCAGTGCCAGGGGCTCGCTGCCGGCGGTGGCGGTCAGCTGGGTCATCAGCGCCTGCAGGTCGGAGGCCTCGGAAGCGTAGTTCCACAAGCCGTCGGAGCAGACCAGCACCCAGCCCGAGCCGTTCAGCAGCACCGACCCGGTGGTCGGCCGGAAGTCCTGGGAGTCGCGGCCCAGCCACTTCAGGATCGCGTGCGCCTGCGGACCCTCCTCGGCCTGCTCCTTGGGCACACCGGAGGCGATCCGGAGCTGGGCCACCGAGTCGTCCGTGGTCAGCTGCACGGGGGCCCCTGACCCCGGGTCGGTGATCCAGTACGCCCGGCTGTCGCCGACGTTGCCGAAGACGCAGAGGTCGTCCTCGAGCACCACGGCCACGAAGGTGCACGAGGACGGGTTCGCCGTGTCGGCCGAGGTGCTGGCGATGACCGCCGCGTTGCCGCGCTCGGCCGAGGTGACCAGGGCGGCCTCGATCGCCGCCGCCCGGCTCTCGGGGACACCGAGCCCGGCGGGGCGGCTGGCCACCAGCACGTCCCGGGCCGCCCGGGCGGCGGCCAGGCTGCCGATGTCGGACTCGTCAGCGGTGGACACCCCGTCGCAGACCACCAACACCGCTCGCTTGCCCGGCTCGGCCGACGCAGCCACGGCCGTGGCGTCCTCGTTGCGGTGATGGCGGATGCCGCGGTCGCAGCAGGCGGCCACCCAGGAGGCGGGCCGCTCGACGTAGTGGTCGCGTTCGCTCGGCGCCTTGGTGCCGCAGGTCTCGCAGTAGCCGTCGGCGCCGACGACACCACCACAGCTGGCGCACGGCCGGGGCAGCACCAGAGTCGGCTCGGCGGTGCCCGCCTCCGGCTGGACCACCGAGGCGGTGAGCTCCACCGGCAGCTCGGCGACCGACTGCTCCGCCGCGGCCTCCGTCGGGGTGAGCGGTGCCCCGCAGGACTCGCAGAAGCGGGCCGTCGGCTCGACCGGCGCGCCGCAGGTGGGACACCGCCCCGGCTCGGCGTTGACAGCCTGGTCGGGGCCTTGTTCAGCACTCACGGTGCTCACTCTCACACTTCTGGTCGGTCGATCCGGGGCCGATCACGTCGGGGTCGATCAGGTCAGGGTCGATCAGGTCAGGGTCGATCAGGTCAGGGTCCACCGGCGGACCTCGTTGGCCTTGTCCACCAGGGCATAGCGTTCCCGGTCGTCGTCGGCCGCCGACGCGAGGGTGCGGTAGGTCGCCTCGAGCCCGTCCCGCAGCTCGGGCTCGTCGGCCGGCACACCGCCGATGGTCAGGCGCCGGTTCGGACCCGTGGCCTCGACCGTGGCCAGGGCCCGCTCCATGATCTTGGCGGTCAGCTCGGCCTTGTCGACCGGGTCCATCCGGACCCGGGCGATGCTGTCCATCGCCTGCGCCAGCATCGGCAGCCCGTCGGCCGCCGCGTACAGCAGCTCGGCCTTCTGGCGCTGCGACTCCGGGTAGTTGCGCGACGTCGACGGGACCAGGTCGAGCGCCTGGACCGCCCCGGCCACGTCCCGGCGGCCCGACCGCACCCGGGCCAGACCGAACGCCGCCGGGGCCACGTAGTTCGCGTCGGTCGACGCGCAGATCCGGTAGAGCCGCTCGGCCAGGTCGGGCTCACCGCCGAGCTCGCAGGACAGGGCCAGCGCCAGCTTGGGCGCGAGCTCCCCGGGCACCTGACCGTACACGGCGTTGAAGGCCGACTGCGCCGCCCGTACGTCCTTGCGCTGCAGGGCCAGCAGCCCGCTCATCCAGACCGCCCGCCACTCCCACGGGTCGAGGGTGAGCATCTGGTTGACGACCTCGTGGACGGTCTTGTCCCAGCCGGCCTGCAGCGCCGCCCGGGCCCGGGCGAGCTGGATCTCCGGGGTGACGGTGGGGGCGTGCTTGAGCTCGGCCAGCCGCTCCTGCGGGTCGTCGGCGGTGATGTTGGACAACCAGGAGAACTGACCGTCGGTGGTGTCGGTCCGCAGGGCCGGCAGCTGGTCCCAGGCCAGCGCGTCGCTGACCACTGCCGGTGCCTCGAACAGCACCGAGGCCGCCGACGTCAACGCCGTCCCGGCCTGCTTCTCGGCCACGACCTCGCGCAGCACCCCGAGCAGCTGGACACGCAGCTCGTCGACGGAGGCGAACCGGTCGGCGGGATCGGGGGCGCACATCTTGGCCACCAGCCGGTAGAGCGAGTCGTGGGCCACGAAGACCGGGACGTCCTCGACCGGCGGCAGCCTGTCCACGTACGTGGTCTGGTATCCCCGGAACTCCGCCATCAGCACCAGCAGGGTGCGGCCGATGGTGTAGATGTCGGAGGCGACGCTGGTGCCGACCTGCGGGACCTCCGGCGCCTGGTAGCCGACGGTGCCGTAGATGGCGGAGTCGTCGTCCTCCAGCCGGCGCACCCCGCCGAGGTCGATCAGCTTGACCGCGTCGCCGATCTGGATCAGGTTGTCGGGCTTGAAGTCGCAGTAGACCAGCCCGAGGTCGTGCAGGTACTGGAAGGCGGGCAGCACCTCGAGGATGTACGCCAGCGACTGGTCCACCGGCAGCGGGTTGTAGCTGCCGCCCGCCTCCCGCATCCGGTTCTTCAGGATGTCCTTGAGCGACACGCCGCCGACGTACTCCATCACGATGTAGCCGGCGCCGTCGTGGGTGACGAAGTTGTAGATCTCCACGATGAGCGGGTGCTCGACCTGGGCCAGGAACTGCTTCTCGATGATCGCCACGGCCAGGGCATCGGCGTCGCCGGTGTTCAGCAGGCCCTTCAGCACCACCCAGCGGTCGGAGACGTTCTTGTCCTTGGCCAGGTAGATCCAGCCCAGGCCGCCGTGGGCCAGACAGCCGGCGACCTCGTACTGGTTCGCCACCAGGTCCCCGGGCTGCAGCTTCGGAGTGAAGGAGAACTGGCTGCCGCACTTGGGGCAGAAGCCCTCGGCCCGGCCGGGCTGGCCGTCCCGGCCCCGGCCCACCGGGGATCCGCAGGACGGGCAGACCCGCTTGTTCTCCGGCACCACCGGGTTGGTCATGATCGCCTTGGCCGCGTCGATCGACGGGGCGGGCGGCACCCGGGTCAGACCGGCGCCGAGCCGGGCCGACCGCAGCCGTTGGGAGCCGCTGCTGACCCGCTTGGTCGCCGTCGTGCCGCCGCTGCCCGCGCGCTGGGAACCGATGGCCGCCGAGCCGAGCCGGCTGGAGCCACGCGTCATGGTCGACACCGGGCCGGCCACGTCCTCGTTCGCCGCCGCCGACCGGGTGGGGGCCGCCGGCACCGCGTCCCCCGGGGTGCCGCAGACGTCGCAGTAGCCGTCGACGACGGTGCCGGTGCAGCCGAGCTGGCGGCAGGCGCCGGCCCGCTGCCCGGGCGGTGCGCCCACCGACGAGCCCGCCGACGTGCGGGCCGACGCCGGAGCCGCGGGGGTCGGGGTCGACGTACCGGCGGACGCCCCGGGAGACCCGCAGACGTCGCAGTAGCCGTCGACGATCGAACCGGTGCAGCCGGGCTGCGTGCACTTCATCGGGTACCCCTTCGGCGTGGCTCGCTCATGACGCCGCCGTGCGGCTGGTGACGGTCTGCAGGTAGGTCTGGTACAGGTTGACCAGCTGGCCGGCCAGGGCCATCTTGGTCGGTCGCTCAGCCAGGGCGGCGGTGGCCAGCCCGTACGCGTTCGCCACGGCCGGCTGGTCGGCCACGCCGGTGGCGGTCGCCTTCAGGTGGTAGGCGTCCAGCCGGGCGAGCAGGTCGGCGTGCTGGCGCAGGGCGGTCCCGTAGGCCTCATCGGCCAGGGTCAGGGCCCGGTCGACCAGGGACAGCCGGTGACGGTAGGCCGCCAGCGCCTCGAGCGTGTTGGGCACCGGGCCGAGCGCGTCCACGTCCGGCACCGCGTAGCGGGGGGCGGGGTCCACGGTGGCCACGCAGGTGCCCGCCAGGGTCCGGAGCCGCGCCGCGCGGACCTCCAGGCCGGCGCGCAACCGCCGGATCTGGTCGACCTCGTCGCGGGCCTGACGCCGCTGGGCCGCCCCGACGATCAGGTCGCGTTCGAAGCGGGCCAGGTCGCTCTCCAGGGACGGCAGCAGACCACCCACGTCCCCGCCGCGACCGGCCTTCTCGGCGACGTCCCGCAGCCGCCGGGCCAGCTTGGACTGGGTCTCGGCAGCGCGCTGCTGCCGTACGCCGGCGGGTTCGAGACCGATCTGGTCGCGGATCCGCTCCAGCTGGGCGCGGAGGTCGGCGATCCGGTCGGTGGTCTCCAGGGCGGACACGTCCAGGCCCAGCCGGACCCGCAGCTGCCCGACGAGGGCGTCCGACAGCCGGCACGCCTCGGGCAGCGAGACGGCCAGCCCGCTCTGGTCGTACGCGGCGTCCAGCCGGCCCCAGATCAGGGTGGAGAGCCTCTCCCGCTCGGTGACGCCGACGCGACCGGAGTCCCAGACCCGGAGCAGCTGCTCGTAGCGGTCGGCCACCGCCTTCCACAACGCCAGGGACAGCGCGATGTCCGACGTCGCCGACGCGCCGGTGGGGGAGGCGAGCGCGGCGC
The DNA here is from genome assembly GCF_039536605.1 of Microlunatus aurantiacus. Classification (NCBI taxonomy): domain Bacteria; kingdom Bacillati; phylum Actinomycetota; class Actinomycetes; order Propionibacteriales; family Propionibacteriaceae; genus Microlunatus; species Microlunatus aurantiacus. The sequence continues at coordinate 1,106,238 of NZ_BAAAYX010000002.1, forward strand.
GGTCCAGCTCGCCCAGCTCGGCCCGTCGGGCGTCGCGCCACCGGCCGAGCTGATCCAGGTAAGCCAGCAGGACGGTGGGATCGGCGGCCACGCCCATCCGACCCGGCGCGACAGGAGCCGACGCCGAGCCTGCCGTCACGTCGACCTGCCGACGGCGGTCATGCGGTCCGGCCGTAGACGGCCTTGGGCGGGGCCGGGGCCGCACCGAGCGCGTCGGCGAGCCAGCGGTCGTAGATCTGCTTCCACTCCCCGTCGGTGCGCATCTGCGCCAGCATGGCGTTGGCGAAGCGGATCAGGTCGACGTCGCGGCTGTTGAACCCCAGCCCGTACGGCTCGGCGGTGAACGCCTTCTGGTCCGGGACCACCGCGTACGGGTCCTGGGCGGCCAGCCCCGCCAGCACGGTGTCGTCGCCGGTGATCGCGTCCACGTCGCCGTTCTGGAACAGCGCCAGGCACCCGGTGTGGTTGTCGGCGCCGACCGCGATCGCCTCGGGCTGCAGCTTCATCAGGTTGGTCATGCTCGAGGTGCCGTTCGGGGCGCACACCCGCTGGCCCTTCAGGTCGGCCAGGGTGGTGGCCTTGGACCCGCGCCGCACCAGGATCTTCTGGCCGGCGCGGTAGTACTCGCTGGAGAAGCCGATCTGGGTCCAGCGGTCGCAGGTGATCGTCATGTTGCGGGCGACCACGTCGACGGACCGGTTCTCCAGCGACGGGATCCGCTGGGCCGCGGTGATCACCCTCAGCTCGTACGCGTTCTCGTCGCCCAGGATGGCCTTGGCCAGGGCCTTCACCATGTCGATGTCGAAGCCCTCGATCCGTCCCGTGAACGGGTTGCGGGAGCCGAGTAGGTAGGTGTCGGCGGACACCCCGGCGATCACCCGGCCGCGCTTCTGGATCCGCTGGACCGCAGCCCCCTCGGTGTCGCTGGGGTCGTAGGAGGCGAGGGCGTTGTCGCACCGGGTCGGTGCCGTCGTCGGCGCGCTCGTGGGCGGTGCGGAGGTGGGCGCCGCCGTCGCGCCGTTGCCGGGCAGCGGCGTGGGCGTGTAGGCCGCCAGTCCGCACCCCGCCAGCAGCGCGAGCAGCAGCGCCAGCACCGGCCCCAACAGCCGTCCGGTCACGGTGGCGTCGAGACCTCTCATCGGTACTCCTTCAGGCGCTGGGCGAGTCCTCGGCGACCGAGCACCGCCATGGCGATGCCGGCGGCGAAGGTGAGGAGCGCTCCGACCACCATCCCGGGAACGGTGGCGGCCAGGCCACCGGTGGTCTCGGTGCTGGCGCCCTCCACCACGCTGGCGAGCGTGCTGTCGAAGTCGTCGAAGGTGTCGTTCGACCTGGACGTGGCGAGGGCGACCGCCTTGTCCCACTGACCCCCGTCGTCCAGCGTGCGGATCTCGGTGTGCACGGTGGTGTACGGCGTCCAGACCGAGTCGATGCCCCGGCCCAGGCGGGAGAGGCGGTCCTCGACGACGGTCGCCGAGACCTGCCAGGCCTTCTCGAACGAGCTGCCGCTGCCCCGGGCGATGAGGGTCAGGCTCTCGTTCGACTTGGCGTTGTTGCCCTCGATCCGGGCGCTCGCGGCGTCGCGCACGTCGGCGAACGAGCCGTCCCGGATGCCCCCGATCGTGGCCGCCGCCCACCCCAGCGCGGCCAGCCCCACGATCAGGGTGACGACCCCGATCCCGAAGGCGGTCGCCAGACCGACGTTGAACCGGCGCCGGAAGCGCCGGGCCAGCTGGACCTGGACCCAGACGAGCAGGCCGAGCACCACGATCCCGACGAGCGCGAAGAGGATCGCGATCCGAGCACTCATCTGGCTCTCGGCGCGTTCGGCGTTGGCCGTCACCAGGTTGTCCAGGATGGGCATGGCGTCGGCTCGCAGGCCCCCGCTGGCGTTGCGGAGGTACTGCGCGCCGACGGGGAAGCCCTGCCGGTTGTTCGCCCGCGCGAGCTCGATGTTCTCGGTGTAGTCGATCAGCTGCACGTTGAGCGCGGACAGGGCCGCCCGGTCGCCCGGCTCGGCGTCGGCGGCTTCCGCGATGAGCTGGGAGGTCGCGGTGATCGCGTCGTCGTAGGCCTTGCGCTGGTCGGCCGGCTCCAGGCCGCCGACCAGGAACGCGTTGGTGGCGTTCGCGTCGGCACGCAGCAGGTTGGTCTGGATCTGCTGGACCCGGATCAGCTGGGCGGTCGAGGACTCGGCTCGCTGCAGCGAGGAGGTCAGCAGCAGGAAGGTGGCGAGACCGGCGAGACCGAACACGACGCTTGCCACGATCACCAGCGTGGTCAGCCGCCGCAGGTCGCGAGGGGTGTCTCGCGGCTTCGGTGTCGCCGTCGCCTCGACCGGCAGCGGCGACGGTTTCGCCGCCACCATGTTCTGGGCGGCGGGGGAGGTGACTGGCACCGGTGCCGTCGCGGCCGCTCCCGACATCTGCGTCACGGGGTCTCCTCGCTCTCGTCGTGCTCGGCTGTGCCGGGCTCGTCGGCCGGTGGGTGATCGTCGCCCGTCAGGGTGTCAGCGGGACCGTCGCCCGTCAGGGTGTCAGCGCCGGTCGGGGTGTCGGCTGGACCGTCGCCCGTCAGCCGGTCCGGAGCCACCGGTGGCTCGGGCGCCATCGGCTCGCGCCCGTCGTCCAGGTCCTCCGGTCGCAGCTCCCGGAGCTCGGCCACAGTCGGCTCGGTGACATCGCGAAGCCGCCAGGCGTGCCGCCCGATGGCGCCCTCCAGCAGGTTCCGGGCGAACCGGCCGTTACCGAACGACGGGCCGCGGGGCGTGGCGGCGAGCAGCGTCGAGAAGCGGGTCCGGGTCGCCTCGGGGACGTCGTAGTCCGCACCCTCGGCCAAGCGCGCGAAGATCGCCAGCAGCTCGTCGTCGGTGTAGTCGACGAACTCGATGGTGGTCCGGAAACGGCTGGCCAGACCGGGGTTCTGGGCGATGAAGACGACCATCGGATCCGGGTAGCCGGCCACGATCAGCACCAGGTCGTCGCGCCGGTCCTCCATCTCCTTGACCAGGGTGTCGACCGCCTCGGTGCCGTACTGGTCCCCGCTGAGGCTGTAGGCCTCGTCGATGAACAGGACCCCACCGGCGGCGCTGGCCACGACCTCGGCGGTCTTGATCGCGGTCTGGCCCAGGTAGCCCGCGACCAGCTCGGACCGGTCGACCTCGACGAGCTGGCCCTGGCTGAGCAGCCCCAGGGCGCGGTAGATGCCGCCCACCAACCTGGCGACGGTGGTCTTGCCCGTGCCCGGGTTGCCGACGAAGACGAGGTGTCGGGTGATGGTCGCCGAGCGCAGCCCCGCCTTGCTGCGGAGGCCCTCGACCCGCAGGACCGCCACCTGCCGGTGGATCTCGGCCTTGACGTCGGCCAACCCGATCAGGGCGTCGAGCTCGGCCAGCAGCTCCTCGAGCGTCTTCTCCGGTTCCGGATCGGGCGCCGCCGCCGGGGTCCCGGGAGCAGCCGCCACGGCGGTCGGCGCCGGTTCACCGGACGCGGACGCTCCTGCCGGCCCCGATCCAGCAGATCCCGTCTCCACGGTTCCCGCGTCCGGCCGGTCCGAGACCGTACGGTCGGAGGCGGCCGGACCGATGCCGCCCACGCCGGGGAACTTGCCCGGCGCCGCCGGGTCGAGGTGAGCGAGGTCGAACCAGTCCTGGGCGCGCGCATCGGCCACGTCGATGCCGGGACTGGCCTCGCGGCTGCGGACGACCTTGTCGAAGGCGTCCGACAGGGCCTGCAGCGCGTCGTTGCCCCAGCGGCGCAGATCGGGGTTGGCGGGGCGCTCGTCACTCATGGCAGATCCAGACTGCTACGGGGGGTGTCCGACGGTGGGCTCATCGTGGGTGGGGCGGTCGGCGCGTTGCCGGGGTGACCGAACTTCTCCTGCAGGAACCGACCGTGCGCGACCAGTGCGGCCGCGTCCACCCGGACCACGGCGTCGAAGATCTTGTCCATGGTGGAACCGAGCAGGTCGAGCTGGTCGATCAGCAGCATCAGCGAGGTCTTGCCGGCCTCGATCGGCCGCGAGTCGGCCCAGTCCCGCGGCAGCCGCAGGTAGCCGCTGATCGCCTCGGGCAGGTAGTCCGTGGCGGTGGCCATCACCGAGTACGCCTCCGCACTGCCCAGACCGAGGTTGCGCAGCCGCGGCATGGTCTGACGCACCGTCGAGGTGATCCGCTTGACCCGGGACTGCACCGGCGCCGGCACCACCCCGCCGGTGACCATCGCGTCCGCCCGGTCGAGGGCGTTCATGATGTCGTCCTCGGTCGGCGCCGGGGGGCTGAGCGTGACGGCCACCCGCTCCGGCTCCAGCCGGCCGGTGACCTTGGCCACCCAGTCCTTGAAGCCCATGGTCAGCTCTCGTCGAGGGTCGGGTCGGCGTCGGGGACGCCGGTCAGCGCAAGCCGCCGGCACTGCCGCCCTCGAGGTCGAGCGCTCCGGAGGCCAGCCGCTGGTCGGCGTGCGAGACCCGGTCCAGGTACTCCCGCGACTTGCTGACCTCCCCCTCGAGGGTGGTGATGGTGGTCGACATCGAGTCCAGGGCCTGGAGCTTGAAGGCGTCGATGGAGTCCATGGTCGCGTAGATGTTGGCGAACGCGGCCTGCAGCTGGGGCAACCCGATGGTGGCCGAGGCCGCCTGCTGCTGGATCGCCGCCGAGTTGTCCTTGAGCATCTCCGAGGTCCGCTGGATCAGGTCGGACGTGGTGGTGTTCAGGGCAGTGATCTGGTCCAGCACGAGCTTCTGGTTGCCCAGGGCCTGGGCGACGATGACAGCGGTTCGCAGTGCCGACACGGTGGTGGTCGCCGCACGGTCGACGCCCTTGATCAGCTCGATGTTGTTCTTGATGATGATGTCGATGGCCAGGTAGCTCTGGATGGACACGGCCAGCTGGGTGAGCAGGTCCTGGTGCTTCTGGCGGACGTAGAAGAGCACGTCCTGCTGCAGGGCCTTGGCCCGGTCCGGGTCGGACAGCTCCAGTGCGGTGATCTGCTCGGTCAGCCTGGAGTCCAGGCGCTCGGCGACGTAGACGTACTGGTTCAGCCGGCCCATCGTCGCCCAGAGGTTCTGTTTCTCCATGTTGAGCGAGGCGTTGTCCTTGGCCAGCTCGTCCTGCCCGTTGCGCAGGCTGTGCAGGATGCCGTTGAGGTGGGTCTGGGCGTCCTGGTACTTGCGGAAGTAGTCGACCACCTTGTCGCCGAACGGCAGGAAGCCGAGCAGCTTGCGGGTGCCCGTGGCCTGGCTGGGATCGAGGTCCTCGACCGTCCGGCGCAGCTCCAGCAGGGTGGTGCCGACCTTCGACCCCTCCGCGATACCGCCCTCCTTGAGGGCCTTGACCGGGGTGTTCAGCAGCCGGTTGGAGGTCTCGGCCGCCTTGCGGACGTCCGCGTCCCCCATGCTGCGGACGTTGTCGGCCTGGGCGGCGAACTCCGGCGAGCGGGTCTGCGCGCTGGTCAGGGCGCTGAGGAAGCCGTCCACCCGGGCGTCCAGGGCCGGGACCTGGGCGGCGTCGACCTGCGGGGCGATGGACGGCGCCTGGGTCGCGGCCACGCGCTGCGGCGGCTCCGGGGCGGTCAGGGTCAGGGAGGCGACCTGATCGGGGGGCGTCAGGGGCGACGGTGCGGCGGCGCCGGGAGCTTGCGTCATGGACCCATCCTCTCGCGGTGGTGGCCGGGCCAATCTACTCGGCCGGGGGTCGCCCGGGGCAGGGCAGGAAACAGCCGTGTGACAACAGGCGACGCTACTGCCGCTCGGCGGGTCGGTAGGACAGACTGCAGCCAGGCGAGTGGCCACCGCACGCCCCGCGATCGGAGTCCCATGAGCGTCGAACCGTTGTCTCCCACCCACGCCGGCGGGCTGTTCCGGCGCAAGCCGATCGGCGATCGCCACGGTCCGCAGCTGAACCGGACCATGGGCACCTTCCAGCTGATGATGTTCGGCGTCGGGGCCACGGTCGGCACCGGCATCTTCTTCGTCCTGTCGTCGGCGGTGCCCGAGGCCGGCCCGGCGGTGATCGTGTCCTTCCTGCTGGCCGGGCTGGCCGCGGGTCTGGCCGCCCTCTGCTACGCCGAGATGGCCTCCGCGGTGCCGGTGTCCGGCTCCACCTACTCCTACGCGTACGCGACCCTGGGCGAGATCATCGCCATGGGCGTGGCCGCCTGCCTGCTGCTGGAGTACGGCGTCTCCACCGCCGCGGTCGCGGTGGGCTGGAGCGGCTACGTGAACGAGGCGCTGGTCAACATCACCGGGCTGCAGCTGCCGCAGGCGATCCTGGCCGCCCCGTTCGGGACGCCGGGGCAGGAGACCGGGATCATCAACCTGCCTGCGGTGATCCTCACCCTGCTCTGCATGCTGCTGCTGATCCGGGGCGCGAGCGAGTCGGCCAAGGTCAACGCGATCATGGTCGTGATCAAGCTGAGCGTGCTGGTGATGTTCTCGATCATCGCCTTCACCGCGTTCACCACCGACCACTTCGCCGACTTCGCCCCGATGGGATCGGCCGGGGTGGCGACCGCAGCCGGCACGATCTTCTTCTCCTTCATCGGTCTGGACGCCGTGTCCACCGCCGGCGACGAGGTGAAGGACCCGCAGAAGACCATGCCGCGGGCCCTGATCGGCGCCCTGTTCATCGTCATCGCCATCTACCTGCTGGTGGCGATCTCGGCCATCGGCGCCCAGCCGTGGACCGACTTCGAGGGTCAGTCCGAGGCAGGGCTGTCCAAGATCCTGGAGATCATCACCGGCAACACCGTCTGGGCCACGATCCTGGCCCTCGGCGCGGTGATCTCGATCTTCTCGGTCACGCTGGTCACCATGTACGGCCAGACCCGCATCCTGTTCGCCATGGGCCGGGACGGGATGCTGCCCCGGACGTTCTCCCGGGTCAGCGCGAAGACGCAGACGCCGGTGAACAACACGATCATCGTGGCGATCGTGGTCTCGTTGCTGGCGGCGTTCGTGCCGCTGGACTACCTGATCGACGTGGTCTCGATCGGCACCCTGACCGCCTTCATCGTGGTGTCCCTCGGCGTGATCATCCTGCGCTACCGCCAGCCCGAGCTGCCGCGTGGCTTCAAGGTGCCGTTCTTCCCGGTCACCCCGATCCTGTCGATCATCGCCTGCGGCTACATCCTGGCCAACCTGCACTGGTACACCTGGCTGGTGTTCGCCCTCTGGGTCGGCGTGTTCATCGCGTTCTACCTCCTGTACGGGAGGAAGCACTCGGTGCTCGGTCGGATGCTGGCCGGAGAGGACGTCGACGCCGACGACGCCGACGACGCGGAGGTGGCTCACTGATGACCGTGTTCGCGCTCCGCGGTCATGCGCTCCGCGGTTTCACGCTCCTGCACTCCCGAGAGGCTGCGCTCATGACTCGGTCGGTCGGTCGCGCTCCGCGCTCCGCGGTCATGAGCTCCGCGGTTTCACGCTCCTGCACTCCCGAGAGGCTGCGCTCATGACTCGGTCGGTCGGTCGCGCTCCGCGCTCCGCGGTCATGCGCTCCGCGGTTTCTCGCTCGTTCGTCGCGTTCTGGGACGACACGGCATCCACGTCAGGCACAGGGCGTGTCGCCCCAGAACGCTCCTGCACTCCCGAGAGGCTGCGCTCATGACCGTGCTCGTCGGCTACGTGCCGCACAAGGGCGGGCGTGGCTCGCTGGATCTCGGGTTGCAGCTCGCCCACGCCGTGGGGACCTCGCTCAGCGTGGTCACCGTCGTCCCGCGCCAGTGGTCGACGCCGTCGCTGGCCCGGGTCGACGCCGAGTACGCCGAGTTCGCCCAGCAGCTGGGTGAGCAGGCCGAGGCCAAGGCACGGGAGTACCTGGTCGACACCAGCGTCGACATACCGATCGACTACCACGCCGTCACCGGCCGCTCGGTCACGTCCGCCCTGCTGCACGCCGCCCAGGAGTGCCGAGCGTCGGTCCTGGTGCTCGGCTCCAGCACGGACGGGGCGGTGGGTCGCATCGTCGTCGGCTCCACCACCGACAAGCTGCTGCACTCCTCGCCGATCCCGCTGGCCCTCAGTCCCCGGGGCTACCGGTCGACCGCTGCCGACGGCTTCAGCCGGGTCACCTGCGCGTTCTCCGACGGCGAGGAGTCGGAGAAGGTGGTGGCGCACGCGGTGTCCTTCGCCCGGAGTCTCGGCACGCCCGCCCGGGTGGCCAGCTTCGGTGTCCGCGGCGCGACCATGTATCCCCCCGAGGTGGGGTTGTCCGCTGAGGACTCGGTGCTGGACTCCTGGCGGGAGCAGGCGTCGCACGCTCAGAGCCGGCTGCGGCTCGACGAGGTCATCGACGACGCCACCGAGACCGTGATCGCCACCGGCGCCGGCTGGGGGGAGTCCATGTCGAGTGTCGACTGGGAGCGCAACGAGCTGCTGGTGCTGGGCTCGTCGACCCTCGGTCCGATCGCCCGGGTCTTCCTGGGCTCGCGGGCGACCAAGCTGATCCGGCACTCACCGGTGCCGGTGCTGGTGGTGCCGCGGGGCTACCACGAGCAGCGCGGGACCTGAGCCGGGCGGGCCGCCTCAGGCGAAGTCGCCCTGGCGGTGACGATGCCACCCTCGATCATCGGTGCGCTCGATCATGGCGACGACGCGTGGTCGCCGCGGAGGCGTACCGACAGGCAGGTCACGCAACCCTCGAGCTTCTCGAACTCGGTGATCGGCACGGTCACCACCTGGAGCCCCCGGGCCGCGTACAGCTCGGCGGTGCGCGGGGCGCCGGCCGACATGATCACGGCGCGACGACCGTCGGCCGCCACCCCGAGGTCGACCACGGCGGTGCCGTGCTCCTCCGGCACGGCCAGGAACGTCGGGTAGGCCCCCACGTCGTCGACCAGGGGCGGGTGACCCACCACCGTGCCGTCGGGCAACGCGGTCACCCCGGACTTCAGATGCAGCACCTTCGTCACCGGCACCGCGACCACCCGCCAGCCGCGGGGCCCGAGCAGCGCGGTGAGCTGGGCGATGCCCGCCTCGTCGGTCCGTGCCGTGAGACCCACGTACACGGTCCGGTCGACCTTGAGCACGTCGCCGCCGTCCAGGTGTCCCGGCTCCTCGATCCGGGCCACCTGGAGGCGATACGCCGCCGGCAGGGCGGCCAGCGCGGCCTCGGTGGACGCGACCTCGCCCCGGCGGGAGGCGGCGCCCGGCGAGGTCAGCACCGCCAGGTCGCCGAAGACCACCACCGTGTCCTCCACGAACACCCCGTCCGGGTGCTGGTCGGCCGGCGCGATCTCCTGCACCGTCCACCCGTGGGCGGCGAACGCGTCGACGTAGCCCTGCCACTGCCGCAGGGCGAGCTCGGCATCCACGGGCGCACGGTCGAGGTGGGTCAGCTCGCCGTGGGCGAGGGCGGGGGAGGGACGCCGGACGAGGAGGTGACCGTTCGGCGCCGTCACGGGTTCTCCTCGGGGTGCGGGTGCTCGGACTTGGGGAAGCCGCCGATGCCCCGCCAGACCAGGCTGCTGACCAGGTGCTTGGCCTCCTCGAGCGCGATCCGCTGGGTGCCGCCGGACACCCAGTAGCGCGCGCTGACCTGGGCGATGCCGACCAGTGAGATGGCCAGCAGCTTGGACTGCTCGTACGGCAGCCCGGTGTCGTCTCCGATCACCACGGCGATGGCGTCGGCGATGTCGTTGTTGACCTTCCACAGCCGCTGCTGGACCTGGCCGTCGCCGGTGAGGTCGGACTCGAAGACGAAGCGGAACTGCCCACTGGCCGAGGAGACGAACTCGTAGAACGCGCCCATGGTGGCGACCACCCGGTCGGCGTTCTCCTCGGTGGAGTCGAGCGCCTCCTCGACGACCTCCACGAGCCGGTCGCAGCTGGCGTCCAGCAGGGCCAGGTAGAGGTCGAGCTTGGAGCCGAAGTGCTGGTAGAGGACCGGCTTGGACACGCCGGCGGCTTCGGCGATGTCGTCCATCGCGGCGGCGTGGTAGCCGTTGGTGGTGAACACGTCGTTGGCCGCGTCGAGCAGCTGTGCGCGACGCTGGTCCCGCGGCATCCGGGTGGGGCTCTTCTTGGCGGCGACGGCCTCGATGCTCACCCGCGCAGCCTAACGGGCGGCATGCCGCTCACCGGTGACCTTCTCCGTGGCTTCCACCCTGCTCGGCACGGCACAGGTCAGGACGCGCACCCCCGACGGGCGGCGCCGGGCATCGCACTCGATGGAGGCGGTCCTCGCCGAGGCCGTCGCGTTGCTCGACGAGTCGGGAGAGTCCGCGCTCACGTTCCGGGCGCTGGCCGCACGGCTGGGCGGCGGCGTGGCCAGCATCTACTGGTACGTCGCCAGCAAGGACGAGCTGCTCGACCGCGCCACCGACCACGCGATCGGCGGCGTGCTGGCCGCCGTCGAGCACCAGTCCGGAGAGGTCGACCGGGACGGGGGCGACCCGGTCGACGTGCTGCGCACCATGGCCGTCACGCTGTTCGACGCGATCGTGGCCCGGCCGTGGCTGACGGCCTACTTCATGCGGAACACGATCCTGCAGACCAACTCGCTCCGCCTGTACGAGCAGTTCGGGCGGCAGACCCTCCGCCTGGACCTCACGGCGCGGCAGCGGTTCCACGCCGTGTCCGCGATCCTGGGCGTGGTCATCGGCACGGCGGACCTGGGTCAGGAGCCCCCCGCCGAGGTGCTCGACGGGCGGGTGGACCGTGCGCAGTACCTGGACCGCGTCGCGCAGAGCTGGCGCGACGTCGACGCGGCCGACTTCCCGTTCCTGCACGAGATCGTGGAGGAGTTCGCGGTGCACGACGACCTCGACCAGTTCCGGGCCGCGCTCGACCTGACTCTGGCGGGACTGCGCCAGCAGACAGCGGCAGGGGCGGCCGAGGCCTGAGCGCCACTGCGGCCGGGGGACCTCGTCAAGCGCCGTCCTCGTCGGCGACCGGCAGCTCCGGTCGGTCCGGGTGCAGCAGGTCGGCGGCCAGGTCGCCGTGCTCGGCGACCCGGTCCAGCACGTCCTCGGGGGAGAAGCGCAGGTCGTCGGGACCGGCGGTGGCGGCCACCTCCTCCCAGGTCAGCGGTGTGGCCACGGTCGGCCGTTCCCGCCCGCGCAGCGAGTACGGCGCGATGGTGTTGCGCGCCGCGAGGTTCTGGTTGTAGTCCACGTAGATCCGCCCGGCCCGCTCGGCGATCGACATCGACGCCACGAAGAAGTCCGGTTGGCGCCGGTGCAGGGTGCCGTTCAGCTGCTTGACGTACGCCCAGATCCGTCGGCTCGGCGTCGGCGCCACCGCGGCGTAGACCTGGATGCCCTTGCTGCCGGAGGTCTGGGCCACCGGCACCAGCCCGTCGGAGGCGAGCCGCTCGGCGGCGATCATCGCGGCCCGGGCGACGTCGACGATCGTCGTGCCGGCGCCCGGGTCGAGGTCGACGACCACCCGGTCGGCCAGCGGCTCACCCCGCTCCAGCGCCCCGCTCGCGGCGGTCCGCTGGTCCAGCACCCCCACCCGCCACTGCGGCACGTGCAGCTCCAGCGCGGCCAGGTTGGCCAGCCAGACCAACGTGGCCGGCTCGTCGGCGACCACGTACGACACCGGGCCGTCGCTGGTCAGGATCCGCGCCGTCCGGACCCAGTCGGGGGTCCCGGCGGGGGCGTTCTTCTCGTAGAAGCTTGGACCGGACACGCCGTCGGGGAACCGCACCCTGGTCAGGGCCCGGTCGGCCACGTGGGGGAGCAGCACGTCGGCGATCTGGGAGTAGTAGCTGATCACCTCCGCCTTCGTGTAGCCGGTGGCGGGATACATCACCTTGTCGAGGTTGACGATCGACAGCTCGCGACCGGCCACCCGGGTGCGGACGTTGTCGGCGGCTGGGACCATGGCCACATTCAACTCCCCGCCCCCGCGATCCTGCACGGGCGTCGGAGTGCAGTCGGAGCCGTGCCCAGGAGCCTGAACCCATGAGTCTCACGTCCCCCGTCCTGGTGTGGATCGTCGGTGCCCTGGCGGTGATCGTGCCCGTCGGGCTGATCGTCGTCTGGGGCCGCGGGCCGGGTGGGCTCGGTGGGCGACTGCTCCGCCTGGTCGGCGTCGTGGTCTGCCAGGTGCTGGCGATCGGGGCCGTCGGCCTGTACGCCAACAACGAGTACGGCTTCTACACCAGCTGGGGCGAGGTGATCGGTGAGTCCGACGCGGGGGGCGGCGCGATCGACCTGACCGGGCTGGTGCCCGGCAACGGCTCCCAGGGCACGGTCAAGACGATCACCGTGCGGGTTCCGGGGGCCAAGGGGCCGGAGGCGGCTCGGCTGCCCGTGCTCGTCTGGTTGCCGAAGCAGTACGACGAGCTGCGCAACCGGCTGACGAAGTTCCCCACGCTGATGGTGCTGCCGGGGCAGCCGAGCACCCCGCAAGCCATGTTCAACGGTTTCGGCTTCGCCGCCCAGGCGACCCAGGCGATCGACTCGGGCAAGGTCCCGCCGTTCATCGCGGTGTTCCCGCCGCTGATGATCGACGCGCCGCGGGACACCGAGTGCACCAACGTGCCCGGCGGCCCGCAGGCGGAGACGTGGCTGGCCACCAGCGTCCGCCAGCAGGTGATCAAGCGGTTCCGCTCCGACCCGTCGGGAGCGAGGTGGTCCTCGCTCGGCTTCAGCACCGGTGGCTTCTGCTCGGCGAAGCTGCTGCTGCGCAGCCGGACGGAGTTCTCGGCCGCGGTCAGCATCGGTGGCTACTTCGACGCCGAGACCGACTCGACCACCGGCGACCTCTTCGGCGGCAGCCGGCAGCTGCGCAACGAGAACTCGCCGATCTGGCTGATCAAGCAGCCGCCGCAGCGGCAGACCAACCTGCTGATCGTGGCCAGCAAGACCGACGCCGACACCTGGAAGCCGGGGGCCACGTACGCCGACACCTCCCAGATGGTCACCCAGTCCTCCGGCATCCCCGGGGTGGCGACGCTGCTGCTGCCCCGTGGCGGGCACAACTACTCGACCTACAAGCCCACGCTGCCGCAGTCACTGGTCTGGCTGAAGCAGGTGGGGGCGCTGTGAGAGCCGGACCCTGGCCGTTGTCGGAGGGTGTCGCGGAACGCCGCCGGCCCGACCCTTCCGGCTGCTGGTGCGGCGCCGGTCAGCGGTTGGGCCGCACCAGCGGGAACAGGATCGTGTCGCGGATGCTCAGGCCCGTCAGGTTCATCACCAGCCGGTCGATGCCCAGGCCCATGCCACCGGTCGGCGGCATGCCGTACTCCAGGGCGGTGAGGAAGTCCTCGTCCACCTGCATGGCCTCAGGGTCGCCGGCCGCGGCCAGCAGGGACTGCGCGACCAGCCGCTCCCGCTGGTCCATCGGGTCGACCAGCTCGGAGTAGGCGGTGCCCTGCTCGGCCGCGAAGATCACCAGGTCCCACTTCTCGGCCAGGCGGGGATCGTGGCGGTGCTGGCGGGTGAGCGGCGCGTTCTCCTTGGGGAAGTCGGTGTAGAAGACCGGGCTGGTGGTGGTCGACTCGCACAGCTCGCCGTAGACCTCCTCGAGCACGAACCCCCAGCGGCTGTCGGCGTCGAGGTCGAGGCCGACGGCCGCCGCGTGCCGCAGCAGCACCTCGCGCGGGGTGTCCGCCGTGATCTCCTCGCCGAGCTTCTCCGAAACCGCCTGGCAGATGGTCTTCACCGGCCAGTCGCCGGACAGGTCGTACTCGACCAGCTGGCCGTCGGGACCGTCCGGTCGACGGGCCACCGGTTCGCCGTACACGGCGACCGCGGCCTCCTGGATGATCTGCTGGGTGAGGATCCGCATCGAGTCGTAGTCGCCGTAGGTCTCGTACAGCTCGAGCGAGGTGAACTCCGGGTTGTGCTTGAAGTCAGCACCCTCGTTGCGGAACTGCTTGCCCATCTCGAACACCTTCTCCATCCCCCCGACGATCAGCCGCTTGAGGTGCAGCTCGGTGGCGATGCGGAGGTAGAGATCGAGGTCGTACGCGTTGATGTGGGTCTCGAACGGGCGGGCGTTGGCGCCGCCGTGGATGAGCTGCAGGATCGGCGTCTCGACCTCGGTGAAGCCCCGCCGGGCCAGGGAGTCGCGGACGCTGCGCACCACGGTCGCCCGGGTGTAGGCGATCTCGCGCGCCTCGGGCCGGATGATCAGGTCGACGTAGCGGGCGCGGATCCGGGCCTCCGGGTCGGTCAGGCCCTTGTGCTTGTCCGGCAGCGGCCGCAGCGACTTGCTGGTCAGCTGCAGCGAGGTCGCCTGCACCGACAGCTCACCGGAGTGGGTGGCCATCACCTCGCCGGTGACGCCGATGTGGTCGCCGAGGTCGATGTCGTGCTGCCACAGGTCGAACAGCTCCTCGCCGACACCGTCGCGGGTGATCAGCACCTGCAGGTCGCCGGAGCCGTCGCGCAGGGTGGCGAAGCCGATCCGGCCGAGCTTGCGCTTCAGCAGCACCCGGCCCGTGATCGAGACCGTCTCGCCGGTCCGGGTGTCCGGGGCGAGCAGCCCGGCCTCGGCCCGGACCTGGGCGAGGGTGTGGCTGCGCGGGTAGCCGACCGGGTACGGCTCGATGCCGCGGGCCTTCAACCGCTCGACCTTGGCCCGGCGCACCCGCACCTGCTCGGGCAGCTTGTCGGCCGCGAGCGCCTCGGCCAACAGGTCCGGTGCCGGCGGCATCAGGGCGCGGACCTCGGCGGCGTACGCCTCGGTGCCGGTGTCCAGGGCGGCGGCGGTCTCCCGGCGGCGGAGCAGGGACGCCAGGCTGGGACGGCTGAGGAAGCCCTCGGCGCTCCCGGCGGCCGTGCCCACCCGGGGCAGGTCGGAGGCGTACTCGAAGCAGATGAACCGAGGCTGCCAGCTCGGCAGGTACTTGGCGTTGGAGCGGTAGAGCGACTCCAGCTGCCAGTTCCGGCTGGCCAGCAGCAGGGCCTGGCGCCAGGCCTTGGCCAGCGGTCCCGCCCCGATCTCGGCCCCCCGCTCGAAGGCCTCACGGAACATGGCGAAGTTGAGGGACACCCGGGCGACCCCGAACTGCGCCGAGCGCTCGGCCAGCGAGGCCACCATCAGCTCGACCAGCCCGTTGTCCGCGGACGGGTCGCGGCGCATCAGGTCCAGCGACAGACCGTTGCGGCCCCACGGCGCGAAGCTCAGGAAGCCGCGCAGGTCGCCGGTGTCGTCATGGACCTGCACCATCACGCAGTCCCCGTCCAGCGGATCGGCCAGCCGGCCCAGTGCCATCGAGAAACCGCGCTCGTCGCCTCCATCGCCGCGCCAGGAGGCCGCGTCCGCGCTCAGGGCGGCGAAGTCGGCCTGGCCGAGCTCGCTGTGACGCAGCACCCGGGTCGTGTAGCCCCGGCGCTGCAGCCGCGTGACCGACTGCCGGATCGGCCGCATCCCGGGTCCGTTGAGGGAGAAGCCCCGCAGGTCGACGATGGCCTCGTCGCCGATCTCCCAGGCCGTCATGCCCGAGGCGGTGTACGCCGCCGCGCCCTCCTCCCCGGCGCCCATCACCGCGACCGACAGACCGGTGTCGCGGGCCAGCTGTCGCCACGCCTCGATCGCCTCGGGCCAGCGCCGCACATCCCCGATCGGGTTGCCGCTGGCCAGGCTGACCGACCCGATCGGCCGGTACGACACGCCAGCGCGCGCCGTCGCCGGGTCGCCGGTGTCCCAGACCACCGACTTGTCGCGCCGGGTCGCGAAGTAGCCGAGCGAATCCAGGTCGCCGTGGTCGCGCAGCAGCGTGCGCACCCGGGCGTCATCGGCTGCGGTCAGGAAGTGCGTGGCCGACGGCGGCCGGAAGAGGAGGTACGCCGCGCCCAGGATGACGATCGCCCCGAGCGCGCCGACGACGAACCGCACCCAGAGCGGGGAGTGGACGCCGTCCGGGCCCGGGAACCGGCCGAGCTCGCCGACCATCGAGTCGTACACGTGGTAGCCGGCACGCCCGAAGTCGCGGCTGTTGCCGAACTGCAGGGTGAGCAGGGTGCCGATCAGCCAGACCAGGGCGCCGCCTCCGAGGAAGGCCAGCAGCGCCCACCGGAGGTTGCCCGGCACCCGCCGGGCACTGAACTGCTTCTTGACCCGGAACAGCAGCACGATCACGGCCGTCATGGCGACCAGACCGATGAGCAGCTGCACGGTCTGGGCGACCGTGGCCCGACCGCTGATCAGGAAGACCAGCCGACCCAGCTGCGGCAGGATCAGCCACCAGATGAGCAGCAGCCACCAGGCCGCCCGGAGGCGCCGGCGGAGACCGACGGCCATCACCAGCAGCAGCGCCGCGTAGACGAAGCCGGGCACCAGAGGCAGGGTGAGCAGCGAGACGAAGTCCCACTCGCGGGCGAAGTAGCGTGCCCAGGGCGGCACGAAGGTGATCACCAGCACGAAGGCGCTGGCCAGCAGCATGGCGGACGCGAACCGGTCGGGCCACCGGTCGTCGAGCAGGAACGCGACCTTCGGCCGTCGGTCACCGGAGTCGCCGGCCCGGGCGCTGTCCGGGGTGCGGTCTGCTGGTGCCAGCCCCGGCCGGGCGTCGCCGTCGAGAGGGGCGAGGTCGGTCATCCGGACGTACCTCCGACGTGGGTGCGCGGCGCGTCGCGCAGGGTCGTGTGAGGCAGCGAGCGTATCGACCGGATCGCGGGAGACGGGCCACCGGGCGGTCCGGATGTCGGAATAGGTGTCCACGTCGTCGCGTTGCTGTCCAAGATCGCAGCAGACGCTCCCGCCCGGGTCCGGGCACCGGGGGCGCCGACGACGAACATGGAGGAAGTTGTGGCTTTACCGCCGCTGGTCGAACCCGCCGAGGCGCTGACCCCGGACGAGGTTCGCCGCTACAGCCGTCACCTGATCATCCCCGACGTCGGGATGATCGGTCAGCGACGGCTCAAGAACGCCCGGGTCCTGGTGATCGGTGCCGGCGGTCTCGGCAGCCCGGCCCTGCTCTACCTGGCTGCGGCCGGGGTGGGCACGCTCGGCATCGTCGAGTTCGACACCGTCGACGAGTCCAACCTGCAGCGCCAGATCATCCACGGCCAGTCCGACATCGGCCGGTCCAAGGCCGTGTCGGCGAAGGAGTCGGTGGCGGAGGTCAACCCGCTGGTGGACGTCATCGTGCACGACGTCCGGCTGGACAACGACAACGTGATGGAGATCTTCGCCCAGTACGACCTGATCGTGGACGGGACCGACAACTTCGCGACCCGCTACCTGGTCAACGACGCGGCCGTGCTGTCCCACAAGCCGTACGTGTGGGGATCGATCTTCCGCTTCGAGGGACAGGTCAGCGTGTTCTGGGCCGACCAGGGTCCGCAGTACCGCGACCTCTACCCCGAGCCGCCGCCACCGGGGATGGTCCCGTCCTGCGCCGAGGGCGGCGTGCTCGGGGTGCTCTGTGCCTCGATCGGGTCGATCATGGTCACCGAGGCGATCAAGCTGATCACCGGCATCGGCGACCCGCTGATCGGCCGGCTGATGGTCTACGACGCGCTGGACATGAGCTACAAGACGCTCAACCTGCGCAGGGATCCCGCGGGTGAGCCGATCACCGAGCTGATCGACTACGAGGCGTTCTGCGGCGCCATCACCGACGAGGCCGCGGCCGCGGTGTCGGGTCACACCCTGAGCGTGGTCCAGCTGGAGGAGTGGCTCAAGGAGCGCGAGGCCGGTGAGCGCGACTTCGTGCTGATCGACGTCCGCGAGTCCGTCGAGCGCGAGATCAACGAGATCCCCGGCTCGGTGCTGATCCCCAAGGGCGACTTCCAGACCGGTGCCGCCCTGGGCGAGCTCCCGCAGGACAAGCAGGTCGTGCTCTACTGCAAGGCCGGGACCCGGTCCGCGGAGTGCCTGGCCATCGTGCACGGGGCCGGCCTGGCCGACGCGGTGCACGTCGGCGGTGGCGTGAGCGCCTGGGTCAACCAGATCGACCCGTCCCAACCGTCCTACTGATATCCCGCACTCGCTGGGCTCGCCCTGGTCCCGGCTACTGCGTCGTCGCGGGGAGAGGAGAAAGCGCCCTCTCCCCGCTCCTTCTCAACACGCCGGCGGTCGATCCTGGCCGCTCGCGCTCGAGTTCGCACTCGGGTTCGGGCACACAAAACCCCCGTACGGATCCCGTACGGGGGTTCTGTGGTCTTTCCTGGATCAGATGGCGTGCACCTGGTCGGCCTGCGGACCCTTCGGCCCCTGGGTGGTCTCGAACTCCACTCGCTGCCCCTCGTCGAGGGACCGGAAGCCCGTCGACTCGATCGCGCTGTAGTGGACGAACACATCCGGACCGCCGCCGTCCACGGCGATGAAGCCGTAGCCCTTCTCGGCATTGAACCACTTGACGGTTCCCTGCGCCATGAAACTCTCCTAGGCATCGTGCGCGGAGCCGCACCTCACGGCCCCGAGATGCTGTCGGACGCTCACATCGGTCGAACGCCCACGCAAGGGTCTGGGGGCGTAGCACTGACCACGGCACAGACTTGCAACAGCAGAACCACCCAATCACACCGACTCGGGGCGACGGAACATCCCGAGTTATTCCCGTGGAGGGATCAATCCGGCCGGGGAATCGGCGTCCCACCGCCGCCGGGTGCGGACCCGGTGCCTACGCTGGCGGCATGACCAACCCGACACAGTCGGCCCCGAACGACCCGACGCAGTCGGCCACGGACAGCCCGCCGGAGTCGGCCGGGAGAGCCGCGACCGAATCGGTCTGGGACTACCCCAGACCGCCCGCGCTGCGGGCCTGCCCGGCAGAGATCGAGGTCCGCTTCGCCGGCACCGTGATCTGCCGGACGTCCTCGAGCTGGCAGGTGCTGGAGACCTCCCACCCGCCCACCTACTACCTGCCGCGAGCGTCCTTCGTCGACGGCGTGCTGCGGGAGGCCGCCGGCACCTCCTTCTGCGAGTGGAAGGGATCGGCGCGCTACCTCGATGTCGCGGTCGGCGACCGGGCGGCCGAGCGCGTCGCCTGGTACTACCCGCAGCCCACCGCCGGCTTCGCGGTGCTCGTCGACCACCTCGCCCTCTACGCCGGCCCGATGGACGAGGTGCTGGTGGACGGTGAGCGGGTGGTGCCCCAGCCCGGCGGCTTCTACGGCGGCTGGATCACCAGCGCGGTGACCGGACCGTTCAAGGGTGTCCCCGGCAGCCACGGCTGGTAGTGGTGGACGACGACTACGTCGAGGCCGTGCTGAGTGCGGTCGAGCAGATCCCGTCCGGCCAGGTGGCCAGCTACGGCGACCTGGCCGAGCTCGTTGGTCGAGGGGGTCCCCGGCTGGTCGGTCGCGTGATGTCCACCCAGGGAGCCGGGGTCCCGTGGTGGCGTGTCGTTCGCGCCGACGGTCGTCCGGCTCGGGGTCTGGAGGCGACGGCCCTGCAGCGTCTCCGTGACGAAGGCGTCGAGCTGCGCGGTGACCGGGTGGACATGCGCCGATCCCGCTGGTCGGCCTCACTATCTTGAGGGCTGTGCCCGCCGCCGATCCTGTCCTCCTCGTCCAGCGCGCGGGTGAGCGCTTCGTCTCCGAGGCCCCCGGCATCAGCACCCGCCACGCGTTCTCCTTCGGCCGCCACTACGACCCCGACAACATCGGGTTCGGCACCTTGCTCGCGCACAACGACGAGCGGTTGACCAGCGGCAGCGGCTTCGACGACCACCCGCACGCCGACACCGAGATCGTCACCTGGGTGCTGGCCGGTTCGTTGCTGCACGCCGACTCCACCGGACACACCGGCATCGTGGCGCCCGGGGCCGTCCAGCGGCTGAGCGCCGGTTCGGGGGTGGTGCACGCCGAGCGCAACGACGCCTACCGGATCGAACCCGACCGTCCGCGGCTGCCGGTCCGGTTCGTGCAGAGCTGGGTACGCCCCGACGTGGCCGGGGTCGTCCCCGCGTACGCGCAACGGGAGGTGGACCGGGCGTCGTTGGCGGGGGACTGGGTCCCGGTGGCCTCGGGCTCCCGGCCGGACGCCGCCATCACCCTCGGGTCGGCTACCAGCACGCTGTGGGTGACCACGCTGGCCGCCGGCGCGCGACGCACGCTGCCGGAGGACGCGTACGTGCACCTGTTCGTGGCGGTGGGCGAGATCGAGGTCGAGCAGGTCGGGGTGCTGTCTGAGGGCGACGCGCTCCGCGTGGTCGGCCCGGCAGGGCTGCGGGTCGCGGGGCGGACGCCGAGTGAGCTGATGGTGTGGGGGATGAGATGAGTGAGGAGACGGTGACCGCGGCGGGCCGCGACGACGACAGCCTGCCGCTGTTGATCCGGGTGTCCGGACGCGACCGCCCGCGGCTGACCCGGGACCTGCTGGGCCTGGTGGCCGGGGCCGGGGCGCAGCTGGAGGACATGGAGCAGCTGGTGGTCCGCGAGCGGCTCACCCTGGACGTCCTCGTCCGGCTGGACGGCGCCTCCGACGCGTTGCTGCGAGACATCCTGTTCTGGGGCTTCCGACACGACCTGAGCATCGACTTCGAGCGGGTCGAGGCGCACTCCCAGCGCGCGTCCCGACGCCGGCACGCCGTCACCGTGCTCGGTCGCCCTCTCACCCCGACCGCGCTGGCGGCGGTGTCCGACGCCATCGCCGACACCGGCGGCAACATCGACCGGATCGTGCGGCTGGCGACCAGGCCGGTGACCGCGTACGACCTCGTGGTGATCGCCGGCGACGCCGACGCGATGCGGACCGCCCTGGTCGCGGTGGCGCAGCAGCACGGGATCGACATCGCGGTCCAGGTGAACGGCCTGGAGCGCCGGGCCAAGCGGCTGGTGGTGATGGACGTCGACTCCACCCTGATCGCCGACGAGGTGATCGAGCTGCTGGCCGACGAGGCCGGCTGCCGGGCCGAGGTGGAAGCGGTGACGGCCGCCGCGATGGCGGGCGAGCTGGACTTCGAGACCTCGCTGCGGGAGCGGGTACGCCGGCTGGCCGGACTGGAGGTGGCGGCGATCGACCGGGCGGCGTCCCGGATCCGGCTGACTCCCGGCGCTCGGACCTTCGTCTCGACCCTGCAGCGGATGGGTTTCTCGGTCGCCGTGGTGTCCGGCGGTTTCACCGTCTTCACCGACCGGCTCAAGGCCGAGCTCGGCCTGGACCACGCGCACGCCAACACCCTCGAGATCGTCGACGGACGGTTGACCGGTGAGGTGGTCGGGCCGATCGTCGACCGGGCCCGGAAGGCCGAGCTGCTGGCCGAGATCGCTGCTGCGGAGGGGATCTCGCCCTCGCAGACGGTGGCGGTGGGGGACGGCGCCAACGACCTGGACATGCTCGCCGCTTCCGGGCTGGGCATCGCGTTCAACGCGAAGCCGGCCGTCCGGGCCCGCGCCCACACGACCGTCTCGGTGCCCCAGCTGGACGTGATCTTGTTCATGCTCGGCGTACGGGGCGCGGAGGTCGACCACGTGGACTGACGCCCCCCGGCACTCAGCGGAGACTTGACGCAAGACGTCGGCGTGGAGCCTGATCGTCGGCAGCTGCGTCTGTTTCCGTGCTCGAGCTCGGCAATCCGGCCCCGCGTCCCCCGCCCGGACCGGGGTTCGGATTGAATGTCGCCCATGTCGACGCCGGGGGGCTCCCAGGACGGGAGCGCGGTCGAGCCCGGGTCAGGGCCGGGACCCGGCCGCTGGGCACCCTTTCCCGTCCAGGACTGGTCCAGCATGCCTCCGGCCGCTCCCGAGGGAGAGGCCTCCGGCCCGTACGCCCCGGACCCCCGGGCCGGCTACTCCTACGACCGGGTCGACCCCACCTGGGGACCGCCCTCAGCGCCCTCGACTCCCGCGGCGCCCCCGGCGCTCTCTGCTTCCACGGTGCCCCCGTCGGGAACGTCGGTCACCCACGCCGGCCCGCCCTGGCTGCCGCTCGCGGTGGTCATGCTCGTGACGGTGCTGGTGGCCGGCGGTCTGTTCGCGGCCGGCCGGGTGGGGGCGAGCACCCGCAGCAGCGCGGCGAGCGCGTACGTGCCGACCGACGGACGGGCCACGTACCAGCAGCGCACCACCATCGTCGGGAACGAGAGCGTCGCCAGCACCCTCGTGCAGGAGTCGACGCTGCAGAGCGGGACCACCGTGATCGGCGGTCTGGACTGGACGCTGGGCGTCAAGGTGGTGGGTGTCGTCGGTGCCGGGCCGTTCGAGCGGATGCGCTTCTGGCGGACCACCGGGTCCGAGATCGGCAACCTCGGGAGCAGCCAGCAGCAGGTCCGCGTCTACCGGGTCGACGATGCGGTCGAGCTGCTCGGCGAGTCCGACCAGGGCGGTGCGCACGTCTACTCCCCGGCCCTGGTGGAGCTGCCGGCGCAGGTCGCCGTCGGGGCCACCTGGTCCGGTGCGGGCACGGTGGGGACCCGCCGCTACCGCAGTGAGTTCCGGGCCGCGGCCGCCGAGCCGGGGTGCCTGCAGGTGCGAGGGACGATCGCCGAGACGACCGCGACCGGCCAGCCGGGCAGCACCAGGACGGTGGTGCGGACCTGGTGCGAGCGGCGGGGAGTGGTCGCCGAGGAGGTCGTCCGCGGCGGGGTGACGGTCCGGACCGACACCATCTCGTCCCCGGCCGCGGACCCGACGCTGCGGACCGTCGCCGAGCCGTGGACCTGGAGCGACCCGGAGCGGTGGAAGCGCCGGGACTTCGACCTCATGTCGGCGGACGCGAGTCTGGGTTCGGGTCCGATGGCGGGGGCTCCCGGTGCGGTGCCACCGGTGCTGACGGCCTCCGGGCTGGTCATCAGGACCACCAGCGGCGACGACCTGGTCGCCACCACCCCGAAGACCATCGACCGCTGGACGTCGTTGTGGCGGATGCATCCCGGGGGGACGCTGCTCTCGGTCGCCGCCTTCGGTGACGTGCTGGTGACGACCACCAGCCAGCGGGCCGTGGTGGCCTACTCCGACGCCGGCGTACGACTGTGGTCGCTGCCGCTGGACGACCTGGCGTTCTGGGCGCCGGTCCGGGTGGACGACCGGCGGGTCGCTGTCGCCGACGCCGCGGGCGGTGTCCGGGTGGTGGATCTGCTCACCGGCGAGGTGATCTGGCAGCAGCGGGTGAGCGCCCAGGTGAGCGGCCCCCTGGTGGCTGGCAGCGGGACCGTGGTCGCCTTCGACGCCGGCGGTCGCACCACCGCGTACGCCGCCGACACCGGCGAGCAGAGGTGGGCCAAGGACCTGCCGAGCACCCGCGGGGTGATCCTCGGCGACACCCTGGCGGTCCGCAACGCCGCCACCTTGGAGGCGCTGGACCTGCAGACAGGCCGGCACCGCTGGCTGCTGCCGCAGACCGGCACCCTGGACGCGCTCACCACGGTCGGCGACACGCTGGTGGCCGCCACCCAGCTCGGCACGTTCGTGATCGACGAGCAGGGCACGATCCGGCGTGAGCTGCCGGCGTACGAGTCGGTCAGCGTGGTCGGCGACACGATGGTGGGCTGGGGCCGGACCGAGGCCGAGTTCCGGGCGGCCGACGGGTCGGTGCTGGCGGTCATCGACACCCCTGACCTGTCGCTGACCAGCTCGGGGACGCCTCCGCTGGCCTACCGCCAGGGTGTCATCGTCTTCGGCCGGAACTGGACCTTCACCAGCTGGAGCGACGAGCCGTGAGCCCACGCCGACCCGGTCGGGCGGTGCCCTCGGTGATCGACCAGGCTCTGCTCGCCAAGGTGCGCGAGGGCAGGCTGCGCGACGACGGCTGGCCGTACGGGCTGCGGGCCGTGGTGGTCGTCGGTGCCGTCCTGTTCGCGTCGGCCGCCCTCCTCGCGCTCTTCGCCGGGCCGATCCGCAGCTGGTCGGACCTCACCGTGCCCAACTCGTTGAGCAGCAGCGTGCCCGACTCGCTGGTCTGGGTGCTGGTCTTCCTGCTCACCTTCTGTCTCGCACTGCTCACCACGGCGGCGCTGCACGGTCCGTGGTGGCTGACGGTGCTCGGGCTGCTCTCGGTGGCGCTGCTGCTGGGGGCGTGGTCGGTGGCGACGGCCACCACGCGGGGGGTGCCGGTCGCGGTGGGCATCCCGCTGCTGGCGATGCTCGCGATCGTGGCGCTGCTGGTGACGCGGCGACGGCGGGGTCTGGCCTGGTGGGAGTTCCCGGTCGTGCTCGGGCTGATCGGCATCGTGCTGGCCCTGTGCCTGCACGCGTTCGCGGGCTCGGACCGTCTGCTCGGCTTCCGGTTCGCGCCGGTCTTCCTCGACCAGACGCTCGGGCTGCTCACCTTCCTGGTGCTGCCGGCGGCCTTCGCGGCCGGTGCTGCCGTGGCCGAGATCGCCGTCGGGCTCACCCTGGTGGCGACCCGGACCGCGCAACGCAGGTCGGCGGGACGGTGGCCGTACGTGGTGCTGGCGGCCGTCCTGGTGCTGCGGCTGGCGCAGGAAGGCCGGCGGCTGAGCGACTTCGACCCGGTGAACAGCGGCTGGATCGCCGTGCTGCCGGCGATCGGGCTGGCGGCGGTCTTCGCCGGCATCGGGTGGCTGATCTCCCGGCTGACCCCGTTGTCGAGTGTGCCGGTGGCCGGTCTGCCGGACGACCTGAGCCGGATCGCGGTGCCGGTAGGCGCCGCCGTGATCGCCATGCTGCTCCCGGTCTACGTGTTCCTGTTCGGCTTCCAGATCGCGGTCGGAGTGAATCCGGCCGCCGCGCCGGCGGGCTTCGACCCCAGTCCGCTGGTGGACCGGCTGGTCGACGGCTTCCGGGTCGTGCTCGGCCTCCTCCTGGTCGGGTTGGCGCTGTGGCAGGCGCGGCGGGGTCGGGGAGGGTCGGCGCTGGTGCTCGGCGGGGCCGGGCTGATGCTGACCGCCCTCGGCGTACGGCTGCTCACCGGCTACCGGTGGGCACTGTGGTTGGACCCGGACGCGCTGGTGTCGGTGGCGACAGTCGTCGCGGTGGTCGCGGGCGTCTGGCTGCTGCTCCGCCGTCAGCTGTCCCGCGACCGGGCGCTCGGGCTGGCCGCCGTGCTGGCCCTGGCGGTGCTGCTGTCGGTCCGCTCGCTGATCGTCGACCCGTTCGGGGTGCTGCTCGGCTACGGCGGGGTCGCCTTCGTGCTGTTCGGCGTGACCTGGGACTTTCTCACCGGCTCGAGCTGGGCCAACACCGACGGCCGGCGGGTGAGCCGGCCCGTGCGGGTGCTGCTGGCCCTGGGCTACCCGCTGCTCACCGTGACGATCGTGGCGGCCGACGCCCTGATCCGCCGCCCCCGCACCTTCTCCGACGTGAACGCCTTCGCCGAGCTCGGCGAGCTGGTGCTCGGCACTGCCCTGCTGGCCGCCGCCGTGGTGGTCGTGCTCGCCGCCGTCCGCCGAAACCGCGAGGTCACCTAGCGCCGTACGGGTCTCACCCTGCCCGTCGCGCGACGACGGCGTACAGCGGGTCACCGTGGTAGCGCCCGCCGCAGCGCCGGTCGGCCGGCGTACGCAGAGAGATCTCGGGTTCGTCGAACCCCTCGGCGAGCCGTACGTACTCCGCGGCGATCGCGCAGCGCTGCTGCTCGTCGGCGGCCAACCAGCCGCTGACGGCCTTGCTGGGGAAGAGCCGGTTCGAGAAGGTGAGTGCCACCGGTGCGCCGGGTCGTAGGACCCGCGCGGCCTCGGCCAGCACCTCGACCGGGCGGATCAGGTAGTCCACCGAGACGCAGCAGACCACCCCGTCGAACGAGGCGTCCGGGAACGGCAGCACGGGGTCGGTGTTGAGGTCCTGCACGACGTGACTGGTCGCCTGCGGGTTCGCCTCCAGCTCCGGTCCGTTCATCCCGAGGACGACGAGGTCAGCAGGCGCGGTGGGGAAGTGCGAGACCCAGGAGGCCATCAGGTCGAGCACGCGGCCGCGGAGTCCGAGCTCGGTGTAGAGGTCCCCGACGGCGGCGATGGCCCTGTCGTCGATGTGGGTGACGAGCCGTGGGCTGGCGTAGAACCAGGCGTCGTCGGAGGGGTCCTGTCGCTCGAAGAACCAGGAGGGGAACACCTCGGCGGGATCGCGCACGCCGTCATTCTCGTCGGCGGCTGATCGGCGGCTCACCCCCGTCCCCGCATCCGCCCGGTCTCGTGCGCCCACATGGCGACCTCGACCCGGTTCCGGGCGGCGAGCTTGCGCATCAGGCTGGCGAGGTGGGCCTTGACGGTGCTGGGGGTGATGAACAGCTCACCGGCGATCTCGTTGTTGGTGCGACCTCGGGCCAGCGGGACGAGGACCTCTTCCTCGCGCGCGGTGAGAGGTTCCAGCGGCTGCCGTGGCGGAGAGGTCTCGGTCTGGGCGAAGGCAGCGAGCAGCCGGACCGTCACGCTGGGCGCGATCAGGGCGTCGCCGTCGGCGGCGGCGTGGATGGCCTGGGTCAGCAGGGCGGGTCCGGCGTCCTTGAGCAGGAACCCGCGGGCGCCGGCCTTGAGCGCGCCGTGGACGTACTCGTCGAGGTCGAAGGTGGTGATGATCACGATGGGCAAGGGGTCGTCGACGTCGGGGCCGGCGAGACGTCGGGTGGCTTCGATGCCGTCCATCAGCGGCATGCGGATGTCGAAGAGGCCGACGTCTGGGCGCAGCTGCAGCGCCAGCCGGACGGCCTCGCGCCCGTCGGCGGCCGCGCCGACCACCTCGATGTCGGGTTGGGCGTCGAGCAGCATCGTCAAGCCCGTACGCACGATCGTTTGGTCGTCGGCGATCAGGACGCGGATGCTCATCGACGTGTCCCGGTACGGGGCAGGGCCGCCTCCACCCGCCAACCCCGTTCGGCGGTGGGACCGGCGTGGAAGGTGCCGCCGAGCAGGGCGGTGCGCTCCTGCATACCCACCAGGCCATAGCCCGGCACGGTGTGGCCGCCGGCGGCGGTGCCGTCGTCGTCCACGGTCAGCCGCACCCGCTCGCTGTCGCCGGTGACCGCGACGGTGACCCGGGTCGCGTGGCGGGCGTGCCGTCGCGCGTTGGTGACGGACTCCTGGGCCAGCCGGTAGACCGCCGCCTCGACAGCCGGGCCGAGGTCGTCGAGTGCGCCCGCGAGGGTCACCTCGACCCGGGGACGCGTCTGGTCCCCGGTGGACAACTGCGCGATGTCGGCCACCCGTGGTGGCGGCGCGAGCTCGGTGTCGGGTTCGGCGGTCGGACCGGTGGCCGGCGGGATGCGCAGCACCCCGACGATGGCGCGCAGCTCGGTGAGGGTCCGGGTCGCCGCGTCCTCGATCACGGTCAGGGCCTCGACGGCCCGGTCGGGGTGCGCGGCCGCGACGGCGCGACCGGCCTGGGCCTGAATGGCGATCCCCGACACGTGGTGGGCGACCGTGTCGTGCAGCTCCCGCGCGAGCTGTTCACGCTCGCGGGCCCGGACCTGCTCGATGTCGCGGACGCGGACCTTCGCGCGATAGCGGATCGCGGCGCCGAGTGCTGCGGCGAACAAGAAGAACGCATAGCCCGCGATCCTCTCCGCGAGGCTCACGGGATCGGCGACGTAGGTCTCGTAGGTGACGGTCAGCCAGAGCAGGATGATGCCCAGTCCGCTGGCGGCCTCGCGCCCGGAGCCCCACCGGAACAACGCGTAGGCGAGGATCAGCGTCGCGGAGATGCTGTTCGGCAGCGTGCCTGTCGACCCGCCGAGGATCCTGGCGACGTCGACGAGCGTCAGCGTGCCGAAGGAGACCAGTACCGCGACGAGCGGGTGCGATCGCCGCCACAGCAGGGATCCGACCACGGCGAGCACCGCGACCAGCGGCAGCGGACCTGGCGCCAGGTCCTGACGCAGCGCCCTTTCCAGCACCGACCACCCGACCAGCCCGGCTACCAGAGCCCAGTCCCGCGGCCCCCGGGCCGGGGCATCAGCGGGTCGGGGTTCTGCCCACAGCGAGCCCCACACAGACGTGAGCGCGCTGCCGGCCATCTGATCAGCGTAGGCAGCCCGGCGAGATCCGGCTATGGGCCGAAAGTACGAGAGACAGGCTGTGCTGACGGCCAGGTCAGATCAGGCTCCGGGGCCGATGTGCCCGCCGCCGGCATCGGCGACGGTGGGAGCACCTACCCGATCTACCCAGGAGCACACCGATGAGAACGTCTCGGTCCCACACCGCACGAGAGAACCGATCGTCACCCAGTCCGCTGGAGGATCTGCGGATCCCTGTCCAGGCCAAGCTCGCAGCGGCCTGGACGACCTTCATGTTCTTGTACGTCTACGTGGACATCCTCGCCTTCTACAAGCCCGGGGTCGTCGACGACATCCTGGTCGGCGTCGTCTGGGAGTTCGACATCACGCCGACCTGGGCGATCACGGCGCTGAGCCTGTTGGCGCTCCCGATCTTCATGATCGTGGCGTCGATGACGCTGCGCGCCCGGCCCAACCGGATCGCGAACCTCGTCGTGGCCTCCATCCAGGTCCCCTTCGCGGCCTTCAACGCCGCGGGTGAGGTGGGTCAGTCCTGGATGTCCTTCTATCTTGTCGGGGTCGCCCTGGAACTGGTCGTTCTCGCCGTCATCCTGCGCTCCGCCTGGACCTGGCCGCATCGCGTCGGAGCACCTCGGTCCAACTCGCTCGACAGGGAAACCGAGGCCGATGGGGTGAGAAGCTCCTAGGGAAGAGAGCGCCAGGGTCTGTCGGAGGCGGCTGCAAGGATCTCTGGGTGATCTCAACCGTGTCGGTGGCCGGCTACCGGTCGTTGCGTGACTTCCGGTTGGCCCTGCGCCGCTTGACCGTAGTGACGGGTCCGAACGGGTCGGGGAAGTCGTCGTTGTACCGCTCGTTGCGGCTGCTCGCGGACTGCGCGCAAGGCGGGGTGGTGAGTTCGTTGGCGCGGGAGGGCGGGCTGCCGTCCGTGTTGTGGGCAGGTCGGGAGAAGCACGTGACCCGGCGGAGGAGCCCCGTCACCCTGCGCGTGGGGTACGCCAGCGATGGCTTCGGGTATCTGGCCGAGCTGGGTCTGCCCGGCGGGGACGCGGCGCACTCGGCGTTCACCCTCGACCCCGAGATCAAGCGAGAACTGGTCTGGGCGGGCCCTGTGCTGCGGCCAGTGACCACGTTGCTGCAGCGCCGCGGTCCCTTGGTGCAGGTGCGGGGCGACGACGGGTTCGACGTGTTGATCAGCGATCTCGCAGGCTTCGAGTCAGCGCTGGCCGTGGCCGGCGACCCGGCCCGGACCCCGGAGGTGCTGGCCGTGCGGGACCAGGTCCGCAGCTGGCGCTTCTACGACACCTTCCGCACCGACTCCGGCGCCCCCGCTCGATCGGTGCAGATCGGGACCCGGACGCTCGCTCTGGCTGACGACGGCAGCGATCTGGCCGCTGCTTTGCAGACCATCGCGGAGATCGGCGTCGTCGCTGACCTCGACGCGTGTGTCGATGACGCGTTCCCGGGCAGTCGCCTCCGCGTCAGCTCCGAGGGCGGCCGGTTCGACCTGAGCCTCCACCAGCCCGGGTTGCTGCGGCCTCTGCGGACCGCTGAGCTGTCCGACGGGACCCTGCGCTATCTGTTGTGGGTGGCGGCCCTGCTCACCCCTCGTCCCGGCGAGTTGATCGTGTGCAACGAGCCGGAGACGAGTCTCCATCGCGACCTGCTTCCCGCTCTGGCCAGGCTCATCACCCGGGCGGCGGCGCGGACTCAGGTCCTCGTCGTCACCCACGACGCCGATCTGGCCGCCCTGCTGCAGGACCAAGCCGACAGCACCACGGTCAGTCTGCACAAGCAGGAGGGCGAGACCCGGATCCGCGGATCGGAGGCCCTCGACGGACCATCGTGGACCTGGGGCACGGACTGAGCGGACCTCGGTGGTCGCTTCCCTTGCTAGGGTCACCGCGTGCCTCGACCGCAGTCAAGGTCCTCGGCGCTTCTCGTTGGGGTCTCGTTGCTGGTTGCGGTCGGTGTGGGTGGCTGCACTCCGCCTGATGACCCGGCAGGTCCGCCTGGACCAGGCGCGCCGAGCCCGACGTTCAGTGCGGAGGGGCCGTGCGACCTCGCCTTCGGTTCGAGCTGTGGCCCGACCCCGACGCCGACGCCCGCTGGTTCTGCCTCACTCTCCAGTCGCGACGTCTCCGGTCAGTGGAAAGGCACCTACACCTGTGGTCAGGGCCTGACGGGTTTCAACCTCGACATCTCCGACGAGGGCGGCGGCGCTGTGTCGGCGGTCTTCAGCTTCGGGCCCGTCGAGAGCAACCCTGGGGTTCCGAACGGCAGCTACTCGATGACGGGCCGGCGCGACTCGCGGTCGCTGACCTTGACGCCGAACGCCTGGATCGAGAAGCCGCCGGGGTACGTGATGGTCGGACTGGTCGCCGACCTCCCGGGTGAGGATCCCGACGTTCTCTCCGGAATCGTGACGAACCCGGCTTGTACGACGTTTCGTGTCACCCGCTGACAGTCACGTCGCCACACCGCCCTGATTCGACGACGCTCCGGCCCGCCCTTCCCCGAGCCTTCGGCAGTGGTTGACTCCGTGCCATGGACCTCGACTTCTCGCTGCAGGACAAGGTGGCCGTGGTGACCGGCGGCGCCTCGGGCATCGGTCTGGCGATCGTGGACGCGTTCGTCGCCAAGGGTGCGACGACCGTGACCGCCGACCGGGCCGTTCCTGTGGCGGGTGGCGACCACCCCTCAGGGACCGACTCGCAGGACGGTCGGTCGGCCCTGGCGTGCGATGTGACTGACCCGGAATCGGTGGACCGCCTGGTCAGCGAGGTCGAGCGCCGGTACGGCCGGATCGACATTCTCGTGAACTCAGCAGGACTGGCGTCGCTGGATCCGGCAGATCAGCTGGCCCTCGAGCAATGGGACCTGACGCTGGCCGTCAACCTGACCGGGGCGTTCGTGGTGGCGCAACGGGTCGGTCGGCTGATGCTGGCGCAGGGTCGCGGCACCATCATCAGCCTGGCGTCGCAGGCGGCGTCGGTGGCGCTACCCGGGCACGTGGCCTACTGCGCCTCGAAGGCCGGACTCGTCGGGATGACGAAGGTCCTGGCCCTCGAGTGGGCCGGCCGGGGCGTGACGGTGAACACCATCAGTCCGACGGTGGTCCTGACGCCGCTGGGTCGCGATGCGTGGGACAACCCGAAGGGTGAGGCGTTGAAGGCCCAGATCCCGACTGGCCGGTTCGCTCTGCCGGAAGAGATCGCGGCAGCCGCGGTGTATCTGGCGAGCGACGCGGCGCGGATGGTGAACGGCGCTGACCTCGTCGTGGACGGTGGGTACACGATCCACTGAGGACTCCGAGGATCGGCCGCTGTGGGTGTCTCTCGCAGGGTGGGCCGTCCGCTCCCGCTGCCGCTCGGAGGAGTTTCATGAGTCTGGTCAGTCGTCAGATCCGCTTGGCGTCACGTCCGGAGGGCGCTCCGAAGCCGGAGAACTTCGCCCACGAGGAGCACGCCGTTCGAGCGCCCGAACCCGGCGAGGTCGTGCTCAAGACGCTGTACCTGTCACTGGATCCGTACATGCGTGGCCGCATGTCCGAGGCGGAGTCCTATGCCACACCCCTGCAGTTCGGTGACGTGATGATGGGTGGCACGGTCTCCGAGGTGGTCGAGTCGGCCTCCGAGGCCTTGGATCCCGGTCAGGTGGTGCTGGGCTACGGAGGATGGCAGAGCTACAGCACCGAACCGGCGTCCTCGCTGCGGGTCCTCGATCCAGAGCAGGCGCGGTCACGACCGCGCTGGGCGTGCTGGGGATGCCCGGCTTCACCGCCTACGCCGGCCTGCTGCAGATCGCCGAGCCCACCGCCGGTGAGACGCTGGCAGTGGCGGCCGCCACCGGACCGGTCGGTGCGGCCGTCGGTCAGATCGCCAAGATCCTGGGGTGTCGGACCATCGGTATCGCCGGCGGCCCCCGCAAGGTCGAGCACCTGCAGGAGCTCGGCTTCGACGTGGCCCTCGACCATCGTGCCAGCGACCTCGACGGACTGCTCCGCGAGGCCGCGCCCGACGGCATCGACATCTACTTCGAGAACGTCGGCGGAGCCGTCTGGGACGCTGTCCTGCCGCTGCTGAACACGTACGCCCGGGTTCCGGTCTGCGGCCTGGCCGCCACCTACAACTCACTGGACCGCCTTCCGGGCCTGACCGTTCCCAGGCTCTGCTCAGGGCCGTGCTGAACCGTTCGCTCACGCTGCGGGGTTTCATCCAGAACGAGTTCGCGCCGACGATGTTCGGTGACTTCCTGCGCGACATGGGGGCCTGGGTGCGTGAGGGCCGGGTCCGGTACCGCGAGGACATCACCGAAGGTCTGGACAGCGCACCCGAAGCCTTCGCCGGGATGCTGGAGGGCAGGAACTTCGGGAAGACCCTGGTGAGGGTCGCCGATCCCTCGTAGCAGTCTTCGCCCTGGCGGCCGGGTCGGCCTGGATTACCGTAGGCCCATGCGAATCCCTCCTCCGGTCCTGGCGCTGGCTGCGGCATTCGGGCAGCGGGCGCTGACCAGGGGAGCGCCGCCACCCTCCGCCGTCCGCACCGCCGTCTCGGTCGCAGCAGCAGCGGTCTCGGGACTGATCTCCGGCGCGGCAGCCCGACAGTTCGCCCAGGCCGGGACGACACTCGACCCCTCCGACCCGACGCGGGTCTCCGTCCTGGTCACCACCGGCGCCAACTCGGTCACCCGGAACCCGATGTACGTCGGCCTCAGCGGACTTCTGCTGGCGTATGCCATCCGGCGCGGCTCGTGGACGGCCGTGCTGCCGGTGGCGGCCTTCGTGGTGGTGATCGACCGCCTCCAGATCCCTTCGGAGGAAGCCGCCTTGTCGGCACGCTTCGGGAGAGACTACGACGACTATCGCCAGCAGGTTCCCCGCTGGCTGGGCCCGATACAGGCCGGTCCGCCGGCTGAAGCCTCTCGGACTCGCATCGCTTGAATCCCCATGGGAGCAAGGCAAGCGGACCACCGTCGACGGGCACTGAGATCCGTCTGAGCAAGATCATCTGCGACCTCGCGGCTCAGGTGAGCCATGCTTCGTAGTCGTTTGTCCAAGAGCTAGAAGAAGCATGTGAGCGGCTAACACCAGCATCATGGCCGCCCACGCGCCGAAGTCGGTGTCGATGAGAAGGAGTGGTGCGGACATCACAACAAGAGCGAGCACCGCCAAGCCATGCGCCAGGACTCCTCGAGAGCTTCTCACCGAGGCAGCATGACATTCCGGTGTTCGCCATGCCGCGGATTGACAAGGTAGCTCCGTCGGGCGACCGGCTGACGGACGCTGTCCTCACGGCGGCCTCGGCGCTGTACGTCGATCAGTGATGAGGCGGGCCGGTCAGGTCGACGGTGCGGAAGGGGGAGGCAACGAGGATGAGCGCGGCGACAACGAAGATGCCAACGGCGACGAGGAGAGCCGGGCGTAGCCCCGCCTGAACAGCCAGCAGACCACCCAGGGGTGCGACGACAACGACGACCGCGCGGTTCGCTGCGCGCATGGTCGTGTTGGTCCGCGCTTGCAGTTCGTCAGGTGTCAGTGTCTGCCGGAAGCTCATCTCGTGGCTGTTACTGAAGGTGAGGCCGAAGCCGAAGCAGAGCTGTCCGACGCCCAGCACGACGACTGATGCCCAGCCGGCGGTCCCGAGTCCTGCCACAGCCATCACGGCGACGCCGATCGTGCTGATCCCGAAGGCGGCGATGACGGCCCAGCCCGTACCGAGTCGACGACCGAGCGGAGTGCTGCAGGCTGCGCCGGCGACGGCCCCGACACCACCCACCGCGATGGCTACGCCGAACTGCAGGGGTGACAGCTTCAGCGCCGTCAGGGCCAACGGCGCCACCACCGTGCCGACGATCGCGTTGGCGGCGAACCACACGTGCGTCGCGATCGCCAACGTGGCGAGGCCCGAAGCGCTGTAGACCCATCGGCAGCCGTCGAGGATCTCTTGCCGAAGACTCGACCGACTTCGACCCGGCGCCGGAGTGGGCTCTGGCGTCCGCAGGGTCAGGACCATGGCGGCAGAGAACACGTAGCTGAGGGCGTCGGCCAGCACCGCGAACGGCGCACCGACGAGCTTGATCAAGACGCCAGCCAGGACTGGCCCGGTTGTCTGCGCGACGGCGTCGGCTCCGTCGAGGCGGGCGTGGGCGCGCTGGAGATGCTGTCGAGGCACCAACCGGGGAAGGAACGACATCGATGCTGCGTCGTTGGTCAGCGAAGCCGTGCCGTAGCCGACCACGATCAGCAGAAGCAGCGGCAGGGTCAGCAGCCCCCATGCCCAGGCTGCAGGAATCGCTGCCAGCAGGACGGCGCGGATCAGATCGGTGGCAATCATCACCGGCCGCCGCGGGCGCCGATCGACCAGGGCCCCCACGATCAGGCCCAGCACCAGGTACGGCAGCCACCGTGCCGAGTTCAGCCAACCGACGTCCTGCGCGGTGCCTTGCAGGGTGAGCACCACGATCGTCTGCAGGGCCAACAGCGTCACGTAGGTGCCGAACGACGACACCGCCTCACCGGCCCAGAACCGCTGGAACCCGTCCGGCGGGAAGGCCGGCTCCGCCGGGGAGGGCATGGCGCAGTCTCCCACGCGTCGTACACGCCAGGTGCTTGCGACGTCAGCCGCCGTGAGAAGCCACCGGATCCGTCGACCTCGCCGACCCTGGCGCAGGGGTGGGGGTTCGCGATCGCCAAACCGAGGACCTCGCCCGCCGTGTCTCCCGAGGAGGGCTCGCGTCCATGGGTAGCGTCCGGGGGTGGCCAGCCGTCGACGATCCAGCGCCCGTCGAGGCAGTTCCGCCCCGCGCCGGAGCGGGACGCGACAGGCTCGACCGCTTCCGACCGTGGGACCGGGGGAGCGCTTGTGGGTGCTCGACGTGCCGTACGGGACGCAGGTCGACGGCGCCTCGTGGCACCCGGCCGTGAAGACCCATCTGTACGTCGGACGGGACCTCCCCGCGTACCTCGCGCCGTACGCGCCGGGGCCGTACACGCTCGGCCGCTTCATCGAGAACACCCTCAACCCCGACGACCCGACGCCCGCGCCCGAACCGACGGACGCGCTGGAGCCGCGGCGGCTCCAGTACGAGGCGGCCGATGCGATCGCGGCCCGCGCCGAGGCGGGCGGGAGGCAGTTCCTGCTCGCCGACGAGCCGGGGGTGGGCAAGACGATCTCCGCGGTCCTCGGGGCGACGGCGGTGGGCGACCTGCGTGGTGCGCGCCGGGTGCTGGTCGTCGCCGACCGTCCCGCCGCGATCACAATCGGTCACTGGTGCCGCACGATCACGGCGCTGGGGGACGGCGGCCTGGAGTGGGTCGTCATCACGTGGGACCGACTGGAGAAGGTCAGGGACCACACCTGGGACGTGATCATCGCGGACGAGGCCCACGCCCTGAGGCGTACGACCACGAAGCGGTGGAAGCTCTGGGCGCGGATCTCGGGCCACGGGAAGCCCCACGACGCGGCGCCTTTCGTCATCGCGACCACTGCGACGCCCGGCCACACCCCGCTCGAGCTGCCCTACCTCGCACCCGCCTACGCGCAGGTCCTGGGCGAGTCGATCAAGGAGTGGACCTCGGCGACGCAGCCGGCGGACGCCTTCGCCACCGCGCTCGAGCGCCGCGGAGTCGGGGTCGAGCGGGGACGGTACGGCGCGACGTGGACCACCGATCCCGCGCAGCGTGCGGCGGACCTCAAGCTCGTCCGGGGCTGGCTCGACGAGGAGCGGCCCACTGCGATGCTGCACCGGGCCGCGCCGTGGGGGCCGGTGCCGATCTCGGGCATGCCCGTGGCGCTCACGCCGGCCGAGCGGACGGCGTACGAGGCGGAGTGGGGCGAGTTCTGCCGCGAGATGGACATCGCCCGGCGCGGCCGCAACGTCGCGAAGGGGCGTGCCGCGCTGCTGCGCTTCCGTCAGAAGGCCGGGCTCATCCGCGTCGACTCGACGGTCGCGTGGATCGCCCAGCAGGTCGAGGCCGAGAGGCAGGTGGCGTGCTCGGTCGAGTTCGTCGGCACCGCTGCCGACCCGATCGCCGACCGGTTGCGCGACTCGGGCATCGAGGTCGCCAGGATCTACGGCCGCGACCGGTTCGACCCGGAGGCCGAGCGGCTCCGGTTCCAAACCGGGGAGGCGAAGGTCTGCGTCTTCACCACGGTGGCCTCGATCAGCCTGCATGCCGGCGAGACTCTCGCCGACGGTCGTCAGGCGAGCACGGAACCGCGCGTCGGCGTCTTCCACCAGGCCCGCTTCTCGGGCATCGCCGGACGGCAGGTCACCGGCCGCACCCACCGCGACCACCAGGTCTCGCCGTGGCACATCGCCTACGCCGAGGGCACCGTCGAAGAGCAGGTCGGCAAGGTGATGGTGGAGCGGATCGCTGCCGCCTCCGACACTGTCGGCGGCGACACCAGCGGCCTTGCCGACCTCGCCGAGCTCCTCGGGGCCGACTGGCTGCCGGTGACGTCCCTGACAGAGGACGGCGCCTGACCTGTCCTAGACCTGGCGGCGGGTCTTCGGGTTGTAGGTGACCTCGACCGGCACGACCTGTCGGTCGGGAGGATCTCGATCCACTGGCGGCAGATCTCGCACTCCCTGGAAGGGATGCTCACTCGAGCCCCACGGGGATGGTCGCGTCTCGGACTCCCGGCGGCCAGGTGGTGGCAGTGCAGTTCCTCCGCGATTCGATTTCGCGGAGAACGGCAACAGCGTCGACATCCCCGATGTCGAGCGACCTGACTGATGATCGCGGATGAGCACTTGCGAGCAAGAGCCACCGCTTGTTCCATCAACGCTCGGTCACTCCACACCTCGGCTTCTGCGGTCACCGTTGTGAAGGTAGCGGAACGTTGGCGACCGGAGGTCGAACCTCACCGTAAGCGGACCCTCCTGGGGCAACCGATCCGGCAGACTTGCAGAGTGATTGATGCCTGGCGGGTGCAGCACTTCTCCCAGAGCAATCCTGCAGGCCCAGAGCAGGCTGACGTTCCGGCGCTGCCGCGGAGGGTGGCCGACGTGGACCGGCCACTGCGACTGAGACTATCGGCCCATGCCGGAGTCGGGCACGATCTCCTGGTGCCGTAGCGACCATTCGCTGACGTCGTCGACGAATTGGCGCACCTCGTCGGTCCGCCCGTCGTCTTGGTCGGATCCGCCGTCGTACCACCAGGCTCGGGCCCAGTCGATGAGCGCAGACCATTCCGGGAACCTTGACTGGCCAACGCGTGCGGCTGCCAGCTTAGAAAGTTGACGTCCAGTCGCCACCGCCTCCGCCGCGCGGCAGAGCGTGAGCACGGTGTACGCCTGGTCCCCGGCACGGGGATGCTCTACCTCGGCCATCAAACGGGCCGACGTTCGAACATGTTCGAGGACCACCTGGTGAAGGAGTCGCCGCTCGATCGTGGGCAGCACGGTGGAGGGTGCGGCGCCTGCGAGGGGTCGGTCGGCCTGAAGGGCAGCGGCCCAGTTGAGCAGATAGCGTCGAGAGGCCCGGTCTTCGTGGAAGGGCTCACCGCCCCCGACGCTGATCAGCGGATGTGACTCGTTCGTCCCTTTCACCACAGCGGTGATCGCCTCGACCGACACGTACTCGACCTCGACGCGACCGTCCCATTCCGGGAAGTCGTCGGCGAGCCGTACGTGCGTCTCGTGTAGTGCCTCCTGGGTCGCTGCCGTCGGATCGGTAGCCAGCACTACGAGGACGTCGAGGTCGCTGCGGTCCGGGCTGAAGTCACCTAGCGCCCACGACCCATGGGGAGTGAGACTCAAGAGCTCGTCTTGGAGAACCTTCGCAAGGTCTGCGGCCAAGCGTGCAAGCACCTCGTCTGGCTTCGCCATCCCGCGACTGTAGACCTCTGGCGTGGGCAGCGTTCAGCTACGGCTAGCAACCACCTCTGCGCCGCTCCGAGACTCACCTGATGCCGCCCGTGAGCCGTCCGGCCGGTGCATCAGCAATCCGGTCCAGCTGCCTCCGATGGATCCGCGGCACGAGGTTTCCTCGCTCGATGAAGGTCGTCGCAAGGGGGCCTCTTGTGTGACATCTGGACGTGGTCGCGGGGGACGACTTCCCGGTCACGCTCACGACTCGCTGACCGTACGGGCACCGGTCTGGATGCCGGCCCAGCGCGTCAGCGTGCTCCGACTCCCAGGACGACTGTCGGTGGCGCGTGGTGGAATCTCTGAGCAGCACCGATCCACCACCCCGCAGATGCAACCGAAGGCTTCATGTACACCCTCGTCCGACCCCGGCGGGAGCGCCTGCCCGCTCCCGAGCTCGACCCGTTCCAGCGGGCCGTCGTGGACCATCCCGGCGGTCCGCTGCTCGTGCTGGCCGGGCCGGGGACGGGCAAGACCACCACCCTGGTCGAGTCGGTGGTCGATCGGATCGAGCGACGCGGGGTGACCCCGGACCGGGTGCTGGTGCTCACGTTCTCCCGCAAGGCGGCGGCCGATCTGCGGTCCCGGATCGCCGCTCGGCAGGGACGGTCGGTGGTGACGCCGATGGTGCTCACCTTCCACGCCTTCTGCTACGCCCTGGTGCGCCGCTTCGCCGACAGCGACCCGCTGGCGCCGCCGCTGCGGCTGCTGACCGCCCCGGAGCAGGACTTCCGGATCCGGGAGACCCTGGCCGGTAGCCGGGAGACGCGACGGGTGTCCTGGCCCGACACCCTGGACCGGGCCTTCGGCACCCGCGCCTTCGCCACGGAGGTCCGCTCGGTGGTGGCCAAGGCCCGCCAGCTGGGGATGGACCCGGACGACATCATCGCCGCCGGGGTCGAGGCGGACCGGCCGGAGTGGGTCGCCGTGGGGGAGTTCTTCGAGGAGTATCTCGACGTGCTCGACGCCGAGCAGGTGATCGACTACGCCGAGCTGGTGCACCGCAGCCGGATCCTGCTGGCCGATCCCGAGATCGCACAGCGGCTGCGCAGCGAGATCGACGAGGTGTTCGTCGACGAGTACCAGGACACCGACCCGTCCCAGGTCCGGTTGCTGCAGGTGGTCGCCGGCGAGGGCCGCAACCTCGTGGTGGTCGGCGACCCGGACCAGTCGGTGTACGCCTTCCGCGGTGCCGAGGTGCGAGGGATCGGGGAGTTCACCGACCGGTTCCGGACGACCGACGGCGGCCCGGCGCCGGTGCTGGCCCTGGGGGAGACCCGCCGCTTCGGCCAGGCGCTGCTGGCGGCCAGCCGGCGGATCGCCGACCGGATCGCGCTGCCGGGGTCGGTGCCGGCCTCGGTCCGGACCACGTTCCGCTCGCCCCGGTCGGCGGCGGGCCTGCCGTACGGACGGGTGGAGGCGTTCACCTACGACTCGGCCGGCGCCGAGGCCGACCAGGTCGCCGAGCTGCTGCGCGCCGCCCATCTGCGCGACGGGGTGCCCTGGGACGCGATGGCCGTCCTGGTCCGGTCCGGTCGCGCCATGATCCCCGCGCTGAGCCGGGCCCTGAGTGCGGCCGGCGTGCCCGTCGAGGTCGCGGGCGACGAGATCCCGCTGTCCATCGACCCGGCCGTCAGTCCGCTGCTGCTGGGTCTGCAGGTGGCGGCCCGCGCCCGCGGTCTCGACCCCGACGACGCCCAGGTGCTGCTGACCTCGCCCCTGGGTGGGCTGGACGCGATGGCCGTACGCCGGCTCGGTCGAGCCCTGCGCCGGGCCGAGCGGACAGAGCTGGCCGGGACCGCCCTGCCCCGACCATCGGGGCAGCTGATCGCCGACGCGCTGCGTCACCCCGAGCTGATCGGCGAGCTCCAGGCCGAGGAGGACCGACCCGAGCTGCGGGGGGCGGCGGCCCTGGCCGGGTTGCTCCGGCGGTGCGAGCGGACCGTCGCCGAGGGCGGCACGGCCGAGGAGGCGCTCTGGGTGCTGTGGTCGGGCACCCGCTGGCCCGAGCGACTGCGCGAGCAGGCGGCGGTGGGCGGCGAGTCGGGCCGTCGGGCCAACCGCGACCTGGACGCGATCTGCGCCCTGTTCGACATCGCCCACCGCTCCGAGGAGGTCTCCGGGCTGCGCGGGGTGGCCGGCTTCCTGGCCGAGGTCGAGGGTCAGCAGATCCCCGCCGACACCCTGGGCGAGGCGGATCTGCGCGGTTCCGCCGTGCGGTTGCTGACCGCCCACCGCGCCAAGGGGCTGGAGTGGGACCTGGTGGTCGTGGCCGGGGTGCAGGAAGGGGTCTGGCCGGACATCCGGCGACGGGGTTCCCTGCTCGAGCCGGATCGGCTCGGGCCCCACGGGCTGACCGAGATCGAGCCGACGGCGTCGCGGATCGCGGAGGAGCGGCGGCTGTTCTACGTGGCGTGCACCCGGGCCCGGCGCCGGCTCGTGGTGACCGCCGTCGCCGGCACGGAGGGGGAGGGTGACCAGCCGTCCCGGTTCCTCACCGAGCTCGGGGCGCGGGTGGTGCCGGTCACCGGCCGCCCGCGCCGGCCGCTGACGTTGAGCGCGCTGGTCGCCGAGCTGCGCCGGACCTGCGCCGACCCCGAGTCGCCGCCCGCCCTGCGGGAGGAGGCGGCCGGGCGCCTGGCCCGCCTGGCCGACACCACCGACGAGCACGGCCACCAGCTGGTCCCGACCGCGGACCCGGCCCGCTGGTGGGGGATGCGGGACCTCACCGACGCGACCGTGGCCGTCACCGCCACCGACGAGCCGGTCGCCCTCTCGGGCAGCCAGCTCGCGGGTCTGCTGAGCTGTCCGCGGCAGTGGTTCCTCTCCCGCAAGGGCCAGGCCGACCCGGCCCGGAACACCGCGGCGACCTTCGGGTCGGTCATCCACGTGCTGGCCGACCACGGGGCCCGGTCCGACGTGCCGCCGGCCGAGCTGGCCGCGCACCTGGAGCAGGTCTGGGACCAGCTGAGCTTCGACGCCAACTGGCTGTCCTCGGTCGAGCGGGCCGAGGCCGAGGCCGCGCTCGACCGGTTCGCCACCTGGCAGGCGGCCCGTGCGGAGATGCAGCTGCTCGGCACCGAGGTCCGGTTCCGGGTCCTGGTCGACCTGGGCTCGGACCGCGTGCTGCTCACCGGCAGTGCCGACCGGGTGGAGCGGGACCCGCAGGGCCGGATCCGGATCGTCGACTTCAAGACCTCGCGGTCGGCCCCGCAGGCGGCTGACGTGGCCGTGCAGGACCAGATGGGCGTCTACCAGCTGGCCGTGCTGGCCGGGGCCTTCGACGACCTGGCCGGTCCCGGCGCCCGCCCGGCGGGGGCCGAGCTGGTCTACCTGCGGCTGGGCGACGCGCCGACGGGTCGCGGCGGTGGCGGGTTGATGCCGAAGTCCTTCCACCAGGCCTCGCTGGACGACGTGCCGTACCCGACCGACGACCCCGACGACGGTCCCGACCGCAGCGACCTGCCGGGCGACCTCGAGCTGCAGCCCACCTGGGTGCACCGCCGGCTGGCGGTGGCGGCTCACCTGGTCCGGCGGGAGCGCTTCGTCGCCCGGATCGGACCGGGATGCCGCTACTGCCCGTTCGCTGTCAGCTGCCCGGCGCAGTCCGTGGGTCGGCAGGTGGTCCGATGAAGGTGATCGAGCTGCCCGTCAAGGACCGTTCCGGGGCCGTCTTCAGCGCCCCCGAGGAGCTCTGCGACGCCCTCGCGATCCCGTTCTCCGAGCAGCAGCTCGCGGCGATCACCGCGCCGCTGGAGCCGGGGGTGATCATCGCCGGGGCCGGCTCGGGCAAGACCACGGTGATGGCGGCTCGGGTGGTCTGGCTGGTCGGCACCGGCGAGGTGCGGCCGGAGGAGGTCCTGGGTCTCACCTTCACCCGCAAGGCGGCGGCGGAGCTGTCGCAGCGGGTCCGCTCGGCCCTGGAACGGGCCGGTGTGGTGGCCGCCGAGGGGGTCGACGCGGGTGGCGAGCAGCTGATCATGACGTACGACGCGTTCGCGGCCCGGCTGGTGGCCGAGCACGGTCTGCGGCTCGGCTACGAGACCGACCCGACCATGATCACCGGGGCGACCCGCTACCGGTTGGCCTCCCGGGTGGTCCGGGACGCCGCCGGCCCGTTCGAGCACATCTCGCGGCTGCGGCCGGCCTCGGTGACGGAGCGGGTGCTGCGACTGGACGCCGACCTGCAGCAGCACCTGGTGGCGGTCCCCGAGCTCGATCCGCACGCGCACGCCCACCTGCTCGAGCTCGCCTCGGCGCCGCTGAACCGCAACGGCAACGTCTACGCCGATCTCAAGAAGGCCGCGGCCGCCGCCCACGAGCGGCTGGAGCTGGCCAGCCTGGTGGTCGAGTACCAGCGGCTCAAGCAGCGGCTGGGCGTGGTCGAGTTCGCCGACCAGATGGCCATCGCCGCGCGGTTGGCCCAGGAGGTGCCGGCCGTCTGCGAGCTGGTCCGGTCGGCGTACCGGGTGGTGCTGCTGGACGAGTACCAGGACACCTCCGCCGCCCAGGCGAAGATGCTCCGGGGGCTGTTCTCGGGCGGCACCCCGAGTGAGGGGATGGGTCATCCGGTGACCGCGGTCGGCGACCCGTTCCAGGCCATCTACGGGTGGCGCGGGGCCGCGGCCAGCAACATCACCTCCTTCGCCGACCAGTTCCGTACGGCGAAGGGCCGGCCGGCCGCGCGGTTCGCCCTGACGGTCAACCGCCGCAGCGGCCACACCATC
Source organism: Microlunatus aurantiacus (assembly GCF_039536605.1). Taxonomy (NCBI): domain Bacteria; kingdom Bacillati; phylum Actinomycetota; class Actinomycetes; order Propionibacteriales; family Propionibacteriaceae; genus Microlunatus; species Microlunatus aurantiacus. The sequence continues at coordinate 1,148,582 of NZ_BAAAYX010000002.1, forward strand.
CTGGACGTGGCCAACGTGCTCAGCCGCCCGCTGCGCGACGACGCGCTGTCGGTGGTGGCCGGCGGACCGGGCGGGGTGGGCGCCCCGGAGGGGATGGGCTTCCTGGTCGCCCCGACCGAGACCCCGGCCGGCACGGTCCGGGCGGCGACCTTCCCGAGCTGGCCGGAGGAGGTCCGCTGGATCGGCGACCAGGTGGTGGCCGCCCGCACCGACGGCAGCGCCCCGCACTGGGCCGACATCGCCGTGCTGACCCGCCGCAACGCCGACATCGGCCCGCTCTACGCCGAGCTCACCGCCCGCGACGTGCCGGTGGAGATCGTCGGGCTCGGGGGTCTGCTGTCGCTGCCCGAGGTGATGGACGTGACCGCCACCCTGCGGGTGCTGGAGGACGTCACCGCCAACCCCGACCTGGTCCGGCTGCTCACCGGACCGCGGTGGCGGATCGGGGCCCGGGACCTCGCGCTGCTGGGTCGGCGCGCCCGCGAGCTGGCCCAGGTCGACGGCCGCCTGGTCACCGAGGGCGATCCCGACGACGTGCTGCGCGACCTGGAGGGGGCGGTCGCCGACGTCGACCCGACCGAGATGGTCAGCCTGCTCGACGCGGTGGAGAGCCCGGGCGACCTGCCGTACGCGCCGGCGGCCCGGGAGCGCTTCGCCCAGCTGGCCGACGAGCTGGCGTCGCTGCGTCGCCACACCGGCGAGCCCGTGCTCGACCTCTGCCGCCGGGTCGTCACCACCCTGGGGCTGGAGGTCGAGCTGATGGCCACCCCGGAGCTGGACCGGACCAACCGACGTGACCAGCTGGGGGCGTTCCTCGACGCGGTGGCCGGCTACGTCGACGTGGACGGCGACGCCTCCCTGGCCGGGCTGCTGGCCTACCTGCAGGCCGAGCTGGACACCGGCTCGGGACTGGAGCAGGCCGTGCCCTCGGATCGGGAGGCGGTGAAGCTGCTGACCGTGCACAAGGCCAAGGGGCTGGAGTGGGAGGTCGTGTTCCTACCGGCGCTGATGAAGGGTGTGTTCCCCAGTGACCGGGTGACCGACAACTGGCTGACCAACCCCGGGGTGCTGCCCGCCGACCTGCGCGGTGACGCCGACTCCATCCCGCAGCTGCGGGACACCAGCAACGCGGCTTTGCAGTCGTACAAGGAGGCGTTGAAGGACCAGCAGCTCCGCGCCGAGGACAGGTTGGCCTACGTGGCGGCGACCCGGGCGCGGCGGCTGCTGATCGGCACCGGCCACACCTGGCGGGTGGACCAGGTCCGACCGCGGATCCGTTCGACCTACCTGGAGGCGATGCTCGCCGAGGCGGAACGGCAGGGCGAGGTGCGGGCCGAGGCACCCCCGCCGGAGGCCAGCAACCCGCTGGTCACGGCCAGCGCCCCGGTCCCCTGGCCGGCGCCGTACGACCCGGAGGCGTGGCGGCACCGCCAGGACGCGGCGGCCGCCGTGGCCGCGGCGCGTCGCCGGCGCGAGGAGACGGGTTGCTACGAACCCGCGCCCGGTCCCGGCGGCGAGCTGCTGCTGGACGGGTTGGAGACCACGGCGCGCTGGGATGCCGACCTGGAGCGGTTGCTGGCCGAGCTGACGGCGGCCCGGGCCGAGCGCACGGCAGTGACCCTGCCGGACGCGCTGTCGGCGACGTCGCTGCTGCGGCTGCAGCGGGACCCCCAGGGTTTGGCGGCCGAGCTCGCCCGGCCGATGCCCCGTCCGCCGTCGCGGGCGGCGCGGTTCGGAACCCGCTTCCACCAGTGGGTGGAGCGCTATTTCGGGCCTGCCCTGCAGACCGGTCAGCTCGGACAGCAGCAGCTGCTGGATCCCGACGACCTGCCCGACCGGGCGGACCCGGAGACCACCGACGAGACGGGGCTGCGCGAGCTGTGCGCCACCTTCCTAGCCGGCGCGTACGGCAGTCGGGTCCCGTACGCGGTCGAGGCACCGTTCACCCTGCTGGTGGCGGGAACCCTGGTCCGCGGCCGGATCGACGCCGTCTACGACCTGCGCGCCGAGGCCGGTGCGGAGCCGGGGCCGTACGACTTCCAGGTGGTCGACTGGAAGACCGGACGGGCCGAGACGACTGACCCGCTGCAGCTGGCGATCTACCGCCAGGCGTGGGCCGAGGTGTGCGGCGTCCCGCCGGATCGCGTGGACGCGGTGTTCTACCTGGTGGCCGCCGACAGCGTCGTGCGCCCCGAGCAGCTCCCCGGCCGGGCGGAGATCGCCGAGCTGATCGCCGGTCCCGATGCGGACGAGACGTCCGCCGGTCTGGTCTAGGGTAGGTAGGTGCTCAACTGGGCCATGGCCAGCGACCTCGACCGGGTCGACCACCACCGCCGCTCGCCGGACTGGGTGTCGAACCTGTGGCGAGCTGATGACGCGAAGCTGTTGAAGCTGGACGACCAGTCCCGCTTCACCACCAACGTGGGCGGCAGCAAGCTGCGGATGACCAAGCCGTTCGTGGAGTACGACAGCCAGCGGCACCGGCTGCTCGGGATGCTGAACGGCACCCCGATCTTCGCGGTGGAGGCACTGACCGAGGGCGAGGTGCACGACTTCCGCGAGGTGGCGTTCCAGCTCAGCGACAACGAGCGGGACATCGCCGCGACCGCGGCAGCGGTGACGAACTGGCACCGGGCCGAGAAGTTCTGCGGCCGCTGCGGCGGCGGCACCGTGGTCATCAACGGCGGCTACGCCCGGCACTGCGACGCCTGCGACGAGGACCACTTCCCGCGCACCGACCCGGCGGTGATCGTCGGGGTGCTGGACGAGCAGGACCGGCTCCTGCTCGGCGGCCAGGCGACCTGGGGCAACCGGATCTCGGTGCTGGCCGGGTTCGTCGAGGTCGGCGAGTCGCTGGAGCAGACCATCCACCGGGAGATCGGCGAAGAGGCCGACATCATGGTGGGGGAGACCCGCTACTTCGGCAGCCAGCCCTGGCCGTTCCCTCGCTCGCTGATGGTCGGCTACTTCGCCCGTGCCGCCTCGACGGCCATCTGCGTCGACGCCGACGAGCTGGAGCACGCGGCCTGGATGTCGCGGGACGAAGTCCGGGCCGCGGTCGCCGACGGAAGAGTCGGCCTGCCCGGCGGCAGCTCGATCGCCTCGCGGATGATCGGGGCCTGGTTGGACGAGGAACCCGACCTGATCTGAGGCTCTCCGGGTCTCGTTCGCCGACGGATCGTACGGCGCTGCGTTGTGTAGCGCAGTGTCGTGGCGGTGGCTTCCAGGAGGCGAGGCCAATCCCCACGCACAGCAGTCAGCTTAGGCGGGTGGTTCGGCTGATTCCGTGCCTGCGGCGCCGGTTGGCTGCGTCACTGCACGCTTGGTCGTGGCTCGGCGGATCGTCGCCACCAGTCTGCCGGCGAAAGGCTGTGATGTGATCGACTCCTCAAGTCGATCGAGCACACCGGTGTCTACGCGCGCGGCCAACGTCAGCAGCCCCCAGAAGTACTCCGTCGTCGGTGGTGGACTCGTCGGGAACTCAGCGAAGGGCACGAGACCCAGCGCGTCGGCGAGTGCGGGGTCCTCGACCAGGGCGAGCGCCGCCGCCTCCGTCTCAGGTGCGTCTGGACCTTTCGCCATTCCCTTCACCAGATTGGGAAGATTCACATAGACCACGATCTTGGTCAGCAGTACCTTCGCCTCGTCGGGACCGATATGCGCAGCGAGCGCGGTCCAGACCTGGTCGTCGTCTGTGTCCATTCGGGGGTTCCTTCCGGAGTGCGGCAGCAAACGTACTAGGGCACACCTGATCAGTCCTCATGATGCTGTCCGGTTCCCCTCTCGAGCTGCCCGCGTCCTGGCCTGATCCGCCGTCTCACCAACGACCGGCTTACGCATATCGGCTGGTCGGTGGTGGGCGTCTCCCACTCGACGCCTAGCCACCCGCTACTGCAACTGCTGAAGCCTGGGCTTCGCGGCGGTACCGAAGGGCTCGACCCGCTGCTCGACAAGAGCCAGTAGACGATCGGCCGTGCTGACGGCGGCGTCCAAGTTGTGCGGGGGAACGAGCTGAGCGGCGGAGAGCGCCGCGAACTCGTCCTGGTCGACGATGCCGGCCTCTCCCTGTGCGTTGCGATACAAGTCGAGTTCGAGATCGATGAAGGCGAAGGTGTCGGACTGTTGGTAGGGCGGGACACAGATGTCGATGGTCAGGTCGGTAGCGGGGGTGAACCAGAAGGCTGCGATCCAGTACTGCCGGGGCGGGATCAACCAGACGCCATCGTGCGTTTGGAGCTCTACTTGGCCATCGGGCTGCAGGACTGGGTTTCCCTGTCGAGAGCCGAGCCAGATGCCGTGGTCATCCACTCCGAGCTGGACTACCGGCCAGCTGAAGCAGGGTGCGCATTCACCACTCGCAAGCGACCACTTCCATTTGACGATGGTCCCGGTGTTGTGGTCCCTCCCGCTCACCGGAGCAGTCTGACAGCAGAAAGCGAAGGCCAAGGCGATGCACTCGCCGACCGCTCTGCGAGAACCCCGGCGGGAACGTGTTGTGTGTCGGTCTCTCGGCGGGAAGTCTGTTGATCGTGCTGCCTTTGTTTGCCGTCGGTGCCACAATCGTGGTCGAAGAGCGCTGGCACGACCTTCCCTGGAGCGCGGAGCCGCATCGAGTCGTGACCAGCAGTGCTGACGAGCTGGTGACGTGGATGCCGGCGGGCGCGGTCGCGGTGAGGGCGAGCAACCGTGGGTTGCCAGGTACCGAGCATCTGAGCCGGGAGCAGCGCAAGCTCGCTGCCTTGGCTGATCGCCGTGTTCAACCGATCGAGACCCGTGAGACTCCCAACAAGCTGTACTGGTGGCGGTCGGGGCGGTGGAGCCGGGTCAATCTGGGCTGGCATCCCGACACGGGTGACTTCATGGGTTGGTATGTGAACTTCGAGCAGCCGGTCGCCGCCACCTCGACCGGCATCTGGGGCAAGGACTTGGTCCTCGACCTCCTCATCGCCCCGGACGGCACGGCGAGTCCGAAGGACGAGGCTGATTTCGATGAGGCCATCGACCGCGGAATTGTGCCAGGTGAGCTCCGTGGCACCTTCGCTGACGAGACCGACCGGGTGCTCGCCGAGCTCGCCGAGAAGTCTGGCCCGTTCGCCCCGGCGTCCGTGTCGTTCCGACCCGACCCCGACTGGTCCCACCCGTTGCTGCCCGCGAGTCATGCGATCACAGGGGTGTTCTGGCATCCGTTGAGCGCCGCTGACGTTGAGCACTGAGCGACCGGGCCTGCGTAGGCAACCGCCCAACAGGCAGCGGTGAGACTCGATCCCGAACGCGCATTCATCGACCCTATGTGGGCGCAGCTGGATCCCGGAGTTGACCACAGCGCTGAGTACCGCCAGTGGGGCCAGATTGGGCCGTCAGCCTGGGGCCAACCTGGCTTGACAGACTCACCCGCGAGAATGGTGCGATGGATTGCCCAAGTGGAGCTGTGTCGTGGTGGAGCCGGTTTCGTTGACTCACGAACCCGAGGCGGGCCGCCGGGAGGAGGGCCCAGCCGCGATCGAGGAAGCCGTCCAGCTGTACCGGCGGCTCGCGGCCACCAACCCGGACGCCTACGAACCCGACCTCGCCTCATCGTTGCGCAACTGGGCGATCGGTCTGGCCGAGGCGGGCCACCGGGAGGAGGGCCTTGCCGCGGTCGAGGAAGCCGTCCAGCTGTGCCGGCGGCTCGCGGTCACCAACCCGGACGCCTACGAACTCGACCTCGCCATGTCGTTGTACACCTTGTCGCTTCGGCTGGATGAGGTGGGCCGCCGGGACGAGGCCATTGCCGCCAGCGAAGAGGCGGACAAACTCATGCAGTCTTGATAGGGGTCGGTCTTGCGAGGAGGACGCCCGCCGCAAGAGATCCTTGTGCGACGATCTCGGCGATAGGGCGCCTGCTTGACTGTCTACATGCTGACGGAAATCAATCTCGTGGTCCGGGATCTGGTGCTCAGTGACGCCTTCTACACAGAGTTGATTGAACGACGGGTCCATCACATGCCTGGCAGCGATGAGCCACAAGCCTGGCTGACGGTCAGCGGACCAGCACCTTTGACGCTGCACAGTCGATCCTTCGCCAGCTGTGGGACACGTCGCGGCCGTAGCCCCTGCCCGGATCAATGACCTTGGATCTGACCTTCGAGGACCCGACTAGCGCTGCCCAGTTCACGCGCGCAGTCGCGGGTTCGGTCGACGTGCTTCTAACCGAGTCACGACCGATGCCTTGGGGACAGAACTACGGCATCGTCACCGATCCAGACGGCTACGGTGGGGCATAAGTCACCGTCCTTCTAGGCAAGTGCCCCGAGTGGCACCTTGCGCTTCGACGCACCGCAAGTCGATCGTCGTGTGCGTGAATCAGGTCGTCGGATCTAGCAGGTCTTTCTAGGATCGCGGCATCGACAGTTCAACGACCGCGGCCCAGTTGCTGGCGGGTCCCCGCCGGCCGAAGTCTGTGCCTGCAGGTCACCTTCGCAGACGAAGCCGACCGGGTGCTCGCCGAGCTCAACGAAAGGTCGGGGCCGTTCGTGTCGTTTCGATCCGCCAACGGCTGGTCCAAGACAGCACTGCCTGCCAGCCAGGCGATCGGCGGATCCTTCTGGCGGTCGCTGGCAGTTCCTTGACACGAGCGCTGAGCGACACTGTTGTGGGGAGTGGGGGCTGTCGCAACTGCGAAGAGAAGTCGCCTCGTCGCGAGGCAATGCCTTGTGCCGGCGCGACGGACCGGCGCAGAGAGGTGGAATGAGATGACCCTGACCGTGGAGACGCCGAGGCTCAACGACCTGGCGGAGGTGGTCGCGACGCTGGGTGAGTGGCAGCACACGCTGGGCCCCGTCCAGTTGCATCCAGGCGACCTCGGGTGGTTCTCGTTGCGCGGCGAGGCGGTGCTCGCTACGAGGTTGCGCGCATGGCGTAGGAATGGGGCGCTCATCGCCCTCGGACTCTTGGACGAGCCCGACCTGCTGCGGATGGCGGTCGCCCCCGAGATCGACGCAGACCGAGACATCGCTGCACAACTCGTCATTGACTTGGAATCGAGTGCTGCGGGAGTGTTGCCCCCAGGACCGGCCGCGGTGGAGGCTCGGTCGGGTGCGGCACTCGGTGAGCGATTGCGGCTCCACGGCTGGGAGCCAGACGACCCGTGGGTCCCGTTGCGGCGGGATCTGACCGAGGAGGTCCCAGATGCTGCCGCGGAACTTGGTCTGAGCGTCGATGTCGTCGATGACACCAATGCGGCGGAGTGGTTTGCTGTCCATGCCAGCGCCTTCGACGGGGGCGGGGGCGTCTATTGGGAACCACTTCGGCAAAGCATCCCGTTCCGGCAGGGACAGTGCCTCCTCGCGCGGGACACCACAGGGGCGGCGGTGGGGTGCATCGCCGTGTGGTCGGCCGGGCCGAACCGCCCGGGCCTGATCGAACCCTTGGGAGTACATCCAGACCATCGCCGCCGCGGCTACGGGCGAGCTCTCAACCTGGCGGCCGCCCGGACCCTTCGGTCCTGGCAAGCCTCTGAGGTGACAGTCTGCGCACCAACGTCGCAGGCCAGCACCGTCCAGGCGTACATCAAGTCAGGCTTCGTCGCCGAGGCAGAGGTCTGCGACTTCGTCCGACGAGCCTGACGCACGCCGTTGCTACCTGAGGAACTGCTCGGTAGCCGTCCGTCCAGCGAGGCGGGCGCACCGGCTGCCAGCTCGTCTCCACGAGCGGACCCCTCATTGCAGACCACAGAAGGTGGGCGGGTCGGGAAGTCGATTGCTTTTGCCCCAGCGTCCGGCGAGGCTGAGGATCATGATGTCCACGCTCGAGCCGCAGATCGGTGACGCCTTTGGCCAGATGTTGCGCGCTCAGCACGCTGATCTGCAGCGCCCGCAACACGAGCTCGTCGAGCGAGATGACGGCTTCTTGGGTATCACTGACGCCCGCACCTACTTCAGCAAGCCTGACCAACTTGGCCCGTTGGAGGCGCTGGCATGCAGTAAAGCCACCGGTAGGGTCCTCGATATTGGCTGCGGAGCCGGCCGCCACGCCCTCGCGATGGCGGCGCGGGGACTGGACGTCACGGGCTTGGAGCCGTCTGCCGGAGCTGCGCAAGTTGCGCGAGACCGTGGTGTCTCGGTTCTGGAGGGTCGTCTGGATCAGCTCGCCGAGGGCGAGTACGACACCACCGTGATGCTCGGCAACAACCTGTCATTGCTGGCCGGCCCCGGTATCGCTCCGGCTCTGCTGACCCGGCTTGCCGGCCGTGCAGCACCTGGGGCAGTTCTCCTCGGGCAGTCCATCGATCCCTACGCGACTGACGAAGCCGTCCACAAGGCGTACCACCGCCGCAACCGCGACCGCGGCCGTCCTGGTGGGCAGCTACGGATCAGGATCCGCTTCCGCGAGCTGGCCACCGGCTGGTTCGATTACTGGTTCCTGACGGTGGACGAACTCGCTCGCCTTGTCGAACCAACAGGGTGGACTCTCGCTGACGTGACGCGGGAAGGACCCGGTTTCCTCGCCACATTGCGCCTGGAGCTGCCGAAGTAAGGCTGCCCAGGAGGGACCTGCGAAGCGACGACCCTGTCTGGAGTCGCAGAGCGACCGGCGATTGAGACGGAACTTCGGGGAGGCCGGTCGAAGGTACGCGGTCGCGGGGTGATCTTCTGGGCGGGTGATGGCGGAGTGTGGTTCGCGCAGCCTGGCACAGCCCTGGGCACGGCGATCGTGCTGCCGGGCCGCATGTTCGGCGCGGGAACGCCGCTTCTGCATTGGACCTCGATGGCATTGACGCAGCACGGTTGGTCGGTGCTCACCGCGTCTTGGGACGAAGAAGCATTGGAAAGTGAACCCGCCGACCATGTGGTCACAGTCGCCGCTTCCGCGTTCGAGCGCGCTTCCTCTAGCCTCCCGGTGCTGGTCGTGGCGAAGTCTCTGGGCACCCTGGCTCTGCCGTGGGCTGTGGCCATGGGGCTGCCGGGCGTGTGGTTGACCCCGCTGTTGGGCGACGCGTCGGTGCAAGCGGCGATGAGGGAGGTTCAGCGGCCGACGATGCTGGTCGGCGGCACGGCCGATCCGTCGTGGGTTCCCCAAGAGATTGTCGGTGCGGGAGTCAGGATCGTCGAGCTCGCTGGCGCCGATCACGGACTGCAGCGACGGGACGATTGGCGGGGATCGGTGCTGAGTCAGGTCCCGGTATTTGACGCGATCGTCGAGTTCGCCGACGGAATTCTGGTGAATCGGTAGCGGACCGCCTACTGCGAATCGTGTCGGTCAGCCCTTCGCTTCTCGCGCCCATCTTGGCCAGGTGCTTGGCTCGGCGGTCGGGTCGATGCCACGCAGGCGGACCAACTGGACGCCGTCGGGCCTTCGAAGCACCACCCACAGACTGTGAAGTCGTCCGTTGGCGTGCGCTTTGACCCAGTCCAAGACCTCGTCGATGTCTGCCTCGGCGAGCTCCCACTCGCTGCAACTCCAAAGGCTGCCCGCTGAACTGGTCCAGAAGTAGACCCGGTACTCCGGGTCGTCGATCTCGCTGGTTTGGTCACGAGGATCGATCGGCGAAGCGCGCATGGCTCAGTCTGAACCAGGAAGTACGCGTCGCAGAGCGACCCTTCAGCGGGATGACTGCGTGAGTCGTCGGTTGTACTCAAGCAGCAACGGATGGGGCGGAAAAGTCGTTCGGCTGCTTCGTCCGGTGAGCTGCCAGCCGTGCTTTTCGTAGAAGCGCCGGGCCCTGAGGTTCTCTTCGAAGACGCGCAGCATGAGGGTGGGCCGTGTAGTGCGGCGAGCTGTCGCATCAAGCAGTACGTCGTGGAATCCGGAGGCCAAGCCTGTTCCCCAGGTGTCCAGTGCGGTGCCGAAGTGCAGGAGTTCATGGTCGCGGACGGCGGCGAACCCTCGGATGGTCCCTCCGTGCTCGGTGTAGAGGTAGACGTTGATCTTCGGGTCGACGATTTCGGCCAACCACCGAGAGCCGATGGCCTCACGAGGAAACGGGTATTGGTCCTGGGAGAAGATGTGGCCGAGACCCTCGACCGCGCCTGGCTCTTGGACGTCGAGGAGGGCTTCAACATCAGCGCTGGTTGCGGAGCGAAGGATCATGGTTGAACTCTTACCGGCCGCGCGGCGGGGGAAGCAAGGCGATCCGCTTCATCGCGCAGACGCCGCTGCCTGGGGAACGGCCCGCGTGGCGCAAGTCGAAAGCCCGCGCGTCTTACCGCTAGCCGACCGTTGCGCGAGGCACGGTGTAGGCGACCGCTTCCTGAGAGGATGTCGCTGGTGCTGGCCGGGTCGTGCCGGTGCCGACCAGTGGGAGGGGAGGGGACGCCGTGGCCATGGTCGGGGCAAGACTGGTCGTTTCTGGCCTGGTCAGATGTGGCGATCACCTGGTCATCGTCGAGAACTCCTCGCCGAACGGGCCTCAGTGGTCAGCGCCCGGCGGGAAACTAGAGCCCGGCGAGACTCCGCTCGCGGCGGCCGTCCGTGAAGTTCACGAGGAGTGCGGAATCGTCGTCGATCTGCCACACCGCTTGGTCCACACCACGTTCATGACCTTCGCTGCGGAGGAGGGTGTCGAGACGTGGATCGCGTTGGGCTACGAGTTTCGGTTGGACGAGATGGTTGATCTGCCGGACTGGGTTGACCTCGATGGTGTCGCCTGCAACGCCGAGTGGGTGACGGTCGGTGTCGCCGCAGACCGGGTCGGTGGTAGCGCGGTCCCACCAGTCGCGCGCTCTTTCGTCGACTATTGCTCAGCAGTGGGCAGCACGGTCACCCGCTACTACGAGTTCGATGTCGATCTGACACGGGATCCGCCGTCTGAGCACACCAGCTGGTTCGGGGATCTCGACGCGCGTTGATCGACCGGCCTACGCACAATCGTTGAAGCGGCGGTGGCGTCTCAGAGGTCACGCTCAATCGCCCTTATGTGGGAACGCACAGCCGTCGTCGTCTGTGAACTCTTACTCGGCTTAGATCGGTTTGAACACGATTCCGACAGTGTCAGGGCTTGCGCCGTCGGCGAGCGCGATCGCCTGGACCAGATCCTGGGTCCGCGAGGTGCCGCTGAGTCGGAGGCCGGGTACTTGGTCGCAGCTGATCGTGCCGTCGTCTTCGCGAGTGAGCTGGTAGAGGGTGATGTCGCCCAGGGGGTAGTTGAAACTAACCGCCATCCTCCTGGTGTCCGGGCGGCCCGCAGCCTTGGCGATGGCTTGGGCGATCTTGTCACCCATGTCGTCCAGCGTCGTGAGGTCGACGACCACCTCTGGCCGCTCGGTACAGCGCAACTGCCAGCCGTCGTGGTTAGGCGACGGCACCACGTCAACATGCCACGGGTCGGTCATCTCCTCATCTCATCACGACCGACAGATCTACGGCCGCGCTAACAGCCTGTGGGTCGATCGCCGGAAGCGGACCTCTGGGTGATCAGTCGGGAAGGTAGCCGGTCTCCTTGTCGACCTGGGACAGGAAACTGCGAATCTCCTCCGTCATCTCTGTCCGGTCAGGCCTCCACTCTGAGTTCGCTCCCACGGTGAAACCGTAAGACTCTGGATGAGAGGCCCAGTCGAAGTCATACGTGCCGGGTGAGCCGGGTCGGCGGGTGACGACGAAATGCTCTCCGTCGACCATCTGATTGACGGGATCGAGGCCGGCCGGAGGCGGCGGCGCCAGGCCGGGGGCCGCCTTCTCGTTCGGCTCGACCGGACGGCTGGGGTCGCCGTCGTGGTACGCGTTCCACATAGCTGCCAGGCTGGCGCAAGCAGCGATCCCTGTCGACGGCCCACGACGTTCGGGATGCGGACTCCAGAGGCAAAGCCGTCGGTCCGGGGCGCCTGCGTCGCCGCAAACGGACCGTGACACAAGCCTCTGGAGCAAGCTCCGCTGCGTTGGCACCATGGACCCGTGAGTCCAGTTCTGTACCGTCTCCGCCTGCGGCTCTTCGAGTTTCGCGCTCGGTGGGGTGCATCGCGGCTCGTTCAGGCTGCCCGGCGCAAGGGGAGGGCCCGTTCAGTCGGCCCGGGTCCTGAGTTCCGGGACCTGTCCTGACGCGCTGCGCCGACGCTCTAGTGCACGGAGCGACCCTCTACCGGCATGATGAGCGAATGAGACGCGGATGCGTGCTGATAGCGATCTGTCTCCTGGCGCTGTCCGGCTGCAGCTCAGCTGTGCTCACCCAACGAGCCGGCGACACGGTGATGATGACGTCAGCGAGCACCCCCCGGGCAGCGCAACTAGCCATTTTGGAAGGCACGCTCACCCGAACCCCGCAGGGATGTCTCGCGTCTCGAACTCCTGACGGCGGAGCGGTGGTAGTGCAGTTCCCCCACGGCTCGATCCTCGCGGCGAATGGCAGGAGCGTCGACATCCCCGATGTTGGGACGCTTCATCTCGGCGACTCGTTCTCGGGTGGTGGCGGGGACGGCGACCTGGTTGACCTCAGAGGGGTACCTGCTGAGTGCCAGGTGGGAACCTCGTTCATCTCCTGGCAGTCGGGTGGCGCCGTACGACCGTAGGCCAGCAGTCGCAAGCCGACCGGTCTGCGACCATCCGCCGATCAACGGGACGTGTCTCAGACGTCACGCTCAACCGCCGTCTACTGAGAACCACCGCGTTTCGGATGAACCGGGGGCGATGGCTGTGCGCACCGCACTTCAGGAGGGCGGTCTGATCTGGCTTCAGGCGCTTTCCCTTAGTGACGTGGAGGCGGACACTGAGGCAGGGACGGAGGGCCAGATGACAGCACTTCATGCGACCGATGTGGGCCGAGCGCGGCAGCCGGTGCGTCCGCTGATCATCGGGTTGGTGTGCGTTCTTGGAGTTGTCGGCGGGGTCTTCACGGTGCAGGCGATTCCGCGGGTGGAGTGGACGAGGCAATGCTCGGTAGCGGGTGGCCGGGTGGTGAGTCACGCCGGGGGCAACGAGCCGTACCTCGCACACGGTTCGGTCATCAGCTACACCTGTGAAGGACCGGACGGGCAGATCAGTTCCTGGCCGTAATCGGTCAACACAGGGCGACCCTCCTGCGTGAACGGATCAGGTGCGGTGGCGGCAGTCTTTACCTATGGATTCGTGGTGGTCCGACAGACAGGTCCAGGTCCTGCGCGTCGGCGACGTCATGCCCCTGCCCCTGATGGTCGAGACCAACTGGACCGCGGAAGGATGGGAGGTGAACATCATTCTGGTCACCGACGTCGAGAAATCGGGCTACGACTCGTCGCTACCGATATGGACCCACCTCGAGTCCTACACCGACCTCGGCGGGAGCACAGCTGAAGCGCGCCGCGTGACAGACGCCGCGATCCTTGCCTTCGGCGATCGGCTGCGGTCGGTACTCGCCGATCCCGCGCCGCCTACCGTCGAATAGCCACCCCTCCTGCGGGGTACGTGCAGTGGCCGACCAGCGCACGGGCAGCCGCTGGGTTGACGTCGGCGTCTCAGACGCGACGCTCAGCCACCGCCCTACGGAGATGCGCGCACGTCCAGGCGGTCTTGCGCAGGACGTCGGGTCGCTACCAACAGTCCGGCTGCGACGAGCACGGCTGACGCGGTGAAGTAGGGCCAGACAGTCCGCGGCTCACCAGTACAGGTCTCGAGCGTTGGGCATCCGGGTTCCGCAGTGGCGACGAGGATGGGGAGCAGGCCGAGACCTGCGACCCAACCGAAGAACTCCCGGCTCGGGTCAAGCTGCCAGACCAGGAAGCCGCCCACGAGTAGCACAGGCGCCAACAGCAGGATCCATAGGGAGTAGATGTTGGCCAGCGCGATCGACGCGACAGCTCCGAGACCGATCCAGGGAAGCGCTGCGGTCAGTCTTCCCATTCGAACCTCCGTCGCTGAGTTGGGGTCTGCCCATCAGGGTCTGCTGCACGAGTAGGTGACAGGTTCGGTCAGGCGGCTTGGGCCTGGTTGATGGTCATG
>NZ_BAAAYX010000003.1:0-31869 GCF_039536605.1 Microlunatus aurantiacus
CTCAACTCACCGTCGCTGGCGGCCAAGGAGGCGCTCAAGATCTCCGTCGACGTGGCCACCGGCAAGACCAAGCCGTCGGACTACCCGAAGGAGTCGTTCACCGAGGCCGTCGGCATCGGCTGCGACAACATCGACAAGTACTACGACCCCAACAGCGTCTTCTGAGGTCGGACTCCCGCCGCGCCCACCGCACCCGGACCTCCGGACCGCGGTGGGCGCGGCGGTGGGTTGTTTGCCTTCGCCGAACCTGGCTACGTAGCGACCGGGGAGCGTCCGGCGACTGCCGGACCTCCGGACCGGTGAAGGACGGAGGCGCTGGATGCGGCAACGGCTCGGCGCGGCCCGGATGCGTCCGGTGGCCGATGACGTCCACCTGGTCGAGCACGCCTTCACGAACTGCTACGTGATCGTCGACGGGGACGCCGTGACCCTGGTCGACGCCTGCTACCCGTCCACCTGGGCCGTCGTGCGCCGCGGACTGGCCGCGATCGGTCGCGACGTCGGCGACATCGCCGCGCTGGTCCTCACCCACGGTCACTTCGACCACGTCGGCTTCGCCCGGCACCTGCAGCGCCGGCTGTCCGTCCCGGTCTGGGTGCACGAGGACGACCGCCGGTTGGCCGCCCACCCCTACAGCTACCGCCCGCAGCGCAACCGGGTGCTCTATCCCCTGGCTCACCCCCGGTCCCTGCCCGTGCTGGCGCGGATGGTGGCGGCCGGGGCGCTCCGGGTGCCGGGGGTCGAGACCACCAGGACCTTCCGGAGCGGGCGCCTCGACGTCCCCGGCTCGCTGATCGCGGTGCCCACCCCCGGGCACACCGACGGGCACACAGCCTTCCTGCTGCCGGACCGATCGGCGCTGCTGACCGGCGACGCGCTGGTCACCCTGGACCCGTACACGGGCCGGACGGGGCCGCGGATGGTCGCCCCCGCGGCCACCGCCGACCTGGACCTCAACCGCCGGTCCCTGGACCGCATCGGCGAGATCGCCGTCGCCACGGTGCTGCCCGGGCACGGCGATCCGTGGCTGCACGGCAGCGCCAGCGCCGTCCAGCTCGCCCACCGCGCCGATTACGGGTGAGAGGCTCGCGGAGGCGATCCCGTCGACCCCGCTGACCGCCGGTCAGCTGTCCGGGCCGCTCACCGTGTCGTCGCCGGCGGTCGGGACAGCATCCTGGGGCGGCGCCCCGGTCGTTCTCCCGACCAGGTGGTGAGCATCGTTGAAGGTGATCAGGGACCACGGTGACCCGCCCGGCCCGGTCGGATCGTGGCGCCAGTGGGTGATGCTGGTGTTGGCGGGCGCGAAGCCGGCCTGCGGCGTCGACGCGCCGAGGGAGAGCGCGAGGTGGAACGACGCCTCGATCACCCCGCCGTGGGTCACCACGACCACCGACTCGTCCGGGTGCCGCTCGAGGATGCGGGTGAGGGCCGCCCCCACCCGGACCACGAACTCCGCCCAGCTCTCCCCCTCCGGCGAGAACCGCTGGTGGGGCCGGTTCGAGGGCCCCTGCTCGAGTCCGGGATAGCGCCGACGCCACTCCGCGATCGAGAGACCGTCGGCCACGCCCGGCCGGAGCTCCTGCACCTCGTCGTCCGGCTCGACCGGCAGACCGAGCCCCCGCGACACGTACGCGGCGGTCTCGATCGCCCGGGGCAGCGTGCTGGCGTAGAGGACGTCGGCGGCCCAGTCGTCGGTCCGCAGCCGCTCCTCCAGCAGACGGGCCTGCTGCCGTCCGAGGTCGGTCAGGCCGACGTCGGCGCGCATGCCGGCGATGATCGGTTGCGTGTTGGCGACCGACTCCCCGTGACGGATGAGACGCAGATCGGTGGGCACCGTGACACGGTAGCCGCCCACCGGCGTCGTACGTCGGAGCACGTCATCGGTTACCGTCGGGTGACTGTTCCGCGCTGGAGATCGAGCGGACGACGACTCGGTCGGGCGCGCCGAGAGAGCGGAGACGTCATGGCCTGTCGCATCAGCGAGCTCGTCCTCGGGTGCCGCGACCCCGAGCGACTCGCGCGGTTCTGGTGCGAGGTCCTCGACTTCGTCGTGCTCGACCGGGAGGACGACGGGACGCTGGAGATCGGTCCGCGGACGGGGTTCGGGGGCCTGCAGCCGACGATCATCCTCACCCCCCGAGACGAGCAGGCCGGCACGTCCCGGTGGCACCTCGACCTCAACGCGACGGACCGCGACCAGGACGCCGAGCTCCGACGCCTGCTGGCGCTGGGGGCTCGTCCCGCAGATGTCGGTCAGACGGGAGACGAGTCGTGGCACGTCCTCAGTGACCCCGAGGGCAACGAGTTCTGCCTGCTCCGGCGGCGACTCGACCCGCTCTAGGTCGTGGTCCGACTCCACGCGAGGGCTCGGACCTACAGGTGCAGGCGCTTGGCCAGCTCGTGGCGCAGGTCGGGGGCGCGGGTGAGCTGCAGCAGCACCAGGGTGCAGCCGAGCGCGCCGCAGATGCTCGACGGCACGGCGTTGGTCACCCACCCGAACGCCAGGAAGGCGATGGGCGCGAGGCCGAGCAGCAGCATCAGGCTCGTGTAGACGATGTGCTCCCCCACCTCGATCTGCAGCAGCCGCACCGTGATCATCAAGGCGACGGCGGACCCGGCACAGACGATCGGCACCGCGTACGTCAGCGACCAGGCCCGCCAGCCCGTCAGGTAGTCCCAGTACACGCAGAGCAGCCCGGCGATGACGACCAGGTAGACGGTGCCCTTGGCCACGTTGTGCCGTTTCCGCACCGCCATCACGACCACCAGCCACATCGTCACCACTCCCAGCCAGACCGAGCGCAGGGCACCGATGCCGGCGGGCCGCCGGTCGAAGAGCAGCTGCACCGACAGGGACGCCAGGATGACGGCGATCGAGACGAGGAACAGCACCCTCAGCACCCGGCGCCGGGAGAACCGGAGAGCCACGGCGGGGAACGGATCGGCCGTGGCCTCGCCCGAGAGCGGTGCCCCGCACAGGGGGCAGGCGGTCCAGCCGCCCTCGACGGCGACGGCGCACGCGGCGCAGCGACTCACGAGCTCAGCTCAGCGATCTCGGCCTCGGTCACCGGCGCCGCCCCGACCGTCACGGCGACCCCGCCGGCGGTCAGCAGCCGCGCGAACTCCCGGATGTGGTCGGTCTCGGTGAACGGCGAGGTGAAGGTGAGGGTGAGCAGGCCGGCGTGGGAGATGGCACAGAGCTGCGGCCGGACCGCGGAGACGTGGAACTGCATCCCCCGAACGGCGTCCTCGGCGGGCGCGGGCAGCGTCACCCGACCGAGATTGGAGACCGCCACGCTGAGACCCCGGTTGCTGCCCCAGTTGACCACGCGCAGGATGAGGTCCTTGACCGGCCGCGGGACCACCCGCAGCAGCGGCATCCGCTCGAACCGGACGAGCTTCTGCAGCTTCTCGGCCAGCGCCTCCGGCGTGGCCCGGGGACGGAACTGGCCGTCGAGCAGCCGGCAGACCGTGCCCAGGTCGTCGGGACCACGCCCGTACGTGTGCTCGACCCGGATGGTCGCGAAGAAGTTGCGGGGCGAGGTCGAGGGGAAGAACTGCCGCAGGTTCACCGGCACGGAGGCCGCCAGGGTGGTGTTCCGTCCCGTCCGTGGGGAGGTCGCTCGGATCGCCTGGCAGAACGCCGCGGTCAGGTACATGGTGAGCGAGACGCCCTCTGCGCGAGCGAGGGCCAGCACGTCCCGGGCCGAGACGGTCAGCTCGACGGCGCGCGTACGGTCGTCAGGGGTGCGGGTTCCCTTCACCCGGTACGCCCCCGTCCTGATCTGGCGAGCTCTCGTCGACGCCCGATGATGCGGGCGCCCGCCGCTGGGCGGTCGGCCCGCTGCTCGCTCACCGTCCACCGGTGCGGCCGCCGCCCGGCGGAAGTCGGCGTCGAGGTCGACCGCCGGCGGACGGGTCCGGCGGAGTCGCTGGAAGTAGTGGGCGAAGCTGTCGGTGGTCAGTCCGTGCACCGGTGCAGCCGGGTCGGCGACCGGCTCCTCGCCCCGACGGGCAGCCCCGCCACGGCCGGTCGGGTCGGGCCCCGCCGGTCCGTGGGCAGCGTCCCGGTTCCCGTCCCCGTGGTCATGGTCATCGCGATGGTCGAGCGTGCACAACCGGGCGTAGGCGGTCATCACGTCGCTGAGGAACCACAGCGCTCCGGTGCCGTCGGCCAGGGCGTGGAACACCTCCAGGCTGATCCGCCGGTCATGGTGCAGGACGCGGAACAGGAGATGGCGCTTGTCGGCCTGGTAGAGCGGCGCGCAGGTGGGCAGCTCCTCCGCGGTGACCCGGGGGCGCAGGTCGCTGGCCTGGAGGTAGTACCAGAACACCCCTCGGCGCAGGACCGCGTGGAACAGCTGGTACCGGTCGAATGTCGCCTCCACGGCGCTCTGCAGCGCCCGCGGGTCCACTATGCGGTCGAGCTCGGCGCTGAGCCGGAACACCTTGGGATCGGCGGCGCTGCGCGCGGCCAGGAAGATGTTGGACGCGTTGTCCAGCCGCACCCAGGCCCGTCGCATCACCGGCACGCGTCGGGGGTGGTCGCGCCGCCAGGCGGTGCCGCCGCGCGACCGCTGACGACGACGGTCGAGACGGCCATGACGAAACGCTACCGCGACCCCACCCACCTGCGGCCGCGGTGACGGCCGCACCCGTCCCCCTAGGGTGGAACCCATGTACGCGAACCTGAGCCTCGGTGCCCTCGGTCTCTCCGCTGACTTCCCGACCGCTGTCGAGCTGGCCGCCCGCCACGGCTTCGCCGGCGTCGATCCCGATGTCGGCTACCTCGCCGGTCTGGGTGACCGGGCGGCGATCGCCGAGGCCGCCGCCGCCGTCGCCGAGCGCGGGCTGCGCTTGGGGGTGGCCGGGCTGCCGGTCGACCTCACGGCCCCGGCCGGGGAGTTCACCGCGCAGCTGGCCGGTCTGCCGGACACGCTCGCCGTCCTGAGCGCCGCCGGGGTCACGTCGGTCGGGACCTGGGTGCGACCCATGCACGACGACCTGACCTATCGCCGCAACTGGGTGCTGCACGTCAGCCGGATCTCTCTGGTGGCGGGTGTGCTGGCCGATGCCGGCGTCCGGCTCGGGCTGGAGTACGTCGGGCCGAAGACCTTCTGGTCGACCGAGCGGTTCCCCTTCGTCCACTCGCTGGCCGAGGTCCGTGAGCTGATCGCCGACACGGGCGCCGGGAACGTCGGCGTCATCCTCGACTCGTTCCACTGGTTCACGGCCGCGGAGACGACCGCCGACGTCGCAGCCCTGGCGGACGCCGACATCGTCTCGGTCGATCTCAACGACGCGCCGGAGGACCGGGCCCTCGACCAGCAGCTGGACCTCGACCGTCGCCTGCCGGGCACGACCGGGGTGATCGATCTCGCCGGTTTCGTGGCCGGGGTGCGCGCCGCCGGCTACACGGGTCCGGTGAAGGTCGAACCGTTCATGGCGTCGCTCGCCGAGCAGCCGGTCGACGACGTGCTGGCCGACGTCTCCCGTCGGCTGCACGCCGCCATCGACTGAGTCCCGGCAGGCCGAGAATCTGCGCCGGTGCCTGCGCTCAGTCCGTGGTCGGAGTCCCGGCGCGGTCCAACGCGGCTCGCAGACTGATCTTGGAGATGGGCTTGGGCACGAAGTCGTCCATCCCGGCATCGCGGCACAGACGTGCATCCTCGGGCAGCACGCTGGCCGACAGGGCGATGATGTAGGGCTGCCGCTCGGCCGGCAGCTCGGCCCGGATCCGGCGGGTGGCCTCGTAGCCGTCGAGAAGCGGCATGTGGACGTCCATCAACACGATCGGGTGCTCGTCGCTCTGCAGGACCGCAAGGGCCTGCAGACCGTCGGACACGCACCGACACGAGTAGCCCAGCAGCCGGAGCATCCCCTCGGCCACGATCTGATTGAGGTGGTTGTCCTCCACCACCAGCACCGGCCTGTCCGGCGCATCCCCCACTGCCTGCTCGATGATCAACCTGACACCCTCGTAGACCCGCCCCCCGAGTCCGTTCGGAGTCTAGAACATCGCGGGGTGTTTCCCACGGGGACCATCAGAAAATCGTGTCCTGTCCCTGTAGTGCTTGGCAGTTCTGTGTCAGTAGGTACTTGGCAGGAGGCGGAATGGCGCTGGACTGGAACTGGCTCGGCGAAACCTCCGACGTTCAGCCGCTTGGTTATCGTGGAGCGCAGTGGACCTCTATCCGTTTGCTAGGCGAAGACCGGGCGGTGCGTATGGGTGCGGCAACGGCCGTTGCGGGCGCGGCAGACGGCGGGGAGCTGCCCCTTGGTGTCTTGCTGTTCGTCCCCTACCGGGCGTTGGAGGCTGCGACCATGGAGGGACTGGCTCGTGCCGGCTACGCCGACATGACTGTCGCTCAAGCCCGCATCGCCGCTCGGATCGACCCGGGCGGATCGCGGATCGCCCGACTCGCCGAAGCTGCACAGGTCACGAAGCAGACCGCCAGCTTCCTCGTCGAGCATCTGGAACGCGGGGGCTACGTCGAGCGGTTCCCGGACCCAACCGATGGCCGCGCCCGGCTGGTCAAGCTCGCCGCTCGAGGCTACGCGGCACGCGAGGCGGTTCTCCCTGCCCTCGCCGAGGTCGAAGCGCAATGGCTGGCGCACATCGGGCCTCGGCGCATGGCCGAGCTGCGCAACACGTTGACGATGTTGCGTGAGATCACGGACCCCTATCTGCAGGACAGCCCCTCTTGAAATTAGACAGAGAATCTGTCTATTGTTGCACCAGGTCGATCCCGGAGGAGCATCATGGGCATCGGGGAGGGCATAGACACCGAACGGTGTTGGCAGGTGGTTGTCGAGCAGCGGCTGGCCATGGCGGAGTTGCTCGCCGGGCTGTCCGAGGCAGAGTGGGAGCACCAGTCGTTGTGTGCCGGTTGGCGTGTTCGCGACGTTGCCGCCCACGTGACCCTGATACCCATGCCGGCCACTCCGAGCAGTCTGCTAGTCGACTTCGCGAAGGCTCGCGGTGACTATGCCCGGTGGAACACGGTGGTCAGCCAGCGTCGCGCGGCGCGCACACCGGCCCAGATCGTGCAGGACCTTCAGACCTCCGCGGAGTCGCGTTCGGTCCCTTGGCCCGTGAACCCCGCGAACGTGATGTGGGACATGCTGGTGCACGCTCAGGACATCGCGATTCCGTTGGGGATCGACTTGCCTACCCCACCCGACGCCGGCGCAGCCGCTGCTACCAGGATCTGGGAGCTCCGCTGGCCGTTCTCGTTCGGGGCCAAGCGTCGGCTCGGGTCGTTCACGCTGACGGCGACAGACGCGAACTGGACCGTTGGCAGCGGCCCTGAGATCGTCGGGCCGATCTCGGCGGTCCTGCTCCTCCTCACCGGGCGCACGGAGGCAGCAACACCCAGGCTGGCTGGGGAAGGGGTAGGTGGCCTCGCGACGATCTGAGGCAAGGCCTACTGGGGGCGAGCAGGTCAACCCTGGGTCCGACTCAGGGGCCTAGAGGCAAGCAGGTTTGACACAGACCCGTCGAGAACCTCATGACTCACGGCAACATCAGAAACGTGCCGTGGCGACGTCCCACCACCACCGGCCGGGGGGACCTGCCCGGATCAGCCGCTCGCGCGCCCGACCGTGGACCGTTCCTCGGCCCGTGCGACCAGGGCGGCGATCCGGTCCACCACGAGCGGCCAGACCCCTTCGGGCACCTCGTGGCCGACCCCGTCGAGGACGAGGAGCTCCGCCCCGGGGACCGCGGCCGCCGTGGCCCGCCCGCCGCTGACACCGATGAGGGTGTCCGCCGCGCCGTGGATGACCAGGGTCGGCAGGTCGAGCCGACAGAGCGCCTCGGTGCGGTCCGGTGTCGTCAGGCAGGCCTGCAGCTGGCGACCGAACCCGACCGGGTCGTACGCCCGGTCGAAGGCCCGCCCCGCGCGGGCCCGGACCTCGTCGGCCGCCATCGGGTGATCAGGTGAGCCCATGATGCGGTTGGCCACCACCGCTCCGTCCAGCACGGCCTCCCGGGTCAGGGCCGGGGGCGCCGTCAGGGCGGCGATCGCCGCCTGGCTGGCCTCGCCCACGGTCGGGTCGCCGGTGGTGGACATGATCGAGGTGAGGCTGCGGACCCGGTCCGGGTGCTCGATCGCCACCAGCTGCGCGATCATGCCACCCATCGACGCGCCGACCACGTGGACCGAGCCCAGTCCCAGCTCGTCGACCAGACCCGCCGCGTCGCCCGCCAGGTCGCTCAGCGCGTACGCCGGCTCCGCCGGGGACTCCCCGAGGTGGGTCGACAGCCCGGCGTCTCGGTTGTCGAACCGGACCACGTAGAGCCCCCGGTCGGCAAGGGCACGGCAGAAACCGTCGTCCCAGCTGATCAGCTGCGCACCCAGCCCCGCCACCAGCAGCACCGGCGGATCGGCCGGGTCACCCGTCGTGGTGGCGGCCAGCTCCACGGCGCCCACCCGTACCCGCTGCACGTCCTCGCTCGTCATGCCGCCAGGCTAGCGAGTCGGCGCACCGCTCATGATCAACTGACGGGACGCTGGACCACCCGGACCCGAGGGCCGGATCACTCGGGTCGAGCGGTGGATCGCTCGGACCCGAGTCCGTGATCACACGCCCGCCGGGTGACTCAGCTGGGGGTGATGTCGCCCTCGATGATGCTGGTCGCCCCCGCGGCCCGCAGATCCACGTCGGTCAGGTGCGACCGCAGCCCGTCGATCAGCTCGGCCTCGCCGCGGGGCACGGTGGCGGTGAGGTGAACGGCCTCGTCCTCGCAGACGGCCTCGTGCACGGCGTCGGCGGTGGTCTGGCCGGCACCCACCGGGCGGTGTCCCGGCGCCATCGTCACCTGGGCCCGGGAGTGCAGGTCCTCGTCGTCGGTCGCGATGGTGGCCTGGGCCAGCACCTGGCCATCGACTTCCACGTGGATCTTCTTGCTGTCGGCCATCTCGGACTCCCCTGACGTTCGTGGTGGCGAGTAGCTCTCGCCCACCCATGATCAGCCGTCGACCGCTCCATCACCACACCCCTGAGGAGACCTGGACAGATTCTTCACCCGGCCCCAGCCGTTCGCCACGCCGGCGCTGCTCCCGCCGGCGCCGGCTCGTCGGCTCGTGTTCACCTGCCGTCGATCGGCCGCCGATCCGGGTTTGCCACACTGGGGCCCACACCCACGTGCTTCACCAGAGAGACGAGCCGATGACAACGACCGACCACGGTGCACCCGCGATCACCGAAGGCGAGATCGAGGCCATCGATGCCTGGTGGCGAGCGAACAACTTCCTGACGATCGGCCAGATCTACCTGCAGGACAACGCCCTGCTCCGGCGCGAGCTCACCTCCGACGACATCAAGCCCCGGCTGCTAGGTCACTGGGGCACCAGCCCGGGCCTGTCGTTCATCTACGCCCACGTGTCCCGGCTGATCCAGCACACCGGTCAGGAGACGATCTACCTCACCGGCCCCGGCCACGGCGGACCCGCCCTGGTGGCCGCCGGCTACCTCGAGGGAACCTACAGCGAGGTCTACCCGCACATCTCCCAGGACGAGGCCGGCGTCAAGCGGCTGTTCCGCCAGTTCTCCGCCCCCGGCGGCATCCCGAGCCACGTCTCGGTCACCACCCCCGGCTCGATCCACGAGGGTGGCGAGCTGGGCTACGTGCTGGTGCACGCCTTCGGCAGCGTGATGGACAACCCGGATCTGCTCACCGTCGCCGTGGTGGGTGACGGGGAGGCCGAGACCGGTCCGCTGGAGGGATCGTGGAAGGGGATCTCGTTCCTCAACCCGGCCCGGGACGGGGCGGTGCTGCCCGTCCTGCACCTGAACGGGTACAAGATCGCCGGACCGACGGTGCTGGGCCGCAAGGACCCCGCGCTCGTCCGGTCGCTGCTCGAGGGCCACGGCTACCAGGTGCTCGAGGTCGAGGGCGACGACGTCCCCGGTATGCACCACCGCTTCTCCGAGGCGTTGCGCGAGGCGTACGGGACCATCGCCGGCATCCAGGCCGACGCCCGGGCCAACGGCGCTCCGACGGAGCCGCCGCGCTGGCCGATGATCATCCTCCGCTCCCCCAAGGGCTGGACCGGACCGCACGAGATCGACGGCATCGAGGTGACCGGGAGCTGGCGGTCGCACCAGGTGCCGCTGTCCGGGGTGAAGGGCGATCCGGCGCACCTCGCCCTGTTGGAGCAGTGGCTGCG
Source organism: Microlunatus aurantiacus (assembly GCF_039536605.1). Classification (NCBI taxonomy): domain Bacteria; kingdom Bacillati; phylum Actinomycetota; class Actinomycetes; order Propionibacteriales; family Propionibacteriaceae; genus Microlunatus; species Microlunatus aurantiacus. The sequence goes on from NZ_BAAAYX010000003.1 coordinate 10,176, forward strand.
GTCCTACCGTCCGGAGGAGCTGTTCGACGAGGACGGTGCCCCGGTCGAGCTGATCACCCGGGCCAACCCGACCGGTGACCTCCGGCTGAGCGCCAGCCCGCACGCCAACGGCGGGCTGCTGACCACGGACCTCGACATCCCGGACTTCCGCGACTACGCCGTGGACCTCGCCGACCCGGGCGGCGCGGTGGAGTCCGTCCGCCGGCTCGGCGAGCTGACCGCCGAGCTCTACCGGCGCAACCCGCAGACCTTCCGGCTGTTCTGCCCGGACGAGACGAACAGCAACCGGCTGGGGGCGGTCTTCGAGGTCTCCGACCGGGCGTTCATGGAGACGACCCTGCCGTCCGACACGCACCTCTCCGCCGAGGGTCGGGTGATGGAGGTGCTGAGCGAGCACAACTGCCACGGCTGGTTGGAGGGCTACACGCTGACCGGCCGGCACGGGCTGTTCGCCACCTACGAGTCGTTCGCCATGGTCAGCGCCTCCCAGACCATCCAGCACAGCAAGTGGCTGGAGGAGGCGACCCACCTGTCCTGGCGGGCCAAGGTGCCGAGCCTCAACATCCTGCTGACCTCCACCTGCTGGCGCAACGACCACAACGGTTTCTCCCACCAGGGTCCTGGACTGATCCAGACCGCCATCACCCAGCGGGCCGAGGTCACCCGGGTCTACCTCCCGCCGGACGCGAACACGCTGCTGTCGGTGGCCGACCACTGCTTCCGGTCCCGGTCGTACGTGAACCTGATCGTGATCGACAAGCAGCCCCAGCAGCAGTGGCTGAGCATGGACGAGGCCATCCCGCACTGCGCCGCGGGGGCGGGCATCTGGGACTGGGCCGGTAACGAGGAACCCGACGCGGATCCCGACATCGTGCTCGCCGCCGCCGGAGACGTGGTCACCATGGAGACCGTCGCGGCCGCCGAGATCCTGCGCCGGGAGCTGCCCGGGTTGAAGGTGCGGGTGGTCAACGTCGTCGACCTGATGACGCTGCCGCGACCCCAGGATCATCCGCACGGCATCTCGGACACGTTCTTCCGCGAACTGTTCACCGACCACGTCGACGTCGTGTTCTCCTTCCACGGGTTCCCCGGAGCCGTGCACCAGCTCGTCCACGGACGACCGGACGCCGACCGCTTCCACGTCCGCGGTTTCATCGAGGAGGGCACCACGACCACGCCGTTCGACATGGTGGTGAAGAACCGGGCCTCCCGCTACCACCTCGTCATGGACGCCATCAACAACGCCAAGCGGACCCCGGCCGGTGCGTCGGAGCTCAAGGCGTGGTGCGAGGCGCAGCTGGCCCGTCACAGCAGCTACGTGGTCGAGCACCTGGAGGACATGCCCGAGGTGCAGAACTGGAACTGGCAGCGGCCTCGGACCAGCTGACGCCGGGGCCAGCTGACCACCGAGAACGCCTGTTCGCCGAGGCCCCGTGGCCGACGATCAGCTGAGGTTCGTGGTCAACCTGCACCACGCGACCACGCCCCACTTCGACCTCCGGCTGGAGGCCGAGGGTGTCCTGCTGTCCTGGGCGGTGCCCAAGGGGCCGTCGCTGGATCCGACGGTCCGGCGGCTCGCCGTCCAGGTCGACGACCACGAGCTCGACCAGCTGACGTACGAGGGCCGGTCGGTGACCGACAGCGGGCGGGTGCACACCAAGATCGTCTGGGACACCGGCACCTACACCCCGGCCGAGCCGCCCCGGGCGGCCGTCGACCGCGGGCACCTGCGGTTCGAGCTCTCCGGTCACAAGCTTGCCGGGGGTTTCGCCCTGACCCGGACCCGCCTGGGTGACAGCGACCGGAGCTGGATCCTGATCAAGCTGACCGACGAGCACGCCGAACCCGACCGCGCCGCGTCAGGCGTCGACCGGGACCGGTCCGTGCTGACCGGGGTCACCAACGACGAGCTCGCGGCCGGGGGCTAACCGGCCGGCGGGGTGGGCGCCAGCCGGCCACGCCGCTCGTCCTCCTCGTGCCACACCGTGCGGTGCTCCGCCCAGGTCCGCCAGTGGGCCGCCAGCTCCGGGGTGTCGAAGATCGGTGCGAGGTCGCGGTCCTCGCCGTAGTAGATCCGGTTGATGGCCGCGGCCGTGACCCCGTGGGCGGGGGCGGCGCCCAGTGCCACCCGGTCGCCGACCTGCAGCTCGCCCTGGCGCAGGACCCGGAGCAGCACACCCGGACGTCGGGAGCGCGCGGCGCGCCGCGGGAAGCCGGGATCCTGCATCCGCAGCCCCAGCTTCCAACAGGGCGTGCGGGGCTCGGTGACCTGCAGCAGCGCCGACCCGATCTGCCAGGTCTGGCCGATCACCGCGTGGGTCAGGTCGATCCCGACCGTGGTCAGGTTCTCCCCGAACATGCCGTCCGGCACCGGGCGGCCGAGCTCGTCCTCCCACCAGTCGGAGTCCTCGCGGGCGTAGGCGTAGACGGCCTTGTCGGGCCCGCCGTGGCTCTTGCGGTCGGACTGCTCGTCACCGTCGAGGTGGTCGGCTCGGACCGCGACCCGGTCGGTCACCGGCTGCTTGAAGATGCTGGAGACCAGCTCCCGCCCCAACCAGGTGTAGGTCTGTGGACCGCCCACGTGCACGGCGCGGACGTGCGGCGACACCGCGCCCGGGGACGACACTGCTTCATCCGTCGACACCGCTGGTCCCCCGATCAGGTCGGTCGACCGGCCGGCCGTCCACGACGCAGGATGCCACACCCCCGCCTCCGAGCACGGTGCCGAACCGCTGCGTACGCTGGCGGCACCGGCGCCCGAGCTCGAGCAGACCGAAAGGTCGATCATGCCCCCCACCCCAGTCTCCGTGCCGGTTCCGTCGTCGCCCTTCCGCCCGACCCGCCGTCGGTTCCTGCACCTGTCCGGTCTCGGCCTCGGAGCCGCCGCCCTGGGTCTCGGAGCCGCCGGCTGCGGCACCGCGCAGACCGGCAGCAGCAGCGGTGACGACACGACGCCGGGCCGGTCCGGCGCCGCCGGTGAGACCCTGTTCGTCTTCGTCGCGTCCGGGGTGCCGACCAACTTCAACCCGCTCGGCGCGTCGCCGGCCTGGCCCACGGCCAACGGCCAGAGCCAGCTGATCTACGAGACGCTGCTGCGCTTCAACCTGCTCGACGGCACCCTGCAGCCCGGCCTGGCCGCCGAGCTCACCGAACCCGAACCCGGGGTGCTGGTGCTGCCGCTGCAGGAGGGCACCCGCTGGAGCGACGGCAAGGAGCTGACGGCGGCCGACGTCGTCTTCACCTTCGAGCTGGCCAAGAAGGTAGCGCTCAACTACTCCAACCTGTGGACCTACCTGGAGTCGGTCGAGGCGGTCGACCCGCGCACGGTGCGCTTCACCGTGAAGAAGAAGCCGTACAACCCCGGCTCGGTCAAGGACGCCATCGCCGCCACGTTCATCGTGCCCCAGCACGTGTGGGAGTCGGTCGACCCCGAGAAGCTCCTGGAGGAGACGAACCTGAAGCCGGTCGGCAGCGGACCGTTCACCCTGGAGCGCTTCGACCAGACCCAGATCAACCTGGCCCGGTTCGACGACTACTGGGGCACGGCGGTCTTCGGCACACCGGCGATGAAGACCATCAACCACCCGATCTTCAAGTCCAACAACGACTCCGACCTCAAGCTGGCCAGCGGCGAGCTCGACGCCGCCCAGACCTTCACCTCCCAGATCTGGAAGATGTGGGAGGACGGCGCGCCGGTGGGCACCTGGCTGAAGGACAAGCCCTACTACCTGCCGGGCAACCTGCCGCTGCTGGAGGTCAACGCGAACGTCAAGGGTCTCGACGTCGCCGGCGTCCGACGGGCGATCGCCCACTGCATCGACTACGCGGTGATCGCCAGCACGGCCATGTCGGACTACTCCGATCCCGCCCAGGCCAGTCTCATCCTGCCGACCGGGGCCGAGAGCAAGTTCTTCGACCAGGCAGCTGTCGACGAGAGCGGGTGGAAGCACGATCCGGACAAGGCCATCGACATCCTGGAGAACGAGCTGAAGTGCACCAAGGGCTCCGACGGTGTGTACGTGCTGCCCGACGGCACCCGCCTCGGGCCCTGGAAGGCGATCACCCCCACCGGCTGGACCGACTGGAACACCGCGCTGGAGATCGTGGCCCGGTCGTGCAAGGCGGTCGGGATCGACGTGATCACCGAGTTCCCGCAGGCGCCCCAGGTCACCACCGCCATCCAGAACGGCGACTTCGAGCTGGCCTGCTGGAACGCGTCCGGGGTGAGCATCGCCAGCCCGTGGACCCGCTTCCGCGACGTGCTCGACGACCGCGGGGTGGCGCCGATCGGCAAGACCGCCTTCAGCAACTTCACCCGGTTCTCCCACCCTGACGTCGCCGGTCTGCTCGACGCGGTCGGCTCGGCGGCCTCCGACGACGAGCTCAAGGCGATCTACACCAAGCTCGACGCCATCTACCGGGAGGGGCTCCCGGTCATCCCCCTGATGTACCGGCCGAACGAGTTCTACGAGTACAACGCCTCGAACTGGACCAACTTCCCCGACGAGAAGAACCCGTACGCGCCGCCCGGGTGGGCCGGCGCCTCGATCGGCTGGATCTTCGGTCTCAAGCGGGTCGGCGGCTAGGGTGACGGGGTACCCGACGAGGACCACCCCTCCGGGTGTGGTCCGGGGGTCCCGCGCGTCGATACCGTCGACCATGACCCACCCCTTTCCCGCCGGCAGCGAAGCCGCGCCGGGGCCGTACCGGTGCAGCAGCTGCGGTTACCCGCTGGATGTCGTGCCGGGGCAGCCCCTGCGACCGTGCCGGTCGTGTCATGGTCGGTTCTGGGTCCGCGTGGGCGAGCAGACGATCGCCGACCTGTACGACGACTCACCCGGCGACGGGTCGTGGCTCAGGACGACTGCCGACTTCGAGGAGCGCTGACCACCTGCCGTGGACGCACCGGAACGCGAGGAGCTGAGCCCCGACTGGCCGCGACGGCTCAGCCGGGGGACGTGCGCGCTCGGCCTGGTCTGGCTTCTCGTCGGTGGCGCGATCGTCATCGTCCACCTGACCACCGGTGAGCGAGCCGACACCGAACGGGGCGCAGCCCTGATGATCCTCGGCGTCGCCACCTTCGGTCTGGGTCTGGTCCTGCTGCGGCGGGTGCAGCACCGCGGTCGACCCGGCTGAGCCGGCGCCCGCGCACGGGGAGGGTCCCTGCAGGCACCCGTCCCTCGGCGGCCCAGGTCAGCCGGTGGGGTCGGGAAGGGTGGGGTGCCACGGCACGGCCACCCCGAGCTCGACGGCCGCCCGTTCCAGCTGCCGCCGGTGGTCGTCGCCGACCGGGATCCCCTCGACGGCGTACGCGGTCTCCGTCGCCGCCTCCGGTCCCCCCGGCAGGAAGCTGCCGGTCGCGCCGGGGATCGGCGTCAGGGTCCGGACGGCGCGGGCGTAGGCGTCCATCTCGGCGCGGAACTCGGCCGGATCGGCGAACAGGTCGATCCGGAGCGCTATCACCATCGACCCCTGGTTCGCCCCGGACCAGCGGCGCCGGGCCCGTTCCGGGTCGAGCGGCACACCGGCCAGCAGCCCGCCCCAGCTCTGGCACACCATGCCCAGACCGATGCTGCGGTGCACCAGCCCGGGTGCGATCTCGGCCAGCAGGTCACGGGACGGACCCTCGTACAGGTCGTGCATCGCCCCGAAGTCCAGCACCAGCGGCGGTTCGTCCTGGGTCGGCGCGCTGAACGACATCGGCGAGCCGCCCGCGGCAGTGGCCACGGGGTCGCCCGCGGTGAGCGCGAGCTGGTGGCCGGACGTGACGAAGCTCAGCAGGTCGTGCCCGAGGGTCAGCCGGGAGTAGAGACCGGCCGCCCCGACGTGACCGTGGTGACGGGTGACGAGCACGGCGACCCCCGCCTCCCGGGCCTTGGTGACCAGCAGCTGGGTGCCGTCGTGCGCCGGGAAGTAGCCCAGTCCGCCGTCCCCGTCGACCAGCAGGCTGCTCGCCGTCTCCCGCACCACCTCCAACCGGGGGTCGGGGTTGAGGACACCGTCGCGCAGCAACCGGACGTAGGTCGCCAGCTGCACGGTGCCGTGGCTGACGTTGCCCCGCAGGTCGTTGCCGGTGAGCAGGTCGGCGAGGAGACCGGCCCGTTCCGGGCGCAGCCCGGCGGCTTCGCCGAGCTGCGCCGCCAGCGTGCGCAGGGCGGCCGCCGGCACCCGGGTGAACGTCTCCGGTGGGATGTTCACGGGCCGGTGGGGGTCGTGGAGGTCACGGTCGGAAGTGTCGCAGACCACCGCCCCGGTGGCGTCTAGAGTGGCCGCGACCGAGCCGTCAGAGGGTCCGACCCGTCAGGAGGCCGACGTGTACAGCGTCGTGGGAGTCATCGCGCTCGTGCTGGTGACGGGCGCGATCTCCACCACCGGACGCCGGGTGCTGGGCGTGCCGGTGGGCTGGCCGCGTTCCCTCGTCGTCGGTCTGCTGATGGGGGTGGCCACCGCCCTCGCCCTGCCCTGGCTGCAGATCCAGATCGGACTGCTCAACCCGCGGGAGGCCGGCTCGGACCTCGTCGTGCTGTCGGTGATCTACGCGCTGGTGATGGCCTGGTCGTTCCTGATCGGGATCGCCCTGCTCGTGGTGCTCGAGCTGATCATCCCGACCGGGAGCGTGGGCACACCGGTCGGCTGGATCCGGGGTCTGCGGGAGCAGAACCGTCGGACGCGGCGCTATCTCGACGTGCTCGGGATCGCGGCCCGCCACGGGCTGGGTGGCTTCCTGCGCCGGTCCCGGGACACCGAGGTGTCGGTGGCCGAACGCCACGGCTCGTTCACCGCCCGTGCCCTGCGGTCCGCCCTGAACGACGGCGGGGTGACCTTCATCAAGATCGGCCAGATGCTGTCCAGCCGGCCCGACATCGTCGGACCCACCTTCGCCCGCGAGCTGAGCAGCCTGCAGACCGACTCCACCCCCCTGCCGTGGTCGGAGCTGGAACCCGTCGTCCGGGCCGCGTTGCCGCGCCCGGTCGAGGAGGTGTTCGTCAGCGTCGACGCCGACCCGCTCGCCGTGGCCTCGGTCGCCCAGGTGCACGCCGCTCGGCTCCTCAGCGGTGAGGAGGTCGTCCTCAAGATCCAGAAGCCCCGGGCCCGCACGCAGGTGACGGCGGACCTCGACATCGCCAGCCGGCTGGCCCAGCGCCTGGAGACCTCGACCGCCTGGGCCCGGACCCTGGGGCTGGTCGCGATCGTGGAAGGCTTCGCCGCCTCGCTCCGCGACGAGCTGGACTACCTGATCGAGGCCGACAACATGCTGGCGGTCACCGCGACCCTCGGTGAGCGCACGGGGCTCCGGGTGCCCAGGGTGCACACCGAGCTCTCCTCCAGCACCGTGCTGGTGCTGGAGCGCCTGGACGGCGTGCCCCTCGGCGCAGCCGGGAACGAGCTGGCCGCCCTGCCCGACAGCACGCGGCACGATCTCGCGAACCTGTTGCTGAGCACCGTCCTGGACCAGGTGCTGGTGGGTGGGGTCTTCCACTCCGACCTCCACCCGGGCAACGTGCTGCTCGGGCCGGACGGGGAGCTGCAGCTGCTGGACTTCGGCTCGGTCGGGCGGCTGGACAACGGCTCGCGGGCCGCCATCACGACGTTGCTGCTGGCCGTCGACCGGTCCTCGGCCATGATCGCCACCGATGCCCTGATGGATCTGCTGGAGCCGCCGGAGGAGTCGGTGGACCAGCGGCGGCTCGAACGGGAGGTGGGCGAGCTCCTGCTGCGCTACCGGACCAGCACCAACAGCTCGAGCGGCCTGTTCACCGCGCTGTTCGGTCTGTTCACCCGGTACGAGTTCAAGGTGCCGCCGCAGGTCGCTGCCGGTCTGCGCACGCTGGCCACCGTGGAGGGCACCCTGAGGCTGATCGAGCCGTCGCTGGACCTCATCCCCCGGGCTCGGGACCAGGGGCAGGCGATCTTCCGGGAGTCGCAGTCGCTCAGCTCGGTGCGCGAGGCGATCGACAACGAGCTGATCAGCCTGATCCCCCTGGTCCGACGGCTCCCCCGGCGTCTCAACAAGATCACCGAGGACCTCGAGCTCGGTCGGATCACGCTGAACCTGCGGGTCCTGGGCGACCGCCGGGACCGGTCGTTCCTGGTCAGCGTCACCCAGCAGATCGTGGTCGCGATCCTGGCCGCCGCCGCCACGCTGGCCGCCGTGATCCTGCTGGTGGCCCCGGGGAGCCCGCTGCTCGCGCCGACCATCGGCCTCTACCCGATCATGGGCTTCTGCCTGCTCTTCATCGGGTTCGTCCTGGCGCTGCGCGCCCTGGTCCTGAGCTTCCGGCGCGAGTGGTCCGTCTAGATGTCCTCCGCGGCGTCGCTCGGAGCGAGTGACACCCTGGGAGGGTGACGGCAGGTCGTGGGGTTCGCGTGCGTCGCCTCGTCGCGGTGCTGGGGTGGGTGTCGGTGCTCGTCCTGGTCGCCGCCGCCGTCCTCGTCCGGCTCCACGGAGTCGAGCCGACCGCCGCCCACCGGTCCACGCCCCCGTCCGCGACGACCCCGGCAGCGACCGGGCCCCTCCACCTCCTCGGCTTCGGCGACTCCGTGATGGCCGGTGCCGGCTGTGACTGCGACGACTTCCTCCGGCGGACGGGCGACCTGCTCGAACGGCGGACCGGGCGTGCGGTCGTGACCGTCAACGACAGCGCCAACGGTGAGACAGCTGCCGACCTGCTGGGCGACCTGCGTACGGACGACGGCTTCACCGCCGAGATCGGCGCGGCGGACGTGATCGTGCTGACGATCGGGGCGAACGACCTCGGACCGGCACTCGACGACTGGGTCGGGGACGCGTGCGAGCGCTCCTGCTACGACCCGGAGGTGCGGGCGATGGGCAGCCGGCTGAGCGCCATCCTCGCCATCGTGGACCGGGAGAAGCGGGCGAGCGCCACGGTGTTCGTGGTGAGCTACTGGAACGTCTTCAGGGACGGCGACGTCGGGGCCGGCAACTACGACCGGGGCTACCTCGCCTGGAGCGACCAGGTCACCCGGGACGCGAACACGACGATCTGCCGAACCGCCGATCTCGCCGACGCCACCTGCGTGGACCTCTACGCACCGTTCAAGGGAGCCGACGGGACGAAGGACCCGACGCCCCTGCTCGCCGACGACGGCGACCACCCGAACGACGCCGGGACCGCGCTCATCGCCACGGTGGTGGCGGCGGCCGTCGAACGTCGTGGCTCGCTCGGCTGACCCGGCAGGCGGGTGACGGTGCACGGGATCGCGAGCCGGGGGCGGGGCGGCTACCGGGTGGACCGGCTGGGTCGCGCGAGGACGAGGAGCCCGATCATCGAGACCGCGATGGTGGCGGTCATCAGCAGCGCCATCGGGACGGCGGTCTGTTCTCCGCCGAGGCCGGCCAGCGGGGCGATGGCGCCGGCCGCGACCCACTGGACGAAGCCGAGCAGGGCCGAGCCCGTGCCCGGGTGATCGGGCACCTCGGCGGCGGCGAGCGCGCCGCCGTTCGGTCCGATCAGGCCCTGGGCCGTCATCAGGACGAAGAAGCACACCATCGCCAGGACGAGCGGGGCGTCGAACCAGATCGCGCCGACCAGCATCGCGATCCCCGCCGCCAGCGCCGCCACCTGTCCGACCAGGATGATCTTCCTGGTGGCCACCCGGCCCGCGAGGCGTGCGGCCAGCAGAGCGGCCACGGTCATGCCCGCAGCGTTGACCGCGAAGTCGATCGAGTAGCCGATCGGGGACAGACCGTTCATCGACTGCAGCACGAACGCCGACGTGGCCACGTACACGAAGACGGCCCCCATCGCCGACCCGGCGACGACCACGTAGCCGACGTAGCGTCGATTGCGCAGCAGCTCGCGGGCGGCGCCGGCGAACTCGCCCATGCCCCCGCCACGACGGTCCCGCTCCGCCAGCGTCTCCGGCACGGCCACCAGCACCGCGACGATCATGGCGACACCCAGCACCGCCACGGTCCAGAAGGACACCCGCCAGCCGGACAGCTGCAGGATCACCGCGCCGAGCAGCGGTCCCACGATCGGCGCGATCCCCCCGACGGCGGCGATCACGTTGAGGATCCTGACCAGCTGCGCGCCCCGGGCGAGGTCGATGATCACCGCCCGCCCGATCACCATGGCCCAGCCACCCGCGAAACCCTGCACCAGCCGGGCCACCGCGAGGACGCCGATGCTGGGAGACAGCGCGCAGACGACCGAGGCCGCGGTCATGGCCGCCACTGCCAGCAGCAGGGGCCGCCGCCGACCGCGCTGGTCGGAGACCGGGCCGCCGACCAGCTGGCCCAGCGCCATCCCGACGAAGAACGTGGTCAGGGTCAGCTGCACCTGCGTGGCGGTGGCGAGGAGCTCGGCCGCCACCGCCGGGAAGGCCGGCACGTACATGTCGGTGGCCAGCGGGGCGATCGCGGTCAGGAACACCACCGTGGCGATCACCGCGGCCCCGACCCTGGCCTGCGTCGGTGAGGTGACGGTCGGGTGCGGGTGGTCGCCGAGGTACTCGCAGTCGGGGCAGTAGCCCAGGTGGTCCAGCTGGGGGTTGGGTTCCTGCGACTCGCTGGCGCGCACGGTGGGTCTCCTCGGAAGGGTGGTCTCGACCCGTCCAGGGTCTCGCGAGCTCCGTTCCGGAGGGAGTCCCTGCTCAGGGGTGTACCGGGAGGGCATCCCTGGGAACGCGCGCATCCCCGGGATCGCCACGCATCCCAGCGATCACCGGCCGTCGTGGCGGCGGAGGGTGGACGGGCGTGCCGGTGTCGGTGTCACCGGTCTGCGGTGCGCACGGTCCCGGCGGGGGGATCCGCGGTTAGGATCGTGAGGTGACCACGGGCGGGGTGACTTCCGTGCAGAACATCCGGTTCGCGCGGTCGGCCGACGGCGTCGGGATCGCCTACGCCGTCCACGGCAGCGGTCCCCCCCTGGTGATCGACAAGTCCTGGCTGAGCCACCTGCAGTTCGACTGGCAGAGTCCGGTCTGGCGGCACTACCTGGTCGAGCTGGGCCGGGTCGCCACGGTGATCCGCTACGACGAGCGCGGTTACGGCATGTCGGACCGGGACGTCTCCGATCACAGCCTGGAGGCGAGGGTCGCCGACCTCGAGGCGGTGGCCGACGACGCGGGGATCGAGCGCTTCGCCCTGCTCGCGATGGCCCAGGGCGGGCCGGTGGCCATCGAGTACGCCGCCCGTCACCCGGAGCGCCTGACCCGGCTGGTGTTCTACGGCAGCTTCGCGGGTGACCAGCTCGCGACCACCCCGGAAGACGTCGAGCTCTACGAGACCATCGGCGCGATGATCCGGGTCGGCTGGTCCCGGCCGACATCGGAGTTCCGTCGCGTCTTCACCAAGATGATGATCCCGGACGGGACCGAGGAGCAGATGCGTTGGATCGACGACCTGCAACAGGTGGCCGTCGACGTCGAGACCGCGATGCTGGCCCGGTCCCACCGCCTGGTGACCGACTCCAGCGCCCGGCTGAGCGAGCTCGACCTGCCGACGCTGGTCCTGCACAGTCGCGGTGACCGTGCCCAGCCGTACCAACGAGGGCGGGACCTGGCGGCGCGCATCAGCGGGGCTCGTTTGGTCGCCCTGGAGAGCAACAACCACATCGTGCTCGCCGACGAGGCGGCGTGGCCGGTCTTCCTGCAGGAGGTCACCCAGTTCCTGGCCCCGGACCGGCTGAGCGTGGCGCCGACGGAGGTCGAGGACGTCGCCTCACTGCTGTCGCCGCGCGAGCGGGACATCCTCCGTCTGGCCGCCCAGGGCCACGACAACAACGCGATCGCCACGGAGCTGGTGCTGTCGGTCCGCACGGTCGAGCGGCACTTCCAGAACGTGTACACCAAGCTCGGCCTGCAGGGCCGCAACGCGCGCACCGCCGCCGTCGCCCGCCTGCTGGCCCGTCCCTCCCCCTGACGGGGTCGCAGCGCCTCCGGCGCGGCCCCCGACGCGGCCGTTTGCGCCCCGGCGCGTGGATCCGGAGGCGCGTGTTCGCGAGGCGATCAGCGGAGTGGCCGTTCCCAGCGCCAGACCTCACCGACCTCCGGGTCGTACGCGGAGGTGGTTCGGACGAAGCCCGCCTTCAGGAGCACCGACGTGGACGAGTTGACGGTGGCCAGCGTGTGCGCGATGACGGTGACAGCGCCCTCCCCGGCCGCCCGCGCGAGGAAGTGGCGGACGGCAGCGGTGGCAATGCCTCGACCGTGACGCGACGGCGCGACGGCGTACCCGATCTCCACCACGCCGGCCCGGGGAGAGCCCGTGAATCCGCCGATGCCGACCAGCGCACCGTCGTCGTCGAAGAACAGGTACGTGCCCCACGGGTCCTCCCCGCGTTGCCGGGCATCGGCGACGACGGCCGGCAACGCCTCCGGGAATCCTGACCAGCCCGGCTCCACAGCCAGACCGAACCGGCTGGAGAACGTGGCATCGCCCTCCGCGAGCGCCTCGAGCCAGTCGAGTCGAGCGGGCGACACCTGGAGCGCGTCGACACCTGGGGCAGCGGCGGCCCCACCTGCCGATCCGGCTTCCTCGTCCACCGCGTGCGGCGGTGCGGTCGCCCGATCACTGCGATCGTCCCCTCGCTTCATCGGTCGCTCCGCTCGCTTCATCGGTCGCTCCGCTCCGACGGTCGACGACCGGGCGGGGCCGGTTCTCGCCTCAGCGTCGCCAAGCGACGCTGCCGGGGCTGCTCCTCGCCAGGACGCTCCGGCAGGGACTGCATCATCAGGTACCTCTCGTCGGCGGCCCGGCTCAGGTCACGGTCCTCGGCGACGCTGCTCAGCAGATGCTCGTACGACACGGTTGCTCCCTTCCCTTCCCGGCTTGACGATGTGGCGATGCTGCAGGTCGTCGGGCAGCCGGGGTGACTGTGGTGTGGGGCAACCGTACGAAGACACGGCGACCGCCGGCATCGGCGCCGAGACCCACCCTCAGCTCTCGGCGTCGCACGTCGGTGGCGGCCGACGCGTAGTGCCGACACCTCCACGGGGGTCCGCAGCAGGACGCCGTCGCCGGGGTGCTGCACACGGCGCGAACGTCCGGGCCGGAGCCGCATCGGCGCGCTCGGTCGCTCAGCGGGCCAGCCCGCCCGCATGGATCTCGTAGCGGTCGACCGAGGCGAGCTCGGCGGCCGTCGGGGGCTGGAACACCGACACCGCCCAGTCGAGCTCGGCCCGCGTCATCGGGTAGGCCCCGGCAGGTCCGCCGGTGTTGCGGCTCTGCAGCCGGGTCCACAGGATGGCCGGCGAGACGTCGAAGACGTGCAGCTCGACCCGGGCTCCGCAGGCTCGCGCGTCGGCGAGCTTCTCGTCCCGTTCAACCCGCTGCCACAGACCGTCCTCCAAGATCACGTCGGTGCCGTGGCGCAGCAGGTCGAGGGCGTGCCGGTAGAGGACGGGCTGCAGCCGCTCGTGGAAGTCGGTGTCGGTGTGGGGCACCCCGAGCTCGGCCTGCCAGTCGTCGGTGCAGAGGCGCACTCCCCTGCCGTCGCCTTCCAGCCGGCGGGCCAGCGTGGTCTTGCCGGCCCCGGGGAGTCCGCAGAACAACGTCAACGTGGGCACCGGTGCTGCAGCGTCGACGCCGGGAGGGATGCTGACCACCGGCCGAACGTCTCACGGACCACCGGTCCGGGCAAGCACCAAGAGCCGGTCGCGCCACGATCCGGGACGCGCCAGGGCGCCAGGAGGCGAAACGCGATGAGGCGTCGGTCCGAGACGCGCCAGGGCGCCGAGCCGTGATCGGCTCGACGCCCTGCGCGCGGCTGTCGGGGTCAGGCGGTGACGGTTCGCCGCTGCCAGTCCGCCGTGATCCGGTCGAGCGACCCGTGATCGAGACTCATCCCCCCGAAGTTGGCCAAGGTGCTCATCGGCATGGTCCCGATCACCTCGATCAGCTCCTCCTGCATCACCGTCGCCGGCTGCCCGCCGTTGACCGCGGCGGTGATCAGCTCCCGACCCACCGGGTCCTGCATCCACTCCTGCAGGGTCGAGTCCCGGGTCAGCGGCTCACGCAACGACGGCGCCTCGACGGTGATCGTCCGGCTGAGCGGGAGGTCCCGCGAGTGCGCGCCGGCCCCGATGACGAAGTCACCGGCCTCGACCGCCCACCGTCCGTGACGGACCGACCAGAACGAGAAGGCCCGCTGGTCCAGCTCGACGGACACCCGGCGGGACTCGCCCGGCGCCAGGGCGATCTTGGCGAAGCCCTTGAGCTCGCGCACCGGTCGGGCCACCGAGGACTCGACATCGCGCACGTAGACCTGGACGACCTCGGCGCCCGCGACGGCGCCGGTGTTGGTCACCGTGACCGTCACCGTGGCCGCCAGGTCCCCGTCGGACACCGACCCGTGGGTGTCGACCGCCAGGTCGGTCACCTCGAAGCTGGTGTAGGAGAGACCGAACCCGAAGGGAAAGGCCACCTCCAGGGCGGAGGCGTCGTAGCCGCGGTAGCCGATGAACAGACCTTCGCCGTAGGTGACGATCCGGGAGTCGCCCGGGAAGTTGAGGTACGACGAGTTGTCCTCCAGCCGGAGCGGGATGGTCTCGGCGAGTCGACCGGAAGGGTTGACCGCACCGGACAGCACGTCGGCGATGCCACCGGCAGCCGCCTGGCCACCGAGCCAGGCCTCCACCAGGCCCTTGGCGTACGGCAGGACGCGGTCGAGCACGACGGTCGAGCCGTTCATCAGCACGACCACCACGTTCGGGTTCGTCGTGGCGACGGCGGCCAGGGCCGCCAGCTGGTCGGCGGGCAGGTTCAGGTGGGTCCGGTCGAACCCCTCCGACTCGTCCGCCGCCGGCAGTCCCAGCACCATGATCACGGTGTCGGCCGTCGAGGCGACCCGCACGGCCTCGTCGAGCAGACTCTGCGGGTCGTCGCTCCCCTCGTTCCCGACCCGGTAGCCCGGGGCGAACGGGACCTCACCGTAGACGGTCCCCAGCTCGTCGAGCAGCACATCGAGCCGGGTCGGCACGACCTGGGAGGAACCGGCGCCCTGGTAGCGAGGGGTGCGGGCGAACTCGCCGATCACGGCGACAGCGGCGCCGGTCGCCAGCGGCAGGATCCCGTCGTCGTTCTTCAGCAGCACCACCGACTCGGCGGCGGCCTGGCGCGCCAGGGCGTGGTGGGCGTCGCGGTCGAAGCTCTCCTCCAGGCCGAGCACACCCATCCCCTTGCTGACCAGCTCCAGCACGGTGCGGACGCGGGTGTCGAGGACATCGAGCGGCACCGAGCCGTCCTCGACGGCAGCGATGATCTGCTCGGGGCTGCGACCCAGCGCCGGTGGCATCTCCAGGTCCAGGCCGGCCAGCAGGGCTGGGACCCGGTGGTAGACCGCACCCCAGTCGGAGACCACCAGACCCTGGAAGCCGAACTCCTCGCGGAGCACGGTGCTGAGCAGCCACGAGTTCTCCGAGGCCGACTGACCGTTGACCTTGTTGTAGGAGCACATCACCGACCATGGCTGCGAGGCCTTCACCACGCGCTCGAAGGCGGGCAGGTAGATCTCCCGCAGCGTGCGCTCGTCCACCCGGGCATCGACCCGGAGCCGATCGGTCTCCTGGTTGTTGGCGGCGTAGTGCTTGACCGACGTGCCGACACCCCGCGACTGGATGCCGTCCACGATGCCCACGGCGAGCTCGCCGGTCAGGAACGGATCCTCGGAGAAGTACTCGAAGTTCCTTCCACACAACGGCGAACGCTTCATGTTGATGCCCGGGCCGAGGATCACCGAGAGGTTGGCGGCGCGCGCCTCCTGGGCGAGAGCCTGCCCGATCCGGTGCACCAGGCCGGGGTTCCACGCCGACGCGATGGCCGACGCGGTCGGGAAGCAGGTGGCGGGCAGGGAGCCGCTGAGACCGACGTGATCGGCCTCGTCCGGCTGGGCCCGCAGCCCGTGGGGACCGTCGGAGACCATGATCCGGGGAATGCCCAGCCGCTCCACCGGAGCGGTGTACCAGAAGGAGGAGCCGCTGGTCAGCGACGCCTTCTCAGCCAGGGTGAGCTCGGTCAGCAGCTGATCGACATCGAGCACGTCGTTCACCTCACCTTCTTGATCGGGAGCACGATGAGGGCGCCGACCAAAGCCGCGCCGGCCGCAGTGTAGAGCAGCAGGTCGTAGTTCTGGTTGGTGGCGCTGTTGACCGCCAGCAGCGCGGCGCCGAGCACCGGGGCCAGCGTCTGCGGCAGCGCGTTGGCCATGTTGAACACGCCCAGATCCTTGCCCGCGTCATCGGGGTTGGGCAGGACGTCGACGACCAGGGCGAGGTCGACCCCGACGTAGATGCCGAAGGCGACGCCCAGCACGACCTCGACCAGGTAGAACCCGGTGACCGTGTCCACGTGGGCCAGGGCGAAGATGCCGATGCCGAACAGCAGGGTGGAGCCCGCCACCAGGAACTTGCGCCGGCCGGTGCGGTCGGAGATCTTGCCGGCGACGTAGGCGGCCAGCACGAGGGCAACCGTGTAGACGAGGACGCCGATCAGGACGGCCCGTGGCGCGTCCGCCTGGCTGACCCCCAGGTTGTCCTGCAGGTAGAACAGCCGGTACGTGGTGAACATGAACGTGGCCAGCGTGATCAGGAACCGGGACCACCAGGCGAAGGCGAAGTCCGGGAACTTGAGCGGGTTGAGCCAGAAGGTGGTGATCCACTCGCCGACCGTCATGGCCGGGGGACGGCCCTTCAGGCGCTGGTCGGGCAGGATGAAGGCGAACACGATCATCGCGCCGATGGCCAGGATGGACGGGGCCACGAACAGGATCAGCATCTGGTCGGCGAACTGCTCGGCCACGAAGGTGCCGCCGAGGACGCCGATGTTCTGGGCCATGCCGAGCAGGGCGGAGACCCGACCGCGCTGGAACTTCGGCACCTGGTCGGAGATGGTGGCGATGAAGGGGGCGAGGGTGGCGTTGGCACCCAGCTGGGCCAGGCACCAGCCGAGGGTCAGCAGCGGCACCGACGGAGCCAGCGCCATGATCACGAACGCGAACGTCATGACGACGGTGCCACCGACGATCCAGGGGCGACGGCGGCCGAAGCGGGAGGTGGTGCGGTCGGACAGCCGTCCGAACAGCACGTTGCCGATGACGGCGAAGAGTGCGCCGAAGCCCGCGACGATGCCGAGCGCCGAGGTCTTCTGGTCGTCGGGGACGATCGACTGGACCTTCACGCCGATGCCGATCGTGGCCGGTCCCAGCAGGGCGATGAAGAAGACCAGCTGGGCGACGACGAGACCGATGATGTACTTGCGACCCACCGCCTCGGTGGGCTCGGCGAACCAGTGGTGGTCGTGGCCGTCGAGGGCGACCTCGGCGTCGTGGGTCGGCGGCAGCTCGCCGTAGGGGCTTCCTGGGGTACTCATCGGTGGGTTCCTCCGTCCTTCACTGAAGCGAGTCAGTGAAACGTGTCAGTTGCGCGTTTCAGTACAGTAAGGGGATGGTCGATCGGGTGGCAACAAACGTGACGGACGTTACGCCGGCGAAACACAGCCGCGGACGGGTGCGGCGACCGACCGCGGCCGACGTCGCCGCCCGGGCGGGGGTGTCCCGGGCCACCGTCAGCTACGTGCTGAACGACACGCCGCACCAGGCCATCCCCGACCGGACGCGGGAGCGGGTGCGCGCCGCCGCGGCCGAGCTGGGCTACACACCGTCGGCGGCCGCCCGCGCGCTGATCACGGGTCGTTCGGACGTCATCCTGCTGCTGCTGCCGGACTGGCCGATCGGATCCACCGTCGGCCACCTGCTGGAGAGCCTGTCGGACGCCCTCGGCCAGCAGGGCTTCACCTTCGTCGCGCACCCGCGCTCGGCCGGTCGACCGACCACCGACGTCTGGAAGGCGATCACGCCGGCCGCGGTGATCACCTTCGAGGAGCTCGAGCAGGTCGAGGCGGAGCGCCTCCGGGCGGCGGGTATCGAGCTGTCCGTGGCTCTGCTGGGCGACGCCGGCCCTGCGGCGCGGGCGATGGACATACCCGAGCAGCGCACCGGTCGGCTCCAGGCCGAGCACCTCGCCGCCTCGGGTCACCGCCAGCTCGGCTACGCCTGGCCGGACGACCCGCGCGTCGTGACCTTCGCTCAGCCGCGACTGGACGGCGTCCGCCAGGCCTGCGCCGAGCTCGGTCTGGACCCGCCGACAGTCGTCCCGGTCCCCCTCACCCCCGACGGGGTGCAGCGGGCTCTGGAGGTCTTCCACGGCGCAGACGGGCCGCCGGTCTCAGCCGTCTGCGCCTACAACGACGAGGTGGCCCTGGCCCTGCTCGCCGGTGCCCGCCGTCAGGGTCTCGACGTCCCCGGCGATCTGGCGGTCATCGGGGTCGACGACATCCCCTCGGCCGCGGTCTCGGTGCCCGCCCTGACCACTGTCCGGGCCGAGACCGCCGTGCTGGCCCGGTTCATCGCGGACTCGATCATCCGACAGCTCGACGGTCGACCCGCCGCCGAACGCCCGGGCTCCGACATCCACTCGATCATCCGGCGCGAATCGGCCTGATCTGCGCCGCCGGCCCGTTCGGGGCGGGGCGGGGCGGTTCGGGGTGCGGAGAGCCGAGCTGGTCGGGGCGCCAGGTTCGGAGTGGTCCAGCGCCGCGTCGGACTACCGGACGTGGCTCCTCGGCGACATCCGGATCACCTGCACGAGGTCGGACCACCGGACGTGACTCCTCGGCGACATCCGGATCACCTGCACGAGGTCGGACTACCGGACGTGACTCCTCGGCGACATCCGGGGTGACTGGGCGCTCGGCCGTACCACCGGACGTGACTTCGGAGCCACGTACCGCAGACCGGGACTCCCGCACGGACACCGGATGCGACTCCGCGGCGACATCCGGATCACCTGCCCCAGATCGGACCACCGGACACGACCTCTCGGGGACATCCGGGGTGACTGGGCGCTCGGTCGGACCGCCGGACGTGACCCCGAAGCCACGTACGACAGACGGGGACGCCGGCACGGACACCGGATGCGACTCCGCGGCGACATCGGGCTGGCGAGCACCGAGTGCAGCCCGCCCGTGGTCGGAAAACCCGGCACACCACCCCGCCGTACGAGCCGACATCCCGCCCCCGATCGGAAAACCCGGCACACCACCCAGCCGTACGAGCCGACATCCCGCCCCTGGTCGGAAACCCGGCACACCGCCAGCCGTACGACCGCGCATGCCGCCCCCGGTCGGAAAACCCGGCACACCACCAGCCGTACGCGACTCCGGAGCCACGCACGACGGTCCCCGACCCGCGCCAGCACGTCAGATCCGGCGCCACCGGCCGAGTGAGCGAGCCCGCCAGGCCGAGTCGTGCTCGGGTGCTACAGGGTGGCCGCAAACGGGTCGAACCCAGCCGAGACCAGCGGAACCCGGTCGACCCGGCTCTCCACGGCGACCACCCGGCGCTCGGTGAGGGCCTCGTCGATGGCGACCAGGGTGTCGAGCACGTGGAAGCCCAGCTGACCGGACGCCAGTGGCGTGCCGCCGGTGCGAGCAGCCCGGGCCAGATCCAGCACGCCGAGCCCCCGTTCGGCGCAGGCGCCGGAGACCTCGACGGTCTCCCACCGCGGATCCTCCTCCAGGACAGCGAAGTCGGGGGCCCTGGTGATCTTGACCTCACCGGTGAACAGGTTGGGATCGGGGATGATCATGGTCCCCTCGGTGCCGGTGACCTCGACGTAGCCCGTCCGGGTTAGCGGGGAGTCGAAGCTGAAGACGCTCTGGCTCACACCGCCGTCGACGAACGTGGCCAGCGCCGACACGTGGGTGGGCACCTCTACGGGGAACTCGGCGCCCGCCCGGTCCCCGGCGAGGACGGTCCGGGTCGAGCGGCTCCGCGAGCCCACGGCCGCGACGTCCCGCACCGAGCCGAACAGCTGGATCAGGGCGGTGAGGTAGTAGGGGCCGATGTCGAACAGCGGACCCGCACCGCGGGAGAACAGGAACTCCGGGTGGGGGTGGAAGATGTCGGGACCGACGTACTGCATCACCGTCTGGGCCGACAGCGGCTCGCCGATGTCGCCGCGGGCGACGGCACGAAGGGCTGTCTGCACCCCCGGGCCGAGGACGGTGTCCGGCGCCACGCCCACCAGCAGCCCGGCGTCCTCGGCCTGCGCGAGCAGCCCACGACCGCTGTCCCGGTCCACGCTGATCGGCTTCTCGGTCCAGACGTGCTTGCCGGCGGCGATCGCCGCCCCGGCGACCTCGGCGTGCACCGCCGGGATGGTGAGGTTGACCACCACCTCGACATCGGGGTGCTGCAGCACGTCGTCGCCGCTGCCCCACTGTCGGACGCCGTGCTGCTCGGCCCGCGACCGTGCCAGGTCCACGTTGCGGTCCCCGAGGATCACCACGTCGATGTCGGGGAACCTGGTCAGGTTCTCCAGGTACGTGTTGCTGATCATGCCGGTGCCGATGAAACCGACACCCACGGGTCCGGTGCGGGTCACGAGCGGGTTCCTTCCTGGGAGCTGGACGTGGTGGCGAGGTGGCGGCGGAGGCCCGCGACCACCAGGTCGTGGTCTTCGGCGGACGAGAGTCCGGACGCCGTGACGGCGGCGACCACCCCGGCCCCCCGGACGCGGACCGGGAACGACCCGCCGGTGATCGCGTAGTCCGCACCCAGCCAGCCGATCGCAGCGGCGTCGACACCGGCCGCCGCCAGCCGGGCCGCCACGAGGGCGCTGCTGGACTCCATCCGCAGCACGAGCGCGGCCTTGCGGGCGATCCAGCTCTCCTGGTCTGCCGTGATCCCGGGCAGGGACCCGCGGAACAGGATCAGACCCGAGCGGCGGATGTCGATCCCCACGGCGTGGCCGGCGGCCCGGGCGACCTCGACCAGCCCGGCACCGAGGGTCCAGGCATCGGTGTGATCGAAGGAGTCGAGGACCAGCTCCTCCTCCTGGCTCTGCAGGCTGGTGATGAGGTCGGTGGCGGCCTCGGGCATGGGTGGTTCCTCCAGTCGGTCGGACATCAGTGCTCGCGATACTTCTGGCGTCACTGATACGTATCAGTTGTGCGTATAAGTGATGGTAGGGCATGATCGTCGGCATGGCAACGTCGACAAGTTCAGGTGAGGGTGTGGGTCGGGCCGGGCGGGCGAAGCGTCCGACCGCCACCGACGTCGCCCGCCGGGCCGGCGTGTCCCAGGCAACCGTCAGCTACGTGCTGAACAACAACCCACGCCAGGCGATCCCCGAGACCACCCGGCAGCGCGTGCTGACCGCCGCCGACGAGCTCGGCTACACCCCGTCCGCGGCCGCGCGGATGCTGGTCAGCGGCCGGTCCGACGTGGTCGTGATGCTGCTGCCCGACTGGCCCATCGGGCTCGGGGTGGCCAGCCTGCTGGACGAGCTGTCGCAGGCGTTCGCGCGGCACGACCTCACCTTCGTCATCCACCCGCAGGTCCGCGACCGCCCGATCACCGAGCTCTGGAAGTCGGTCACCCCGGCCGCGGTGCTCGCGTACGACACCTTCAGCGACGCCGACCGCACCGCGATCCAGCGCAGCGGTGCAGAGCTGGTGCTCATCTCCGGGGTCGACGGCGGCGACTTCGAGTCCAGCATCGCCCTGACCGGCCGGCTCCAGGTCGAGCACCTGGCCGCTGCCGGTCACCGCCGACTCGGCTACGCGTGGCCCGATGACGACCGGGTGCTCTTCTTCGCCGAACACCGGCTCGACGGCGTCCGCGCCGCCTGCGCGGACCGCGGACTCCCCCCACCCCGGGTGGTGACCGTC